>NZ_REBQ01000060.1 GCF_007692655.1 Halomonas sp.
ATCGCCTTGCCTAGGCTTGCGGTAGTGCCCTGGCCGCCTACATCGCGGGTGAGCACTTGGCTGTCGCCTTCGCTTAATACTGCCTCAATAGCGGTGACCATTGCATCACCGGCTTCTTTATAGCCTAGATGTTCCAGCATCATGGCGCCGGACCAGATCTGGCCGATCGGGTTGGCGATACCTTTCCCGGCGATATCTGGCGCGCTGCCATGCACGGGTTCAAACAGACTTGGAAAGTGGCCTTCTGGGTTGATGTTGGCTGAAGGGGCAATGCCGATAGTGCCGGTGCAAGCGGGGCCTAGGTCAGACAGGATGTCGCCGAACAGGTTGCTGCCCACCACCACGTCGAACCAGTCAGGATGCAGAACGAAGTTGGCGGTTAGGATATCGATATGGAATTTATCCACGGCGATCTCCGGGTAGCCTTTGGCCATTTCGACCACGCGCTCATCCCAGTAGGGCATGGTGATAGAAATGCCGTTGGACTTAGTTGCCGAGGTCAGCTTTTTACGCGGACGAGTCTGGGCCAGTTCAAAGGCGTATTTCAGCACCCGGTCAACGCCGGTGCGGGTCATTACCGTGTCTTGAATAACCACTTCTCGGTCGGTGCCTTCAAACATTTTGCCGCCAACGCTTGAGTACTCGCCCTCGGTGTTTTCCCGCACTACATAAAAGTCGATGTCACCGGGTTCGCGACCTGCCAAGGGGCTTTTAATGCCGGGCATGAGCTTGCAGGGGCGCAGGTTGATGTACTGGTCAAAGCGGCGGCGGAACTGAAGTAGAGAGCCCCACAGCGAAATATGGTCTGGTACTTTATCGGGCCAGCCCACGGCACCGTAAAACAGCGCATCAAACCCTTTTAACTGCTCGAACCAGTCATCCGGTAGCATTTTGCCGTGTTCGAGATAGTAGTCGCAGCTACCAAACTCAAAGGTAGTGAACTCAAGATCAATATTAAACCGCTTGGCGGTAGCCTCCAGGGCGCGGACGCCTTCGGGCATGACTTCGGTACCGATGCCGTCGCCAGCAATAATGGCAATACGATGGGCCATGGTAGTGACTCCTTATCTTGTTAGTTATGCAGCGTGCTCGTGAGTAGTGAATGGTGAGTTGTGAATAGAGTGTAGCGGCTATTTTGACGGAGATAATCAGGCTATTATTCAAGCTATTATTGCTTATAAGTATAGAGTGGCTGAGGGATGGTATGGCTTACCTGGATGATTTGGCATTTTTTCAGCACTTGGCCCGAGCCGGTAGCTTAACGGGCACTGCTCGTGAATTAGGGCTTTCGCTGTCGGCAGTGAGTAAGCGGCTAAAGTTGTTGGAGGCTCGCTTGGGGGTGGAGCTAGCCGCACGTACCACGCGACGTTTAACGCTGACCGCCGAGGGCGAGCGCTACGCTGCTCGCGGTGCGCTGATTTTGGACGAGTTGAGCGAACTGGAAAACTCATTGGGTGAGAAAGCCAATCAAGCGCTGAGTGGCCGTCTGCGGGTTAACGCGACCTTTGGCTTTGGCCGTCGCCATATCGCGCCGCTGCTGTCGCGTTTTTGCACCGAGCACCCTGAGGTGGAAGGGTGGTTAGAGCTCACCAATTTTCCGCTTAATCTGAGCGATCACGGTTTTGATATCGGTATTCGCGTTGGCGAACCCCCGGAGTCTCGCTTGGTTGCCCGACGTATTTTGGCCAATCGGCGGGTGCTCTGTGCGTCACCGGCTTACATTGCCAAAGCGCCAACGCTGCAAGTGCCCGCCGATCTGCTGCAACATGACTGCCTGGTGATTCGTGAAAATGACAGTGACTTTCCACTGTGGAGGTTCGAGCAAGTTGATCAACCTGCAAAGGTTCAGACAGTAAAAGTCAGTGGTCGATTGGCTAGCAATGATGGAGAGGTCATTACGCGGTTGGCGCTGGATAGCCATGGCGTGATGTTGCGCTCTTGGTGGGACGTTAACGAGCATCTTGCCAGCGGTGCGTTAGTTGAACTGCTGCCTGGCTGGCAGGGTGTGCGGGCGGATTTTTATGCAGTGTATGAGCTGCGCCGCCATGTACCTGCTCGGCAGCGCGCTTTTGTTGAGTTTGTTCAGCGGGAGATGGCAGGGAGGGTTTCGCTCCTGCCGGAAAGTTAAGGGTTTACCGACCAGGACACGCTTCACTTTGGCTAACATCAATCAGCTCATCAGTGGGGAAGTCTAGTTCGGCGGCCCTTTCACGAAGACGGGTTTCTGTAGCGCTGTCCATCTCTGGTGTGCGTGACAGTATCCACAGGTAGTCGCGATTAGGGCCAGCCACCAGTGCCCATTGGTAATCATCATCCAGCTCAATCACGTTATAGCCACCGTAGAAGGGGCCAAAAAAGCTTACTTTTAGGCGTCCAACGCTTTCGTCGTCAATAAAGTAGGCGCGTCCTTCGGCTTCATTCCACTCTTGATCGTCGAAATTGTAGCCGCGGTTAATGACACGAACGCCATTATCGTCACGCAGGCTGTAGTTGGCGGTGACACAGTCAAGTCCGCGCTCGAAAGAGTGGTCCAAGCGGGCTATTTCGTACCAATCGCCCAAATAGCGCTCCAACTCGAACCCCGTGACGGGTTGGGTGCCATCCGGAATGCCGGTGCAACCAGTGAGTAGTGCCACGCTGACCAAGCTGCTTCCTAGCAGTGTTTTCATTGAGTGCTCTCCATGTCGGTAAATCTTGGTAATGGGTGCTGGTTAAAGTACCGGCAGAGTAGGCCATAAAGTGTGGGGTAGGCATCCTCTAACGTGGCGGGAGCACTAAAGAACACCTCACAGCAGACCGCAAAACACTCACCGGGATGGCTGGCTGCATAGTCATCAATGGCAGGTGTCTCGCCGCGCGCCAGACGTTGATTGAGGTCGTCCCATACGCTGGTAAAGACGCGATGCCATTCGCTGGCGCTTATTTCCCGGGGTAGCGGGGGGAAGCCGTCGGTATCAATGGAGTTGCCCATGTCGAGTTTATGCGCCAGTTCATGAATCAGCACGTTAAAGCCGGTGAAATCACCGCTGTTCATAAGATCGGTAAACGATAGAACGACCGGCCCCTGGTAAGAGGTCTCCCCCGCTAGGGTATCGTTGTACAGATGAACCACCCCCATTTCATCCAACTCTTCTACCTGACGGCTGAACCCATCGGGCAGAATAATTATCTCATGCACATTGGCAAAGGCTTCTTGATGTTCGGCGTCTGTCCAGCCTAGGGTAAGTAAACAGGCCTGACCCGCCAAGACTAACTGTGCGGCGAGATCAAAAGGCGTATCCGACAGCTCTGTGTGCAGGGTAATACGCTTGTGCTGTAAAAAATGCCAAGCCCGTTGGCCCAAGCGCTCCGCGTCTGCCTCGGATAGTGTGGCAAGAAGGGCCACCCGCCTCTTGGCCGCCTGCCATTCAGCAGCAGGTAATGGTTGTGGGGTCAATCGATTTAACCAGCGGTTAATCATCGCTTATCGACTATGTTAAGAAGTGAATAGTGTCAGGCTGAATAGCGTTAGTTTGCCACACAATAAGAGCACGCTGGTGATGACGTGCCCGTGTAATTAACAGCAAAGGAGTGTTTATGTGGTTACAGCAAGAGATTTATTTGCCAGAAGTGCCCCGTGGTTTTCATTTAATTACCGATGACGTGGCGAGTGCACTGACACGCTTAAGCGACTGCCATATCGGTACACTGCATCTTCAACTGATGCATACCTCCGCCTCGTTAACGCTGAACGAAAACACTGACCCGGACGTGCGCCATGATTTAGATGCCTTTGTGCGTCGGCTGGTACCTGAAGATTTACCCTATTTTCGCCACACCCTGGAAGGACCTGACGATATGCCTGCTCATGTAGCGGCAAGCCTTATGGGCACACAGCTGACCCTGGCAGTAAGAGATGGCCGATTGGCGCTGGGCACTTGGCAGGGGTTATGGCTTGGCGAGCACCGCGACCATGGTGGGCCGCGGCGTTTGTTAGCCACATTGAACGGCTGTGAAGAGCGTTAAAGGTGGTGAAAACTCAGCTTATAAGCTTAAGCTCGCTTCAATCACTGGCCAGGCGGGTTCGCCGTCAGAGGTGGTGACATCGGCTAGCATGGCTTCGATGCGCTCAGGGTGGTCGCTGATCCACTGCTGAGCGACATCGCTCAGGTCTTGCTCTTCTTGACCGAACGCTTGAATCATCCAGCTCTGCTCTTCGGCGCTAAAAGTGAACTGTTCAAAGAACGTGACTATGTTGGGGTTTGCATCGGCATAGCCGCTGCGCAGTAGCGTCAGGACCTCGCTTTCACCGTTGTTCTCGCCGAACAGATCTTTGGGGTCGTCCAAGTAACGCATGGGGAGGTCAAGATTCATCCAATGGGGTGTCCAGCCTACCCAGACAATGGCCTCTTCCCGGGAGATGGCATCGCGTGCGGCTGACAGCATACCTACTTCACTGGTATCCACCAGGCGCCAGTCTCCGAGCCCCCAGGTGTCATTATCAATGGCTTCATGGAGAATTTCGCTGGCGGCTGAACCTGCGCCAAAGCCATGGATTTGGCCATTGAATTGGTCGCGGTGCTCATCCAGGTCGGCAAAACTCTGAATGCCGCTCTCATACAGATATTCAGGTACCGCCAAGGTCATTTGTGCGCCATCAACGTTATTGGCGACGTCTATTAACACCCCCGACGCTTTGCGGGGATTGAACATTTCCCGCTGTGCCGGCAGCCAAGCTCCCAGGAAGGCGTCGATATCACCACTTTCGATACCCTGGTAGATGACTTGCAGGCCAATTTCATGCGTGTTGGTTTCGTAACCTAATGGATTTAAAAGCTGTTCAGCAATGGCGGTTTTGACGGTTATGCCTGGCCAGGCGGGAACGCCAAAATCGAGGGTTTGGTCATCGGCATGGGCCGCCGTGGCGAATAGCGCGGCGGTGGCAAAGGCAATGCCTGATGCGAGAGGTTTAAGGTGCGTCATACGATCTCCTTGCTAGGTTTTATTATCAAACTAATATTGCTATCCGGTTGAGTGCTATTGGTCGCGCGCTAGCACTCTCAAGCGTGAAGCCAGCATGTCGCGGTCTAAATAAGTGCCCTGTAAATGGCGCGCGCCGCTATTGGGATCGAATTCACGCCGCCCGTGCAGTACGCGGCGGTTATCAAAAGCGACCATCTGCCCGGGAAGAAGGGTGAACTCTAGCTGGTGCGCTTCGCTATGAAACAGTTTCCAGAGTAGGGCGTAGGCGCTGTACCAAGCGTCCATCTGCTCCACAGGGATGTGCAGGGCATCGCGGATCCAGTTGTTCATGCGAATCTCTACCAGGTGGCCTGCTGCATCCAGTGAAACAACCGGTGCGCGGGTGGCAATATCGTGGGTTTCATCCTGAAAACGAAAATCAATGGGCGTCTCACTGAGGATCGTTAAGGCGTCAGGGGCTTGTTGGCGCAAGGCGTCTACTACGCGAGCGCCATCGGCAAATAGGGATTCGCCACCGCTGGCCCCGTTCTGCAAGCAGTAGAGCAATTGAATGTCCGGCGGTTGCCGCCAGTTAGGTAAATCAATATGTAGCGGTAATCCCACCGCAGTGTAGGCCGCGTTATTAGGATTTGGCTTAGAGCGCACGTCAAAACGAGCGCCAAAATTGGTCGCGCGCAGTGGGCCAATGCGCTCAGCGAGGCGACTGACCTCTTCTTCTGCTAGGGGGCCGTCGGTGATCAGTGCCAGCCCATCCTGCAGCATGGCGGTAAGCCAGGCTTTTTCGCCCTCAGGCGTTAAAAAGTCGCTGTGGCGTACTCGCTTGGGGGTGAAGTTATCTTCCCAGGCCTTAATAGTGGGGAGTGCTGAGGGTCGCAATGCCTCCGGGCGGCGCTGATAGAGCCAGCCGCCATGGAATGCACTTAAGTGGTCATCCTGCCACTGTAAATACAGATGCCCTTCAAGCAGAGAAACGCTGGGCGGCTTATCAATAGCTTCCAGCGGCAGGTAAAGCCTCTCCCGGGTCTGCGGGTGGCGGCACTCTTCGCAGGCACAGTGATCGCGCAACCAACGAAGCGGGAGGGTCGTTTGCTGACCGTCTTGCCATTCAAGCGCTACGCCCATTTGTGTCAGCGTTGCTTTCGTCAACGCCGGCCCCGTCTGATAGGGCGTTAATTCGCCCATCTCAGGGGCATGGGAATGGGGTGTCATGGGGGTGATTTGTGTCGCGCTATTCATTAAAACTCCTAACCGCTCACTTAGCAGTAGTGCCCCAGCGGCTTGTGGGTAAGTGCCAGTTAAGGATGAGGAGTAGTCGCGGCAGTGACAAACGATTAATCTAGCCCCTGAGGCATCGTTTAACTTATAGGTTACTTTTTCATGAGCCAGTTTCCGCCACTTTTATGGTTACAAGCCTTTGAGTCTGCCGCACGTACATTGAGCTTTACCGCCGCAGGCAATGAGCTGGGCGTTACCCAAGCGGCGATCAGTCAGCGTGTTCGTCTGCTTGAGGATCGTGTGGGGCAGAAACTCTTTGTGCGCCACGCTCGTAGCCTGACGCTGACTCCCGCTGGGCAAGCGTGGTTGCCGAGTATTCACGATGCCTTTGTGCGTATTAGTGAAGGTACTTTGGAAGTTTTTGGGAGTACGTCTGAACAGCCGGTCACGCTGCGCACAACACCGGTGATCCAGCAGTCGTGGCTGGCGCCGCGCTTAATTGCGTTCCATCGTGCCTACCCGCAGGTAGCCATCCGGGTAGTGAGTGCTATCTGGCCGGATGACTTTGGTCCTGAAGGGGCGGATATCGAAATTCGTTACGGTAAAGGGGAGTGGACGGGCGTAGAAATGCATCCACTGGGTAAAGAGCAGTTGTTACCGGTGTGTTCGCCTGCGCTGGCTGAACGTCTAACGACACCAGCTGATTTGGCGGGGCATACATTGCTTCATGCAACGGGATTTGGTGTTGGTTGGCCAGGATGGCTGCAGGAAGCAGGAGTGGCATATTTGGAAGCGCAGTGCCGGTCTCTGGCCTGCGACAATCAAGCCATGACATTGGCATTAGCCAGCCAGAGCGGCGGGATCGCGCTTACCCATCGACGTTTAATGGAGCAGCGCACGGATCTGGTGGCGCCTTTCGCACTAAGTGTGCAGAGCGACGAGCGTTTTTGGCTGGTACGGCCAAGCCGTCGTCAGGTGGGGGAGGATGCCGCGCTGGTTTGGCAACGGCTTTGCGACTCAATCGAATGAAGGATTAGGCATGCTCCGTTTGCTCGTTTGTTGGACTACGGAATACGTAATGTCGGAACACATCTGCATGATTCGATTTTGTCGAATATAAGTCTGAAAACGTTGCGCTTTTGCTTTGCCAGAAGCACCGTAGAATAGCGCTCATTCCAACCCTTACCTTTCTTAGGAGTTCCAATGACGCGTGCCCTGGTAATTACCTCTTCCATTTTGGCTGAAAATGGCCAATCCAATGCGCTGGCAAACCATTTTGTTAAGCAGGCCAGCACCCGCACTACTATCGAGCTAACCCAGCGTGACGTGGTGAAACATTCGCTGCCCCACCTGGATCTTAGCGAGCTAGGTGCCTGGCAGGTGGCGGCTGCCGAGCGTACCGCTGAGCAACAGGCGCTAGCCGCGCGCTCGGACGAGCTGTTAGCTGAGTTGCGGGCCAATGACGTGCTGGTCATTGCGGTGCCAATGTACAACCTGGGTATCCCTTCGCAGCTAAAAGCATGGTTTGACCGAGTGCTGCGCGCTGGTGAAACGTTCCGCTATACTGAAAATGGTCCTCAAGGGTTAGTGGAAGGTAAGCGCGCGATTATTCTTGCAGCGCGTGGTGGTCAATACGCGGGCACCGAGTTTGACAGTCAGACGCCTCATCTTAAAACCATGCTCGGTTTGATGGGGATTAGCGACGTCGACGTGGTATTTGCAGAAGGCCTTAACATGGGCGGCGAGCAACGTGACGCGTCGCTCAAAGAGGCTTTCCAGGCCATTGATCAACTGGTTGAGGGTTTATAAGTACTGGCACGAGTGCTGAAATAAGCACGGTCACGGATTAAAAGGATAACGTTACATGGCTCGGCCGGAACTGCTCGAACAAATTTATACGATTGTCGATCAAATTCCGCCTGGTCGTGTAACGACCTATGGCCGTATCGCTGCAATGACAGAAGGGGCCACGCCCAGAATGGTAGGCTCGGCGATGCGTCACCTGCCGGATGGCCATCAGTTGCCTTGGCACCGCGTCATTGCATCCTCTTTGAAGCTTGCCGATCACGGTGGCGCCGAGCGCCAGCACCGCAAATTACGCGATGAGGGCGTGCTGTTCGATGCCAAAGGCCGCGTGCCAGCGCACCTTGTGTGGCCTGATTAAACCCATCAACATTTATATTTTATTTCTAACAACAACGCCGCCCAATGGGCGGCGTTGTTGTCGCTATGAATGGCGTTGGTGATTCTTCTCACGATTCACCATTCACTCCTCAAGATTAGCACCCGACTTCCATGACCAGTCGCGCCAGCGTAGATCAAACAGATCTTTGCGGCGGTCTTTAAGGTTGGTCACCGAGCCTTCGGCACGTACTACTGTTAGGCGCGTGAGGTCCAGATCCGAGAAGAAAATCATCTCGGTGTTAGGGGTCGTTTCAGCCAATACAGCATCATGAGGGAAGGCGAAATCAGAGGGCGAGAACACCGCTGATTGCGCGTACTGGATGTCTAGGTTTTCAATTGAGGGCAGGTTGCCGACGCTGCCACAGAGCACGACGTAGCATTCGTTTTCAATTGCCCGCGCCTGACTACAGTGGCGTACGCGCAGGTAACCATTTTTAGTATCCGTCCAGAAGGGCACGAAGAGAATGTCCATGTCTTGGTCGGCCAGCAGGCGGCCAAGTTCGGGGAATTCCACGTCGTAGCAGATAAGAATACCCACGCGCCCCGCGTCGGTATCGAATACCTGCAGCTCATCGCCACCCTCAATCACCCAGTCGCGGCGTTCTTGGGGGGTAATGTGTAGCTTGGCCTGGCGCTCAACGCTGCCGTCCCGGTGGAACAGGTACGCGATGTTATACAGCCGGTCGTCATCGCCGACCTCAATCATTGAGCCGCCAACGATATTGATGTTGTACGACACCGCCATACGCGACAGCTCGGTTTTAAAGCGCTCGGTGAAACCGGCCAGGAAGCGTATAGCGCCCATCTGATCCTGCTGAGCGGCGCGATCTTGAAGCCCCATTAATGGCGCGTTAAACAGCTCCGGGAAAACGGCAAAATCACTTTGATAGTCAGACAGCGCATCAACAAAGTACTCAATCTGCTGTAGGGCTGCTTCCACCGAGGCAAATTCACGCATTTGCCACTGTACGGCGCCTACACGCACTTGGGTAGGGCGGTTGTCGAGCACGCTGGCAGCGGGCTCAAACAGAATATTATTCCACTCTAACAGGGTCGCATAGCCGCGCGACTCCTCATCTTCCGGCAGGTATTTGCGCAGCAGGCGCTTTACCTGGAAGTCGTTGGCCTGTTGGAAAGAGAGAATCGGGTCATAAATCTCTTTGCGTGAGACTTTATCAATGTATTCAGCTGGCGTGAGTTCATGGGCGTGCTGGTGATACTCAGGAATACGCCCACCGGCCAGAATGGCTCGCAGGTTCATGGAGCGGCACAGCTCTTTGCGCGCTTCATAAAGGCGACGACCCAAGCGGTAACCTCGGTAGTCAGGGTGGATGAGCACATCCAGCCCGTACATGGCGTCGCCATCCTCATCATTGAGGATGATTTCACGGTGCCCGATTAGATCATCGTACTTATGAGGATTTGAGAATTCGTCATAATCCACTCGTACCGTGAGGGCCACGCCTACCAGGATGCCATCGTCTTCTATGGCAATTTGACCATCAGGAAACTCTTGAATGAGCTTGTCGATCGTGAGCTTCGGCCATGCGCCGCCGATATCCCGATAGACAGCGTCCATCAATGTCTTGAGCTGATCGTAGTCATCGCTCATTAGGTTGCGCAGATTAAGATGCAGTTCTTCCAGGGACATATCAGGGTTTCCCAGCGTTAGGCGTAAAATACAATTCTATCATTATCGAGCGCTGCTCGGCTTATCAGAGGTTATCTCGCGTGTTAATGGTCGGGTTAGTGTTTGCGCCATGATCACGCCCGCAAGAATGAGCAGCCCGCCGGCGAAGTGAAAGCCAGATACCCGTTCGCCCAAAAAAGCCATGGCAATCAGCGCACTAAACAGGGGCATTAAATTGATAAAAATACTCGATTGGTTGGCGCCAATTTGACGCACCGCGCGCATCCATAAAAACGTAGTAATGATAGAGGCAGGAATCCCCGCATATAGAATTAAGCCAATATTCTGGCCGTCGATGGGTGTCATTGGACCCATCAGATAAGGCGGCAATAAGATCAAAACGGCAAAACAGACTTGGACGTAGAGCATTACCCACGGCGGTAAGTTCATCGACCAGCGTTTCAGCATCACGCCATACAGTGCATAGCAGGTAGCCGCCACCACCATGAGTGCATCGCCAAAGGCGACCTGGAGCTGTAACAGTGACAACGGATTTCCACGCCCTAGCAATACGGTGACGCCTATAAAGGCAAGGACACCGCCCAACACGCCACCCAGTGATGGTGGTTCGCGAAGTATCAGCGCGCTGAGCAGCACGGTGAGCAACGGCACCATGGCAGCCAGAATGCCCATGTTGGTGGCGGTCGTCGTCTCGGCGGCCACATAGGCCAGCCCTTGCCATAGCCCCATACCGAGTAAGCCCAGCAGCGCTAGCTTGGGCCATTGACGACGAATTTCATCGCGATGGCGTAACACGGCGGGAAGTACAAACGGTGTCATGACGACGAGTGCCAGCAGCCAGCGTAGAAATGCGATGCTGCTGGGTGCAATAGCGCCTACGCTAAGCTGGTTAATGGTCATATTGCCTGACCAAATAAGCACAGTAGCCAGCGGCGGCAAAAAGTAAATCAAGGGCATAGCGACGGTTCCTTATCGTTAGCCGGGTAATGTGACGCGGATTTAGCCTTTGGGCAAGAGCTGTGGGGGCTATACGTGATGTTCAGGATGTCATACGCTTGTTTGAATGCTTTAATAATAGTGTCGCTAATAATATCAAGGAGTACCGTGATGACCCGTGCGCCCGCCTATCCGCATCTTTTTCGCCCGCTGACGATTGGCCATTTAACGCTGCCCAATCGCGTATTGATGGGTTCAATGCATACCAATTTGGAAGAGGCGCCTAATGGCTTTGAACGCTTAGCCGCTTTTTATGCTGAGCGGGCACGGGAGGGAGTTAGCCTGATCGTTACTGGCGGCATTGCACCCAATGCAGAAGGCGCGGTTTTTCAGGGAGCCCATGCGCTTACCAATGAAGCGCAGCTGTCAGAGCACCGCCAAGTGGTTGACGCGGTGCATGCCGAGGGTGGGCATCTGTGTATGCAAATTCTCCACGCGGGGCGCTACGCCTATTCCCCTGACTTGGTCGCGCCTTCTGCTATCCAGGCGCCGATCAATCCGTTTATGCCAAGAGCATTGAGTAGCGAAGAGGTTGAGCAGCAAATCGCCGACTATGTGCGCTGTGCTCAGTTGGCTCAACAGGCTGGCTATGATGGCGTCGAAGTAATGGGTTCAGAAGGCTATTTGATCAATCAGTTTATCTGTACGCGTACTAATCAACGCGACGATGAGTGGGGCGGAGCATTTGAGAACCGTATGCGCTTTGCCGTCGAGATTGTGCGCCGGGTACGCGAAGCGGTGGGCGAGCGTTTTGTCATCATCTTCCGACTCTCAATGATCGATTTGGTGGAAGAGGGTAGCACCTGGGAAGAGGTCGTTACCCTTGGGCAGGCGATTGAGGTAGCTGGGGCAAACGTCATCAACACAGGTATTGGCTGGCATGAGGCAAGAGTGCCTACCATTGTCACCAGCGTGCCGCGCGCCGCCTTTACCGAAGTAACTCATCGTATTAAATCGGCACTCTCCATCCCGCTCATTACTACCAACCGAATCAATATGCCTGAGATAGCTGAGCGTGTGCTGGCAGCAGGCCATGCGGATATGGTCTCCATGGCGCGGCCCTTTTTGGCCGATCCCGCCTGGGTGCGTAAAGCCGAGGAGGGCTTGGCGGAAGAAATTAATACCTGTATTGCCTGTAACCAAGCCTGTCTGGACCACACCTTTGCAGGCAAACTGACCTCTTGCTTGGTCAATCCTCGCGCCTGTCACGAAACCGAGCTGGTCATTGAACCTACCCAAACGCCCAAGCGGGTGGCCGTGGTGGGAGGCGGGCCTGCGGGATTGGCAACCGCAGTGACAGCTGCCAGCCGTGGCCACGTCGTGGTGCTGTTTGAGCGGCGCAGTGAGCTGGGCGGGCAGTTTAACTACGCCCGTAAAATCCCCGGCAAAGAAGAGTTCAACGAAACCCTGCGCTACTACCGTGTGATGCTTGAAAAATATGCCGTAGAGGTACGTTTGAACACCGCTGCCACTGCTGACGTGCTTGCATCCTTCGATGAGGTGGTGATGGCCACTGGCGTGCAGCCCCGCGAGTTAACGCTGCCGGGACACGACCATAGCAAAGTGCTTAGCTACGCTGAAGCTATTGAATCCCCACAGCGCGTTGGTCGTAAAGTTGCGGTCATTGGTGCAGGTGGAATCGGTTTTGATGTGTCCGAACTGTTGGCCCATGAAGGGCATCCGTCGTTGGATATTGGTGACTGGTGCGATGAGTGGGGCGTCGATTTAGCCGTGGGCGAACGAGGGGGACTAAAGCTCGCCAAGCCGCCCGTCGTTCCCCGCGAGATTGTCATGCTGCAGCGTAAAACCTCCAAGCCGGGTAAGTACTTGGGTAAAACCACCGGTTGGGTGCACCGCGCATCGCTCAAAGCGCGTGGGGTAACAACGTTGACAGGCTGTGAATATCTCAATATTGACGATAAGGGTTTGCATATCCGTCGTGATGGGGTTGAAGAAGTGTTAGATGTCGATAGCGTGGTTGTGTGTGCCGGGCAGGAGTCGGTGCGTGACCTGCTAGCTCCGCTGGAGCAGAGTAAGAGGGCGGTACATATTATTGGCGGGGCGGACGAAGCCAGCGAGCTGGATGCCAAGCGTGCGATTGAGCAGGGCACTCGATTGGCCGCTAGCCTGTAGGCGGGGTGACGTACATTTTAAAAACGCCCTTTCAGCGCGGTGTCATAAGGAGGTGCCATAAAGATAGTTCGGCGCAGGTAAGCTGAGCGGGTGACGTTTACCTATAAATGGCGATAGACTAAAAGACCCGTTATTTAGGGACTTCTTGGCCTGGTTGTTAAGCATAGCTAGGTAGTTAAGGCGCGAGTGGCACCCAGTTCGCGCCGTAAGATCGCCAGATATAAGGATAATCGTCATGACCTCGGAGTGTAGCCCACGTTTTTTAGCCAGTGATAACACCTCGGGTATTTGCCCAGAGGCGATGGAATATTTGCTTGAAGCTAACCGTTGCGATGATTTGGCTTACGGTAACGACCTCTGGACGGCCCGAGCCGCAGACCGCTTCCGGGAAATGTTCGACTACGACTGCGATGTCTTCTTTGTGTTTAACGGGACTGCGGCTAACTCACTAGCGCTTTCGGCGATGGGTCGCAGTTACCACAGCGTTATTTGTCATGAGCTGGCGCATATCGAAACCGATGAGTGCGGCGGCCCCGAGTTTTTCTCCAACGGCGCAAAGCTGCTCACCTCACCGGGGGCTAATGGTAAGTTGACGCCGGAAGGTATTGAGGCGCTCGTTACCAAACGCAGTGATATTCACTATCCCAAACCCAAAGTGGTATCACTCACTCAAGCGACCGAGGTAGGCACTCTATACTCTCGCGAAGAGCTGATGGCCATTCGCGCTATTGCGGATAAGCATGACCTCCGCCTGCACATGGATGGTGCCCGGTTTGCTAACGCCTGTGCCAGCCTTGATGCCTCTCCGGCCGAGCTTACCTGGCAAGTAGGGGTAGACGTATTATGCTTCTCGGGCACCAAAAATGGCTTAGCCTTTGGCGAGGCGATTTTGTTCTTTAATCGTGATTTGGCCGAAGACTTCTCTTACCGCTGTAAGCAGGCCGGTCAACTGGCATCAAAAATGCGCTTTGTATCAGCACCGTGGCTGGGCTTATTGGAAAGTGGCGCCTGGTTAACAAATGCCCAGCATGCCAACGAGATGGCGCGCTATCTGTCGGAAGGACTGCAGGCGCTTCCCGGCGTGTCACTCATGTTCCCTACCCAAGCCAACAGCGTTTTCGTTGAATTGCCGCCTCCCGCGATTGAAGCGTTGAAAGCCAAGGGCTGGACCTTCTATACCTTTATCGGCGCAGGAGGTGCTCGTTTTGTATGCGCTTGGAACACAACGGTTGAACTGTTGGATGCTTTGTTAGCCGATATCCGCTCTGTACTTACGCGCTAATCGCGTCTGTTGTTTTCTATTCGCCGCTGCTGCATGACGTTGTACTCCCCACGCTGCTGTTAAATCAGCAGCGTGGCAGCACTGTTTTGCTTGCGTTTACCTCTTCCGTCGAGTTCAACGCAACTTATCTCCTGAACCATTCTCTTACTATTATCGCTGCTGCGTTGAAGGATTAGTCATCACTTTTTGCTAATGCTGACTACGCTAAAAAAGCGACACCTCGTTTGGCACGCCGTTGCACTACATTTAATTTAACGGTGACTGCTTGGGGATGGGCCACAGGAGAGTTCAATGAGCATCTTTGATCACGTTCAAGACCGTTTTTCCCGCGTTCAACAAGAAGACATGAGCCTGGAAGAGTATTTGGCGCTGTGTCGTCGTGAACCTAAGATTTATGCCAGTGCTGCTGAACGCATGTTAGAAGCCATTGGTGAGCCTGAGGTCATCGACACGGCGAAAGATGCGCGTCTATCGCGTATTTTTTCCAACAAAGTGATTCGTCGTTACCCTGCCTTTGCCGAGTTTCATGGCATGGAAGAAGCTATCGAGCAAATCGTCTCTTACTTCCGCCATGCCGCCCAAGGGCTTGAAGAGCGCAAACAGATTCTCTACTTACTCGGTCCCGTGGGCGGCGGTAAATCATCGCTGGCTGAGCGCCTTAAGCTGCTAATGGAGTACATTCCGTTTTATGCCATTAAAGGTTCCCCAGTCTATGAGTCGCCACTGGGTCTCTTCTCCCCTGAGGAAGATGGCGAGCTGCTAGAGAAAGAGTACGGCATTCCTCAGCGTTACTTACGCAGTGTGATGTCGCCCTGGGCGGCGAAACGACTCAAAGAGTACGGTGGTGATATCTCCCAGTTCCGGGTGGTGCGTCTTTATCCGTCCCGGCTTAATCAGATTGCTATTTCCAAGACCGAGCCGGGGGATGAAAACAACCAGGATATCTCGTCACTGGTGGGTAAAGTGGATATTCGCCAGTTAGAGCTCTACTCCCAGGATGACCCGGATGCCTACAGCTTCTCAGGCGGTTTATGCCGTGCTAACCAGGGGCTGATGGAATTTGTGGAGATGTTCAAGGCGCCCATCAAGGTGCTGCATCCACTGTTAACCGCAACCCAAGAGGGTAATTACAACCCCACCGAAGGCATGGGGGCGATCCCCTTTGACGGCGTTATTTTAGCCCACTCCAACGAATCGGAGTGGCAGGCATTCCGCAATAACCGCAATAACGAAGCATTTTTAGACCGGGTTTATATTGTCAAAGTCCCTTACTGCCTGCGAGTTACCGAAGAGATCAAGATCTATCAAAAGCTACTTGAGGACTCTTCGCTTAATGCCGCGCCCTGCGCGCCAGATACGCTGCGAATGCTGGCGCAGTTCTCGGTGTTATCACGACTGAAAGCGCCGGAAAACTCTAATATCTACTCTAAAATGCGCGTTTATGACGGTGAAAATCTGAAGGACACGGACCCTCGCGCCAAATCGATTCAGGAGTACCGCGACGCGGCAGGTGTGGATGAGGGTATGCAGGGGCTGTCCACCCGCTTTGCGTTCAAGATTCTCTCCAAAGTGTTCAACTTTGATAGCACCGAGGTGGCTGCCAATCCGGTGCATCTGCTGTACGTGTTAGAGCAAGCGCTGGAGCGCGAGCAACTACCTGCGGAGGTGTTTGAGCGTTACTTAGGCTTTATTAAAGAGTATATGGCACCTCGCTACGTGGACTTTATTGGTAAGGAGATCCAAACCGCTTACCTCGAATCCTACAGCGAGTATGGCCAAAATATCTTTGACCGTTATGTGACCTATGCGGATTTCTGGATTCAGGATCAGGAGTATCGTGACCATGAAACCGGCGAGTTGCTGAACCGCCAGGCATTGAACGAAGAACTGGAGAAAATCGAGAAACCGGCGGGTATTTCGAACCCGAAAGACTTCCGGCATGAGGTCGTTAACTTTGTGCTGCGGGCAAGGGCGCAAAATAACGGCATGAACCCGAGCTGGCAGTCTTACGAAAAGCTCAAAGGGGTTATCGAACACAAAATGTTCGCCAATACCGAAGAGCTATTGCCGGTGATCTCGTTCAATGCCAAGGCCTCTCGCTCGGATCAGAAAAAGCACGAAGACTTCGTGGCCAGGATGGTCGAGCGCGGCTACACCGAGAAGCAGGTTCGGCTACTCTCGGAGTGGTATTTGCGCGTGCGCAAGTCTCAGTAGCGGCTAGTCAGTAGTGACAGATAGCCAGTATCGGATAGCAGTATCGGATAGCCCCTGAGAACGCGCTCAAGATAAGAGCTAGGGAGGTCTCATGACCTACTTTATTGATCGTAGGCCCAATGCGAAACACAAAAGCGCCGTTAACCGACAGCGCTTTTTGGAGCGCTATCGTAAGCATATCAAACGCTCGGTGGAGGAAGCCGTTAACCGTCGCTCGATTACCGATATGGAGCGTGGCGAGAAAATTTCGATCCCTACAAAGGATATTTCCGAGCCGGTGTTTCAGCACGGCCCAGGCGGCGCCCGGGATATCGTTTCACCTGGGAATAAAGAGTTTGTTGAGGGCGATAAAATCCGCCGTCCTGGTGGCCAGGGCGGCGGCAGTGGCGCTGGAGAGGGCGGAGCCTCCAATCAGGGGGAGGGCGTGGATGAGTTTGCTTTCACGCTCAGCCGCGAGGAGTTTCTAGAGTTTGTCTTTGATGGTTTGGAGCTGCCCCACTTACAGCGTAAGCCACTGAAGTCCTTGGAAGAGGTCAAAATGGTGCGGGCAGGCCTCTCCCGCGATGGGGTGCCATCACGAATCAGTATTTCCCGTTCGATGCGTGAAGCATACGCCAGGCGTATTGCGATGCGTGCTCCGATCAAGCGTGCATTGAAAGAGGCGCAGGAGATGTTAGCCGCCGAGGAGCGAAAAGACCCCGTATTGCGCAATCCTAGCCGTATTCTCGAGCTTAAAGCTGAGATCGAGCGCCTGGAGAAACGTATAGCGGGCGTGCCTTTCATTGATACCTATGACCTGCGCTACCATCAACTGAGCGCGCAGCCCCAGCCTTCCAGCCAAGCAGTGATCTTTTGTGTCATGGATGTCTCTGGCTCAATGACCCAAAACCACAAAGACATTGCCAAGCGCTTTTTTCTGCTGCTGTATCTGTTTTTGGAGAAGCACTACGAGAAGGTGGAGCTGGTGTTTGTGCGCCACCACACGGCGGCACGGGAAGTCAGCGAGGAGGAGTTTTTCTATTCACGGGAAACCGGTGGCACGATTGTTTCCAGCGCGCTGAACCTGGTGAATAACATCATTGAAAAGCGCTACCCGCCCGGCCAGTGGAATCTGTATGTGGCCCAGGCGTCCGATGGTGATAACTGGGATGATGACTCCAATATCTGCCGCGATTTATTGGTTAAGCAATTAATGCCGCAGCTGCAGTATTACGCCTATGTAGAGATCACACCCCACGACCATCAATCGCTATGGCATGAGTATGAAACGGTGGTTAAACAGTTTCCCGAACGCTTTGCCATGCGTCAAATTGTTGAAGCGGGTGATATTTATCCGGTTTTTCGTGAGCTGTTTAAGCGCCGCTTAAGTCAGTCGTCATAACCGCGTATAGAGGAGTGGGCTATGAGTGCGACCCGCAAGCGCAAGCCGATTGCTACTGGCTCTGATTGGAACTTCAGCGTGCTGGAGCGCTTCGACGCAGAACTGGCGAGGCTCGCCGATGAGTATCGGTTGGATACCTACCCCAATCAGATTGAAGTCATCACCACCGAGCAGATGATGGATGCCTACGCCAGTGTGGGCATGCCGGTAGGCTACCACCATTGGTCATTTGGTAAGCAGTTTTTAGCCGTTGAAGGGGCCTATAAGCGCGGTCAGATGGGCTTGGCCTATGAGTTGGTGATCAACTCTGATCCTTGTATCTCCTACCTGATGGAGGAGAACACGCTCATGATGCAGGTGCTGGTAATGGCTCACGCCTGCTATGGCCACAACTCTTTCTTTAAGGGTAATTATTTGTTCCAAACCTGGACCGATGCTTCTTCGATCGTTGATTACCTCGTGTTTGCGCGAAAATATATTGCCAAGTGTGAAGAGCGTCACGGCGTGCAGGCTGTGGAGCAGTTGCTGGATGCCTGCCATGCACTGCAGAACTATGGCGTCGACCGTTATAAAAGGCCCTCTCCTATTTCCGCCGAAGAAGAGGCGAAGCGTCAGGATGAGCGCGAGGCGTATCTGCAAACGCAGGTCAATATGCTCTGGCGTACCATCCCCGAAGCGCCGACTGGGGAGGCACCGTTACCTGGCAGCCTTAATAGCGATGACGATCCGCTAGGGTTGCATAGCGGCGGGGTGTACCCTTCTGAGCCTCAAGAAAACCTGCTTTACTTCATCGAGAAAAATGCGCCTTTGCTGGCGCCTTGGCAGCGCGAAATCGTGCGCATCGTGCGCAAATTGGCACAATATTTTTATCCGCAGCGGCAAACCCAAGTGATGAACGAAGGCTGGGCATGCTTTTGGCATTATACGCTGATGAATCGACTCTACGATGACGGTAATGTGGATGAAGGGCTGATGCTAGAGTTTTTGCAGTCTCACGCAGCGGTGATAAACCAACCTGCCTTTGATAGTCCACATTACAGTGGCATTAATCCCTACGCGCTGGGGTTTGCGATTTTTATGGATATTAAGCGGATTTGTGAATCACCTACCGACGAGGATCGTGAATGGTTCCCTGATATAGCAGGGACGCCGTGGCGGGAGACGCTAGAGTTTGCGATGCACAACTTCAAGGATGAATCGTTTATTCAGCAGTTTCTATCACCCAAGGTCATGCGTGATCATAAGCTGTTTCTGGTTGTGGATGACGACCAAGTGGAGACCCTTGAAGTTGCGGCAATTCATAACGAGCAAGGCTACCGTCGTGTTCGTGAAGCCCTTGCTACCCAGTATGCGCTGTCTGTCCGTGAACCCAATATTCAGGTGGTTGAAGCGGCTATTCGCGGTGACCGCTCACTGACCCTCCATCACGTGCAGGATAGCCGCCGTCCGTTGGGACGCAGTGTTTATCCGGTAATCCGTCATTTACAACAGCTATGGGGGTTTCCTGTTCACTTGGTTTCTATGCAGGAAGGCCGGGTAACGCGACGCTACCAGTGGCCAGTAGACGATGAGGCTAACGCTTCCTAATGATTTTGATTGTTTCCTGAAAGCTGGCGTCCTAAACGCAACTACCCCGCACAATGGCGGGGTAGTTGCGTTAATAACTGCATTCGGGCTTATTAGCCTTCAGCAGTCCAGGACTGGCACCAACCTGCAGGCTCAACGCTGTTCTCTGGGAACAGTTGGCAGCCCTCTGTATCGGCTACCCAGAACATGCAGTTATCGCAGCGTTCGCCCTCTTCATAAGCAGGATGATCGCTAGCATCACTCGCATCTTCTACGTAGTTGAGCGCTTCTGCATTGCTTGCGGATGGGTCAAGGCGCGGTAGCTCTTGAGCAAAAGCAGTCTTTGAAAGAATGCCTGCACCAAGTGGAAGGGCTGCCAGCCCCAGCATGCTATTGCGCATGAAGTCACGACGGCTTTTATTAGCCATGATTTCTCCTTATTGTCACGGTCTGACATGTGGTCACGGTTATCGGGTGGTTATCCACCTCTTAAAACCCCGGTAAAGCCTTTAACACGGAGTCCTCATTCGTATCCTACATCTTCCAACCCCAATGTTAGCGGATGTACAAGAGTTGTGCGAACACCCTGGCGAGTATAGCGACAATTGGTCACGCAGTAGCGCTAAGCTACGCCCGCCTAGTGGCCACTGGTATACTCTGTTTGTTAGTTCTGTTCATCAATTCTGCCCATCATTTCTAACCCATTATTTTCACTTGAGAGGTGCGCCATGCAAAATGCAGTGATTTTAATCAATGCCGAGAAAGGGCAAGTCAAGGCCGTCGCTGAACGCCTTGCGGATGTAGAGGGCATTAGTGAAGTTTTTTCTACCTGTGGCCGCTACGACTTGGTCGCGATTGCCCGTACACGTGATTTTGAAAGTTTGGCCGAGCTTGTCACTGAGCGTTTGAATGCAGTGGAAGGTATCAGTGATACAGAAACCCTTAATGCTATGCAGGTGCATTCCCGTCATGATCTTGAAACCATGTTTTCGCTAGGCTGGTGACCTAAAAGCTTATACCGGAGTGATAAAAAATCAAAAGTGCTAGAAAGCACTCGTTAGGGAGTATTTCAGTTGGGGAAATCGCTTTTGCGCTGGCGCCGGCAGGGGAAACGTTTTGGCATCGCCGTGTTATTTGTTGTTGCTGGTACTGGGCTTTGGGAATTTCAGGAGCGCCAACACAAAGATGCATACACTTGGATGGGGGTGCCGACCTGGGATGGCTTTCACCCGACTACGTTTCATCGTGTTCTGCGCAATGATGGTTTTTTAGTTGGCTGGTCCGATGTGCGAGTGAATCCATTATGGGTGAGCTATCAGGTAGAAGCGGTTGGCGATGACACGCGAATTGGGCCTAGGCCTAACTTTCAAGCCGACTGGCGTACGCTCTGGCCTATAGGGGCAGATAGCTACGCGGGAAGCGGCTATGACCGTGGCCATATGGCGCCGAACTATGCAATTGCCGCCGTTCATGGCCGCAGCGCTCAGGTTGATACGTTCTTAATGAGCAATATCACGCCGCAGCGTCCAGAGCTGAACCGTCAGCTATGGCAGCGTTTAGAAGAGGCGGTAATGGATCACTTCGCTCCGCGCTTTGATCGTTTACAGGTAATTACTGGGCCCATATTTCCCGAACGTTTTATGGATAACGTATTTAACCGGGTAGGTTTGGTCGAAGTCCCAGAGGCGTTTTATAAAATTATCGTCGCTCCACACAGCGATGCGCCATTAGCCGTGGCGTTTATCATGCCGCAAGACGTCCGGGGTAATGAGCCACTAGATGATTACTTGGTAACCATTGATGAGATTGAGGCGCTCACCGGTCTTAACTTCTTTCCAGAGCTAAGTGCTGAGGTGGAGGCGGTTCTTGAAGGCGAGCTGCGTACACAAGGTTGGGCACTTGAAGAGGTCGCCAGAAGACCGGGACGTTTTCAATGAGGAAAGGTGTTATTTATAAAGGAGAGTACAGAGAGTTGATAAGAGTACGGAGAGTTGATAACAAAAAAGATATAGATGTTAGGGGGTAGGAGAAGAGGGTAGGAGATAAAGACTATGATGCGGACGGGCCCATCACTAGGATGGTGCCCAGGAGAGGACTTGAACCTCCACGTCCATACGGACACTAGCACCTGAAGCTAGCGCGTC
>NZ_REBQ01000113.1 GCF_007692655.1 Halomonas sp.
GCGGAAAATGAAAACAGTGAAGCGCCCGTAGCGACGTTTGATTTTGCCATTGCGGAGACCCTCAACGCGATTGGTCATCCCCCCAGGTTTTTGGCAGGTCTTAAAGGGTACGAAACCTACTCACGTCAAGATGGCGCTATTCCTAGTACGACTAACCTTGGCTACCGTTTTTTTCCTAACTATGAACTTCTGGCAAGCCGCCCTCCACAGCACATCCTGATTTCACCACCCGCTCATACCAGCTTACTGCCAAGGCTCAATGAAATTGCCGATGTTAAGGAGTATCCGCTTTACAACTTTTCCGACATTAATAACGGGCAGAACCATTGGGAAACGGTGGAGACGTTGACACGTCAGCTTGGTTCTCTCATCAACGACACTGCCGCATCGGAGCACTACATTGAGCAAACCAACCGTTACTTTGACGATTTAAAAAGCCAGCTTAGTAGCATCGACGAGCCTGTCTTAATGGTACGCCTCGTGGATGAGCGCCATGCCCGTGTTTATGGCAAAGGAAGCGTGGAAGGTATGGTATTAAATCGCCTTGGCCTTCAGAACGCCTGGCAGGACGACCTAGGCCAGTGGGGAATGACGACCATTAGCGCAACACCTCTGTTTAGCATCGACGCGAAAATGATATTCCTGGAAAGCCCCTACGACCCTCCTGGGGGGCAACATCAACTCCTCTCTGATGGCCAGTGGCGGCACTTACCAACCGTGAAAGAAGGCAACTATCTTATTATTTCTACCAACTACTGGTCTTGGGGAGGACTACCTGCCGCACAGCATTTTGCCGACACTCTTGTCACTCATCTTCTTGAAAGCGCCGCACCGCCATTGAGATAGGCGATGCGACGCGGGCGATTACAACACCCCACTCAGTGCCTATGCACTACCACTTATAGGACACAGTACCCAGCACCGTGCGTTCAGCCCCCCAATAGCAACGCCCTCCGTTGTTACAGCGAGCAACATACTCACGATCAAAAAGGTTATTGGCGTTGAGTTTGGCACTCCAGTTATTGCCGAAATCATAACCTATGGCCGCATCGACCAGCGTCTCACTACCCACCTCTAGAGTGCCATAATCAAGACTCTCCGGCGGATAGGCGTAGGATTTACCCAAGTAACGGACACCAAGACCCGTTTGCAGGCCGTTCAACGCCCCTTGACGGAAGGTGTAATTAGCCCAGACGGAGGCTTGGTGACGCGGTATTCCCGTAATCTGCTCATCTTCTAAGCGCGAGCCTGCATCTTCAATGACCCTGGCATCGATATAACTATAAGCGGCGGTTAGGCTCAGACTTTCGGTAACATCACTTTTGACCTCAACTTCTACCCCCTTGGATCGCGTCTCACCAATTTGACGATAATCACCGGTGCTTCCGTCGTAGCTAACGTCATCTTGCTTAGTGATATCGTAAGCAGCCACCGTCACTTGGGTATTCCAGCCCTCAGGCTCATACTTCACCCCTAGCTCTACCTGATCGCCAGTAATGGGGTTGAAGTTGTCGTCAGTGTTAAGTTGAACCGGAACGAAAGTAGTGGAATAGCTAACGTAAGGAGAGATGCCGTTAGCAAACTGATACATCAATCCGGTTTGCCAACTGAACGCTTCGTCGGAGCGCTGAGTGCTGTTATTGGCCGCCGTGTAATCATCGTATTCACTATCAGCCCAGTCGTAACGAATGCCAGCAAGTCCGATCAAGCCACCGACCTTGCCTTGCCATTGGGCATAAGTTCCGGCCAAATCCTGCTTGAGGTCGCCATCGTCAGACAGCCGAGAGGTTTGCGGCTCACTGCCATACCGAGGATCGAAAATATCGATAAGATAGAATTCACCACTGGCGATATCGCTGGCGTACTGGGTTTGTTCGAATGACGTCCTGTCGAAGCTGACACCAAACAACAGAGTATTGTCGAGTGCTCCAGTGGTCACATTGCCGACCACTTGGTTATCGATGGAGTAGATTCTAGACTCGTTGGCCCGATCAAGATTGTAGGCGCCAACAGTAGAACCGTAACCAGCATCGACAAACTGCAACCAGGTTTCCTGCCGATCTACCAGGGATCGCGTGTAACGCCCGTTTTGGCGAAACGTCCAGGCGTCATCAAAGCGGTGCTCGTATTCGTAACCCAACGTCCAGAATTCCCGGTCAAAACCATCCCAGTCTGGATGACCCAGGTTGGTATCGGTACCCAGTTTACCGCCTGGATTGTCGAGTAGAGTGCCCGACGCCGGCAACCCCAATTGAATCTCGGTGCTGTCCTTTTGATATTGTCCCAGCAGGGTCAGGGTATCCCTGTCGCTTAGATCGATGGCCAACGACGGGGCAAAGTAGATTCGGTCATCCCCCATGCTATCGATTTGTGTATCGGCTTCGCGAACCAAGGAGACCATTCGACCACGGACGCTGCCATCTTCATTTAGAGCGCCCGACACATCCACAGAGAACTGCCTGCGGTCATGGCTTCCATAGCTAAGATTGACCTCTCCCTGACGTTCATAAGTAGGACGCTTACTGACCAAATTCACTATTCCACCGGGCACGTTTTCGCCGTATAAAATCGATGTCGGCCCCTTGAGCACCTCAACTCTCTCTAGGCCATATGGCTCGGCCGAAGTGGCGTAGGCATTAGACTGCACGCGCAAACCATCTCGATAGGTACCGTAGCCGTAATCACGCTGGTTCATACCGCGGATATAGAAAATATCACCGGCCAACGCATCACCACCGGGGTAGTTAGCGCTGTTAACGCCAGGCACATAATCTAAAATGTTGCCCAGCGTTTGTGCCCCCTGATCCTCAATCTGGTTTCTTGTTACCACCGATATTGAGCGAGGCGTCTCGGATAACGGCGTATCTGTCTTAGTCGCCGTTAGACTACGATCTGCCTGATAACCTGCATCTGGGCCCTGCGCGCCCACTCTCTCTGCGGTCACCGTTAGGCTTTCCAATTCGGAAATCGATTCTTCTTCCTGCGCTGCAGAATAAGCTGGCACCGCCATCAGTGTGGCAACCAGCAACCCGCTCTGACAGGACAGAGCGTACTTTCCCTTGAACATGTCACCTTACCCCTTGGAAACATCATAAATGATAAAAATAAAGTAAATAATTGTGATTGTTATTTATTAATATCGCGGGGGAGGCTGTCTCTCTGCAAGTTTTCTTTGCTCTTTTATGCTCAGTTGCCCAGGTTATCTGCAGGATCCCGGCAAAGGTAAAACGTATTCATTGCGGTGGCGACGGCCCTGGATTTCGTCATTATGAATGCCTGTGATTTTATTGATTGAAGGCAGCGATACTATAGATTCACACCCGTAAGCCGACTCAAGCACGCCACTGTCATCGCCATGTCATGAATAGCTAGTTACCTTATCAAACGATCTGGTAGCCGCAATGCATGGCTAGCGCGACGAACGCTCAGGAGAACACGATGCTTGATAGCAGTAATGACCTACTTGAAACGGTAAAGCAGGCAGCCTATGAGGCGGGCACTTTATTACGCGAAGGGTATTCACTAAAGGGACGGATTGCGTTTGAGCAAAAGGGAACATCTGACTTCGTTAGCTACTACGATACGGCAGCCGAGAACATCATTATCGACTGTATCAGCAGCGTTTTCCCCGATATCGCTTTCCTCGGCGAAGAGAGCGGCCTAACGCCCACCGATAGCGACTATACCGTCATCATTGACCCCCTCGATGGCACCAGCAACTTTCTACATGGGGTGCCTCACTTCTCGGTCTCCATTGCGGTGACTAAAGGTGATGAGCTGATCATCGGTGTTGTTTATCAACCACTACTGGATGAAATGCTTTGGGCAGAACAAGGCACCGGCGCTTTCCTCAACGATACGCCACTCGCCACGCCTGAGCCGCGCCCGTTAACCGAGATGCTGGTAAGCACCTGCCTGCCCTACCACGCCAAAGGCGACTGCACGACGGCCTTGAATCAACTCACTGCGTTGATGCCTCAAGTGGCTGGCATCCGCAGCCCGGGCTCTGCGGCCCTTGAGCTCGCCTATACCAGCCTTGGCCGCTTTGATGCTTTCTGGTCCCAGGGCGCTGCGCTCGACTTTTGGGATATCGCCGCCGCCATTGTGATTGCCCGGGAAGCGGGCTGCACTGTTACCGACCTCACTGGCGAGGCAAACCCTGCCCAATGGAGTAGTTTGCTTGCGGCGCATCCAGACCGGCATGACCAACTGCTCGCATGCTTAAGCTCTTGCTGATATCCGTGCGTCGTTGCGTACCCAGGAGCGTAAATCTTTTTCATTTTTTAGTTAAAAATGAGAACCATTAGCACTAGAATGGGATGATTATTATTTACCCAACGCTAGGAGTCATTCATGTTCGAGGTCAAAGGCGCTACCTTTGCGATTAATGGCAAGCCCCTTTTGCAGCCCATTGAGCATACCTTTCAAGAAGGTAAGATCTACGGTTTGATTGGCCACAATGGCTCAGGTAAGTCGACCTTGATAAAACTGATGGCCCAGCAGCAGCCTACCAGCCAAGGGGAGATTCACTTCGACCATCGGCCACTGAGCGACTGGGGCAACCGCGAGTTCGCGCGCCAAGTGGCTTACTTACCGCAGCATTTACCCAGCGCTGAAAACTTAACCGGGCGTGAGCTGGTGGCCTTTGGCCGCTACCCCTGGCACGGCCTGCTGGGGCGCCATACTCAAAAAGATAAGGATGCCATTGATCGCGCCATTGCCCTCACCCATACCGAGGAGTTTGCCGACCGCCTAGTTGATACGCTGTCCGGCGGTGAGCGCCAGCGGGTGTGGCTTGCCATGCTACTGGCCCAAGGCAGCCGTTTTCTGCTGCTGGATGAGCCACTGGCAGCCCTGGATATCGCTCACCAGATGGAAGTGTTAGCGCTAATCCGCAAGCTATGCGATGAGTTGAACCTTGGGGTCATCATCGTGCTGCACGATATCAATATGGCCTCGCGGTACTGCGACGAGTTGATGGCGCTGCACAGTGGCCGCCTGTTAGCCCACGGCACGCCAGACCATATGATGTGCGAAAACACCTTAGAGGCTATTTACGGGCTGCCCATGCAGGTCATGAAGCATCCCAACGGGGCGCACAACATCGCCGTCGCGCAATAAATGAGCCGCTGCTCAATACACTTAAAAAGGTAACAACGCGCTAATGCTAGCCTAAGAC
>NZ_REBQ01000077.1 GCF_007692655.1 Halomonas sp.
TCGTGCTCTTTCTACGATTTGCATAGTGGGTGCGACATAGCGAGTCAAGAGGGTGTGCATCAATGCAGTGATGACCTCCAACTGTTAACATTTAACTGTACAAGCATGTTTTTAATGCACAATGTTCATCTAACAGGATGTTTATATGACCAATCATGGAGGCAAGTCGGTTTTCATCGCATCAGTGGTGATTATCTTTGGCTTGGTTGTTTTAGGAGCTGCATTTCCTGCAGGCTTTGCCAGCGCGGCAGAAGGCGCGTTAGCAACGGTTACTCAGCTATTCGGCTGGTTTTATCTGTTTTCTGTGTTTGGATTTGTGATTTTTTTGTTTGGCTTGGCGCTGAGCAAATATGGAAAAGTGCGCTTAGGCCCCCAGGACAGCAGGCCAAGCTACACCTTTTTTTCCTGGATCAGCATGCTACTTGCTGCAGGTTTTGGTGTAGGGCTGGTGTTCTACGGTATGGCCGAGCCCATGTTTCACTACATTGACCCGCCCTATGGTGATGTGACGGCTGAAACGGAAGCTGCTGCGCGCTATGCTATCCAGTACAGCTACTTTAACTGGGGTGTTCACCAGTGGGCAGCGTTCTCGATTGTCGGCTTGATCATCGCTTACTTTCAGTTCCGCAAAGGTCAGGCCGGACTGGTTTCTTCTGTGCTGTCGTCGGTAACCGCGAAGCACCCCAGGATTCGTCCTTACGCTTCCTGGCTTGATGTGTTTGCAGTGGTGGCTACCGTCATGGGTGTCGCCACCTCGTTAGGACTGGGCGTTTTACAGATGAACGGCGGTTTGAACGCTGTGTTTGGGCTGCCTGAAAATGGCTTTTGGCAGTTTATTATTTTATCCGTGATGTTCTGTGCCTATATGGCATCTACCTGGTCAGGTTTGGATAAAGGGATTAAACGGCTTTCCAATCTTAATATGATCCTCTGTATTGGGTTGATGCTGTATGTGCTTATCTCAGGCCCCACGCTGGCTATTTTAGAAACGATTACGGTGGGCATTGGCGACTACTTACAAAACTTTATCGGCATGAGTCTGCGTATTTCACCCTATAGCGACAATGAATGGGCAAGCAGTTGGACCATCTTCTATTGGGCGTGGGTGATTGCCTGGTCTCCCTTCGTAGGCACTTTCGTGGCCCGCGTGTCTCGAGGTCGCACCATCAAAGAGTATGTGTTCGGTGTGCTGCTGGTTCCGCCGCTGTTGGCCTGTTTGTGGATTGGTGTGTTTGGTGGTGCTGCTCTCCACATGGAGCTTAACGGTCCCGATGTAGGGCTTGCCGCAGCGACGCAAGCCAATATAACAGTGGCGCTGTTTGAAATGTTTGAGTTAATGCCATTTTCTGGCGTGCTGTCTGTTATTGCGATGCTGCTGATCTTTATTTTCCTGGTCACATCCGCTGACTCCGCCTCGTATATTGTGGCGCAAATGACAGATAATGGATCTATTAATCCACCCCTTTATAAGCGTGTTATTTGGGGGGTGTTGATAGCCGCTATCTGTTTAACGCTGATCGCGTCAGGGGGGCTGACCGGGCTTCAATCGGCGGCAGTCCTATCGGCGCTGCCCTTTACCTTTATTCTTTATATGATGATTGTGGTACTGGTTCGCGAGCTCCGTGCAGACCGTAAAGCGATGTTAACGCAGCTGTATCATCGTCATGGTGAAACGCCTGTGGGGGCTGATGCTTTCGAAGCGGAGTTATTAGGTGAAGAAGAGCGAATGCGTCGCGCACCAAATGTGGTCAATCGTCGCATAAACAGATAGCATCAATATCATTAAATTAGCTTTCTGTTGCGGGGAAGCAAAATGACATGGAGCGAGGATGCTAATGGCTCGGCAAGGGCGCCATCATGGAGCGACTCGAAGGCAACCCAAAGGCGTTGCCTTCGACCGCTGGCTTGACCGAGTGGTGACTGTTGCCGTAGTGACCGCAATGGTCATCGGTTTTGCCGCGGTTATTGCCCACTGGTTGCTCTAAGCTAGCTGCGCTTCATTGCCCTTACTCACACGCCTGGCTTTATGCCGGGCGTTTGTGTGTAGCTACCTGATTGCGGCCTAGGTGCTTAGCCTGATAGAGGTGCTGATCTGCCCGTTTAATGAGCGTGTCGGCACTGATCAGTTGGTCGGCAGCCATGCTGGCAACACCCATACTGACGGTAAGATCGGAGTGGGTGCTTGAATACGCATGGGGGATAGCCAGGGAAAGTACGGCTTCGCGCAAGCAGTTAGCGATATTGATCGCCTCATCGAGGTCCCGGCCAGGCAGCACACACACAAACTCTTCGCCGCCGTATCGCGCCAGTAAATCTCGTGATGGTTCAATACACTGATTGAGTATTTTGGCTACTGCGCGCAGCGTTTCATCGCCCATCGCGTGACCATAATGGTCGTTAAACTCTTTGAAATTGTCGATATCGATAAAAATGACGGATAACGGCTGACGAGTCTGTTGAGCGATATGCCAACGCTGCTTATAAAATTCATCAAATTGGCGCCGATTGGCCACACCGGTTAAACCATCCATGTTGGAAAGATGGTGAAGCTGATCACGTTGCTCCAGGCCCTGCTGAAAAGCGTTTAATAGGTGATCAAGACTATCGACCAAGTGCCCCAACTCGTCATTTTGGTGGCCGCGTAGATGAGGTTTGGGCCACTTTCCTGGCTGGGTAGGGTCAGTATCGATAATAGCGGCATGCACTTTAAGCAGCGGGCGAGTAATAAACCGATGAAAAAAGGTGACGACCACAACGCTTAATATAAAGGCTTCTAAAATACTGATGCCCACGACCGAATAAATACGTTCCAAAAACTGCTGTGTTAAATAACCCTCAGCCAGCGTCAGCTCAATATCACCGACCACCGCATCAGGCAAATCACTGCCCATGTAGTACTCAAGGTCGGTTTGGTGATGCAGTACATTGCTAAATAAGCGTTGGCTTAGCCAAGTGGAGTTAGTCTCTTGATCCGTAGTAAATTCTGCCAATGAGCGGCCAAAATCATCCCGTATAACTACCTTGGCCACCTCATCATTAAATAATCCAGAGGCTATTTGGTGCGCAAGGTCGGGGTTGAGCTGAAAGGCAGCCTCGGCTGCGGCACCATTCACAATGGCAAGTTGCTGCGTGGTACGTAACTGCACCTCTTGGCGCATATTAGCGGCGTGGCTGATTAGCTCAACGCTGCCTGCTAGCGTACTGATGAGCAAAGCAATGATCAGTGTTAATATTGCTTGCTTGAAGGTCAAATTGCCCTTTCTCGGAACAATTCGTGGCCCTATCATGATTGATTACCCTCGGTTTTGGTACGCAGCGCATCCAGCTGTATTTGTAGGCGTGCTAATAGCTCTTCAGATACGCTGGGGTGACAGGCGAGATATAGCGGGGCATAGGCAAAGGTAAATAAATGCTCTAGCGCTATGCCTTTTTCTTCCGCCATAAATTCGCCGGTGGCTTTGCCCGTCACAATCACATCTAGCAGGCCTGCTTTTAGACGCGCGATGTTTTCTCGCTCAGAAGGGGCGCGAAAAACGTTAACACCCTGCGACTCAACGTAATCACCGACAGCATCTTCTCTAAAGCTACCCACTCGCCAATTACTTAATGCGGTAAGCGTGGGTATGTTTAGTTCACGCCCAGCTAAGCTAAATGCTGCCCACTCGTTGACAACCAGGGGCCCCACCCAACGAAACAGTGTTTCACGCTCAGGGGTGCGAGTGGTGGAGTAAACACAGTGGTGAGCGCTTAAGCGTGCCTCAGTGTAAGCTCGTGCCCAAGGCAATACTCTAAAATGAGCGTCAATATCAGCTTGGCTTAACGCGCTACGCAGCAATAGCGTGGCGCTACCAACAATCTTCCCTTGCTCGTCCGAATAGTTGAACGGTGGGTACTCTTCAGTGTTAATCATCAATGGCATAGCGCTTAGCGGCATCCCCCAACTGCCGATGGATACGAGTAGAGCAAAGCTCATGCAAAACCGCCATCTTTGGGTTACTTTTTTGACCATCGTCGATTACCTATGAGGATGCTCCATCTTTACTCTATCCAACGCCTCCTGCATCAGCACAACCAAGCGATGATCGGTAGCTTGGTTAATGGCAAAGTATAGAGAGGATTCGCTAAGCGTGTGGATCGGTATCAAGCTATTTTTAGGATAGCCTTCTGACTCAACAATCCAGGCCGCAACGTCAGCACTGTAGGCCCACAAGTCCACGCGTCCTCGCATTAGCATGTGCAGTGCGCTGCGGTTATCAATGGCGGGCAGTATTAGGTGGTCAGGGTAGCTAGCTTCGCGCAATGCTTGGGCGCCAATGTCCTCACGAATCACCGTCACGGTCAGGCCGCGCTCAATGGCTTGTGCGATGGAATCAATGGCAAGGGGTGAATCATGGTGAGCAAGTAGCACGACCTGGTCTTGAGCTATTGGGCCTACCCATTGAAAATTGGGCTCGCGCGCGGGGGTGCGAGTGGTAGAGAACAGGACGGTATTCGGTTGGTTCAAGGCAAGTTCATAGCCGCGCACCCAAGGATAGTAGCGAATGTCATGTCGACTGAGGGGGGTATTGGTCGCCTCAAAAATCGTTTCCAATAACTCAATTGATATCCCATTCAACTGCTGATTAGCTAGATAATTATAGGGAGGGTACTCTTCGGTAATGAAGATTAGCGATGAAAGGGACTTATGTTCATCAGCAAGCGAGAAGGGAGCACATGTCAACCAGACGAATAGCACGGTAACTATTCGCCCTAATGCTTGCCTTGCTGACTTGGTTGCTCCCATGGCTCTCTAATCCACATTATTTATGAATCAATCAAACTTAGAGCAACGACGGTCGGCTGTCACCTTTAATCTACTAACGTAAGCCGTGGCGTATGAGTTATATCAGCTGATAGGCTTACGACTTCTTATGCGAGAGATAACCAATGCTGTCTGCCAATCCTGTCAAGGTGACTGATAAGTACGCGTCGCGCCGAGAAATTTTCGGTTGGGCGATGTTTGATTTTGCCAATCAAGCCTACACGCTGTTGATTATTACGGTGGTATTCGGTGAGTTGTTTACCACTGTGATTGTCGGTGATCGTGGCGACGGTTTTCGCCTCGCTAATTTTTTGTGGAGCCTTGCACTGGCGGTTAGCTACCTAATGGTCGTGGTTACTGCGCCTCTTTGTGGGGCGGTAATGGACTATAGAGCTGAGAAAAAGCGTTTTCTGCTGATTAGCTATCTAGCGACCGTCGCAACGACGGCGATGCTCTATTTTGTTGAACCCGGTTTCGTCGTCATTGGTCTGTTATTGATCATACTGTCGAACTATGCCTACTCAATGGGTGAATCGTTTATCGCCGCTTTTCTGCCAGAGCTTGGGCCACCCGAAGCGTTAGGCAAAATTTCCGGCTTTGGATGGGCATTAGGCTATATTGGTGGGCTATTTGCAGCGGGCTTTACGTTATTAGTCCTCGGTGAAGCAAGCGCTGAGAACTTTGACCGGATACGTTGGGTCGGACCTTTTGCCGCTGGTTTTTTCTTGATCACAGCTATCCCCACGTTTATGTGGCTAAAGGAGCGAGGCACCCCTCAGCCGCGCGGTGTGTCGTATCGCCATATTGCTTTGACGCGGGTGACCAGCACCTTCCATGAATTGCGCCATTTCAAAGACTTGACTGTATTTTTGATTTCGCTGCTGTTCTCAATGGCAGGGGTGTACATCATTATCGCTTTTGCGTTTATTTACGGCGCCCAAGTAATTGGCTGGGATGCCAGTGTACGCAATATAATGTTTATTATTGTGCAGATAACGGCAGCAGCAGGAGCGCTAGGGTTTGGCTGGTTGCAGGATCAGTTAGGCGCAAAACGGACCTATCAGATGACGCTGGCGTTGTGGGTGATTGCCATTGTGGCTATCTGGGCCACTCCCCAGGTGACCGAGTGGGTGAACGTCCGGTTTGACGTGATGTGGCAGGCTCAGTACGTATTTCTAGTCGTGGGCTGCTTAGCAGGGCTTAGCCTTGGCTCCAGCCAGTCGGCAAGCCGGGCTCTAGTCGGATTATTTTCACCGTTGACTAAGTCTGCCGAGTTTTTTGGGTTTTGGGGCCTAGCCAATAAATTAGCGGGGGTATTCGGCATTGTTATGCTAGGCATATTGCAAACGCTTATTGGCTTACAAGCGTCTATTCTACTATGTGTTGCCCTATTCGTAATGGCGATGCTGATTTGTTCAAGAGTTAACGAGCGTCGTGGGCGGGAAGCAGCGCTTGCCTGGGAAGGCCAACCATAAAGCGTCTCAACGTGCCGTTACCTTAGCGGGGTGGAACATGGAAAGTCACATAGCGCAGCGCGGCGGCGTCGTCATGATGCTACTTTTTTGGATTCTGTTAATGGCCGTAGGCACCTGGTGGATACACGGTGGGCTTGAGGAGATGATGCGTCCTAATGCCAATATTGTGCATACACTTCCGGCAGGTGAACCGGTCACATTACAGCGCAATCGGGCAGGCCATTTTGAAGCTCCTGGGCGCATTAACGGTGAGGAGGTAACCTTTCTACTCGATACCGGTGCCACCTATGTCGCCGTTCCAGCAGCGTTGGCTGCCGAATTGGGGCTAGAGCCTGGCCGTAGTGCTTGGTTTAATACTGCTAATGGTAGGGTAGAAGGGACGCTAACCGAGCTGGCGGAGGTTTCGCTGGGCGGTTTAAAAGTGCAGAATGTTCAAGGGTCGATAAGCCCTGGTATGGAAAGCGACATTGTTCTGCTCGGTATGAGTTTCTTAAATCTTTTGTCGATTGAAATGCAGGCTGGGCAGATGGTGCTGAGTTTCCCCGAGCAGTGAGTGCTGTGTGTGAATGAGTAGCTAGTATGATTAGCTAAATAGATAACGTGCCAACAAGCTAAAAGGAGTTGCTATGGGCATCGAAGTAGGTGGACTGTTAGGTCTAATCTGGCTGATCATTGTGATCTGGGCCGTTGTAAAAGTCGCAAAAAGCTCAGCAGGCGGTGTTGCTAAGCTGCTGTGGATTTTAGTGCTACTGTTTTTCCCGTTTGTTGGTTTGATAGCGTGGTTTTTGCTAGGGCCAAAGGGGTAGCGGTTTAGAAACCGCTACAAAGCGAAAAAGGCAGGCCGGTTGGCCTGCCTTTTTGGTAACTTGCGCTGGGTTCAAATGCCGACGCTTTTGGACGTAGGCCTCTTAAACGCACGTTACTTAACGTAATTATTCAAAGGTGTCGTTCCCTTGATTTGGTGGCGATTTATAATGCCCTGGGATTTTTAATTTCTCCCCATTGGGCAGATCGCGCACTTGGGTAGGGACATAAACACGTTTAATAACACTCTTCGTTTTGCTACTTTCCATGGCAGGTTTCTCCTGTCAGATTGTCGACAGTTAGCCCTATCACATTAGTCCTCGCTGGTGTAAGAATCAAGTCCAAGAGAAAGGGTCATAGCGTTACGCGATCAATTGTAACGACAGAAGCAGGTGTTTTGATGGTTTTGAGTTATCCTGGGGTCTAATAACAGGCCACCTGCGTCAGATATGGGTGAGCGGGTGAAAAGTCAAACTGCCTAAGCGGAGTGCATAAAGAGGATGGTAGATCATTTGGAACAGCAGTTTCAGGCACTGGAGTCGCAAGAGCCTGTAATGCCGGATTATCCCGATCAAGATCACGTATTGATTATTGAGGATGACCAACGTCTGGCCGAGCTTACTCGCGATTACTTGGAAGCTAACGGCTTCCAAGTGACGCTGGAAGCTGACGGTGCGAAGGGGGTAGACCGTATTCTAACCTTGCAGCCTGATTTAGTGATTTTAGATTTAATGCTGCCAGGGGAAGATGGTCTAGCGATTTGTCGGCGTGTAAGGCCTAATTTTTCTGGTCCCATTATGATGTTGACCGCGCGTACAGATGATCTTGATCAGGTCCTGGGGTTAGAAATGGGCGCCGATGATTATGTGCCCAAGCCTGTTCAGCCAAGGGTGCTGCTTGCCCGCATGCGAGCACTGCTGCGTCGTGCAGATACCCCGGCACCCGATGGTGAAATGCGCTTGCGCTTCGAAAATCTAGAAATAGATAACGCCACCCGTGAAGCTTGGCTTTCCGGTGAGCGAATTGACTTAACCAGCGCTGAGTTTGACCTACTCTGGTTACTGGCCCGTAATGCAGGTCGTGTACTGACCCGTGAAGAAATCTTTAGTGACTTACGGGGCATTAAATACGACGGTCAAGACCGCTCTATTGATGTACGTGTATCGCGCATCCGTCCGAAAATTGGCGACGACCCCAACCAGCCGCATAGGATCAAAACCGTGCGTAGTAAGGGTTACCTGTTCGTCAAAGATAGTTGATTACCCAGAGGGATAGCATTATGCGGCGAGTGCTCAGCAATGGCTCGTTTCTACGGTTTTATGTGCTGCTGGGCCTGTCACTACTAGTGGTTTTTGCGATCGCTTTAGGCGGGCGTTCATTTATTGAACAGATACGCCGTGAAGACTATCGTGAACAGCTCGCCGCGTTGCCAATGTCGCTAATGACACGTCAATTGGCCGAAGCGCCTGTAGAGCAGCGTGAACAGCTGCTCAATCGTTTAGCCGAGCGGCTTGAATTACAGCTTGCGCTTGTACCAATTAATGATGCCGATCTCGGCTATTTTGAGCGTGCGCGGTTAGAAAAAGGCAACGTCTTGGTCGCTGAAAGCCCGTGGTTGCTACAGCAACGGCTTCCTGGTGAAACATGGCTGCTGCAGGCTAGGCTTGAGGATTGGAGCGAGCACCAGTGGCATGGCAGTATCACGCTGCTTGGTGGTTGGCTTGTTGCCCAGCCTAATAATGAGCGTGAAAATCGAATGGCAGAGCTACCCTCTGGTAGCTGGCCGCTACAATTGTTGTCATCGCTTCCCAATGAGCTAACCGATGAGCAGCGGGCAAAATTAGCCAGTGGCAGCGTGGTAACTCAGTTGGTTTCCGATAACCTGTCGATCACCCTGTTTTATCAACTGCCTGGCGAAACTCAGTGGTTGCAAGCGGGGCCTATTTCCCGAGGAGATACGTTACCTCTCAATTTACACTTGCCGCTATTAGTAGGTCTGATGATTGTACTCAGCCTGATTATCTACTTAATTATGCGCAGTATTGAGGCGCGGATGGCGAGGTTGGAGCAGGCTGCCACGCGGATTGCCAGTGGCCGTTTAGAAACCCGTGTAAAAGTAGAAAGCGGTGATTTTTTAGGCCGTCTCGGCATGGCATTTAACGGTATGGCAAATCAGGTACAGAGCTTGCTGCGGGGACAACAAGAGATGATTCGCGCGGTTTCCCACGAGTTGCGTACCCCCGTGGCGCGTATTCGATTTGCTGTGCAAATGGTCGAAGACATGACCGACCAGCCTGCTATTCGTCGCCAGCTACAGGGAATCGATGCTGATATTACTGAACTGGATGAGCTGGTCGATGAAATTCTGACCTATGCGCGTTTAGGTGGCGAAACAATTAACGGTGCCGAGCTTGAAACTGCGCTGGTCGAGTGTAGGGCGATGGCGGAGCGGGTGATAGACACGCTTTCACCGCTGCATAAAGAGTTAACGCTTACTCTGGCGCCTGGCCCTGAAATTGAGCTGTTGGCAGAGCCGCGTTATCTACAGCGAGCGCTTCAGAACTTAGTCGGCAACGCCTGTCGTCATGCCAAAACAAACGTAGTGATACAGCTTTGGGACGAGCCTAACTTAGTGCGTATTGATGTTGAAGACGACGGCCCAGGTATTCCGCCTGAAGCGCGTACCGATATTTTCAAACCCTTTGCTCGTCTAGATGATAGTCGTGCCCGCAGTTCCGGCGGCTATGGGTTGGGATTGTCGATTGTGCAGAAAATTATGGCCGGGCATCGAGGAAGCGTCACCATCGACACGAGCCCCACGCTGGGTGGGGCGCGTTTTACGCTGCTGATTCCTCGTCGCGATCCGCCGGCTTAACGCCTGAAAGCACCGCAAAGGAGGTCTCCCGCGCGGTGCGTAAGAAATCCTGCATCCAGGGCGCTTCTCGCGTCTCTTCACGTATCGCGGCATAAAGAGTGCTCCACACCCCGTGCTCGCCTAGTTTCACGGCGCTGACGTAATCACGTTCCAGATACTCCGTCAGCGCCCAATTAGGTAGAGCACAAACACCACGACCGCTGGCGACCAACTGCATCATCATGATCGTCAACTCCGCCGTACGGATCTCCTTAGGCCGGACGTTTGCCGGCTGTAAAAACTGGGTAAAAATATCCAACCTCGACTGCTCAACTGGATAAGTAATCAAGGTTTCCTCCGCCAGCGCGTGAGGTTCAACAAACCCAAGGGCGGCGAAGGGGTGCTGGCGGGCAACGGCTAATAGGCCCTCATAGCGAAACAGCGGCGCATAATGAATCCCTTCGAGCGGCTGAGGGTCGGCGGTGATGACTAAATCAAGCTGTTCGCGAGCAAGCGCCGGCAGCGGATCGAAGTGGTGGCCGCTAGGAATGTCAATTTCCACCTCGGGCCAATGATCGCGAAAATAATCTACCGTGGGCATCAGCCACTGAAAGCAGCTATGGCACTCAATCGCCATATGCAAACGGCCCTGTTCAGTGCCCGCTAAGCGGGCCAAGTCACGCTCTGCCTTGCGCACTTCCGGCAGTACCTGATCGGCCAAGGCGAGCAGACGCAGCCCTGCACGGGTAAATTCCACCGGCCGAGTTTTACGCACGAAAAGAGCGCTATCCACACGGCTTTCCAGATCTTTGAGCTGATGAGACAGGGCTGATTGGGTCAGGTGCACCCGGTCAGCCGCATCTACTAATGAGCCGGTTTCGCGCAAAGCAAGGAGCGTTCGCAGATGGCGCAGTTCAATCATTGCTTCGTCCTGTCATCGCTTAATCTTATGGTGGTGAATGTTTTTCATGTTACACATTAAAAACTTTAGTTTGATTCACTAGAGTGTGGTGGCCAGACTGTGTGAAATTATTCACGTTAGTAGGGTTCATCATGACAGTTTCTCATATTCTCGGCTATCCCCGTATTGGCGCTCAGCGCGAACTAAAAAAAACCACGGAAGCTTATTGGAACGGTAAGTGCTCCCGTCGCGAGCTTGAAGAGACCGGCCGTGAGCTTCGCTTGCGTCACTGGCAGGCGCAGCAGGATGCTGGCTTGGACGTTGTTAGCGTCGGCGATTTTGCATTCTACGATCATGTGCTTAACGTTTCGGTCATGCTAGGGGCCGTGCCTGGACGCTTTAGTGCCCACGCTGAAGTCTCAAGTGGTAATGTTGACCTAGATACCGCTTTCCGCATGGCTCGGGGACGGGCGCCGAGTGGTGACCCCGCCGCTGCATGTGAGATGACCAAATACTTTGATACCAACTATCACTATCTCGTCCCTGAGTTGCACGAAGGGCAAATCTTTACGCTGGCATCTAACCGCTTGTTTGAGGAAGTTGAAGAAGCCCTAAGTGCTGGTTTTACGCCTAAAGTGACCCTGACAGGGCCTTTGACATGGCTATGGCTTGGAAAAACCAAAGGTAGTGACTTTGATCGTCTTAGCCTGCTAGACAGCGTTTTAAACGTCTATGGCGAAATTTTAGCGCGACTCGCGACTCAAGGCATTGAGTGGGTTCAACTGGACGAGCCCGCATTAGTGCAAGATTTGCCACTGGCATGGCAGCAGGCTTATGAGCGCGGTTATCACCGCTTGCAGTCAGCGCCACTTAAACTGCTGGTCGCTACTTACTTTGGTAGCCTGGGAGACAATCTTTCACTGGCGACTCGCCTGCCCGTTGCTGGCTTGCACATTGATGCTGTGCGTGCGCCGCAGCAAGTAGAGAGCGTGATTGATCGTCTTGGGCCCCATCAGGTGCTGTCGATAGGCTTTATTGACGGTCGCAATATTTGGCGGGCCGACTTGGCTGCGCTGCGGGAGCGTCTGCTGCCTTTAAAAGTGCGTCTTGGTCAGCGCCTATGGTTGGCGCCTAGCTGTTCGCTGCTGCATGTGCCGGTGGATATGGAGCAGGAAACGGAGCTAGATAAGGAGCTGGTTAGCTGGTTAGCCTTCGCGCAGCAGAAGCTTGTGGAAATAGTCACTCTCACTCGGCTGATTGATAACCGCGCCACGCCCGCCGACGAGAAGCGTCTGGATGAAGCTACCCGAGCGTTGGACGCCCGGCGTGAATCATCACGTATTCACCAGTCCGCGGTCAGTGCACGCTTAGTCGCGGTTAAACCAGAGGATAGCCAGCGCCAGGCGCCTTATTCAGTGCGAGCTAATGAGCAGCGGCGGGCGCTTGAGCTGCCGCTATTTCCCACCACAACCATTGGTTCGTTTCCGCAAACTAATGAGATTCGTGCCGCGCGGCGCGCGTTTAAAGCGGGTGGGCTTGCATCAGTCGACTACGAAGCCCATATGCAGGCTGAGATTGCCTACGCGATCGAGCGTCAGGAAGCTCTGGGAATCGATGTTCCGGTGCATGGTGAGGCCGAACGCAACGATATGGTGGAGTATTTTGGTGAGCAGTTGGAAGGGTTTGCCTTCACTCGTTTTGGGTGGGTGCAAAGCTACGGTTCACGCTGTGTGAAACCCCCGGTGATTTTTGGTGACGTTTCTCGACCTGCGCCGATGACAGTCCGCTGGAGTCAATACGCTCAAACCCTTACCGAAAAACCCATGAAGGGGATGATCACTGGGCCTGTGACGATTCTGCAGTGGTCGTTTGTGCGTGACGACCAGCCGCGGGCAACTACCTGCCGTCAGATCGCCCTGGCCCTTCGCGATGAAGTGGTCGATCTGGAGAAAGCGGGAATCAAGATTATTCAAATTGATGAACCTGCACTGCGGGAAGGGTTGCCGTTGCGGCAGTACGAGTGGCAGAGCTATCTGGATTGGGCGGTGGAGAGCTTCCAGCTAACCGCCGCAGGGGTTGCCAACGCTACCCAAGTCCATACGCATATGTGTTATTCCGAATTCAATGACATTATTGGCGCTATCGCCGCGCTGGATGCGGATGTTATCACCATCGAGACGTCGCGTTCGGATATGCAGCTGTTGGACGCTTTCCAGGACTTCTCGTACCCCAACGAAATTGGGCCAGGAGTTTACGATATTCATACGCCTAATATTCCCGAGGTGAGTTGGATGGTCGACCTGATGGAAAAAGCGTTGGAAAAAATCCCTGCCGAGCGGCTGTGGGTAAACCCGGACTGCGGCTTGAAAACGCGTGGGTGGGCGGAAGTAGAGCCAGCGTTAACCAACATGGTGAAAGCTGCTAAGCTGCTCCGCCAGCGTTACGCATAAATGCGTGAGAAGTCTGAATTAACCCCGCTGCATTAGCCGCGGGGTGGGTTGCTAGCTTTTAGATGCATAAGCGTAGAGCAGCGTTTCCTGAGCACTGATGGCATCGCTATCACCAGGGTCTTGCAGTCGATAGCTGCCGTCATTTTGCAGCAGCCAGCTCTGGCAGTTGTCGACCAAATAGGTTTCAAGGTCTTTGCGCACTCGCGTGGCGAGCTTTTTATCCAGTAGAGGAAAACAGGTTTCCACACGGTGGAACATATTTCGGGACATAAAGTCGGCGCTGGAACACCAGATTTCGGATTTCCCGTCATGGTGGAAATGAAACACCCGGGTGTGTTCCAAAAAACGCCCAATAATAGAGCGTACACGAATGTTATCGGAAACGCCGGGTACCCCTGGTTTTAAACAACACATGCCACGAATAATCAAATCGCACTCAACGCCCGCCTGAGAGGCTCGATACAGCGCCTTGATAAGCTTGGGCTCGGTTAGCGAATTGCACTTGATGATAATATGCCCGCGCTTACCCTTGCGCGCTATCTGCGCTTCACGATCAATCATCTCTACCAGCCGCTCATGCAGAGTAAAGGGCGCATGTAAGAGCGTATCAATTTTGCGCGCGCGTCCCATTCCCGACAGCTGTTGGAAAACTTTATGAACATCGGCACACAGGGCCTTATTAGCAGTCAGCAGGCTATAGTCCGTGTAAAGCTTGGCGGTTTTTGAATGGTAGTTACCGGTGCCAAGGTGAGCGTAATAGCACAGCTCACCTTTTTCACGGCGCACAATGTGGAGCATTTTGGCATGGGTTTTATACGCCATAATGCCATAAACGACGATGGCACCGGCTTCCTGCAGGCGAGAAGCAAGCTGCAGGTTATCCGCTTCATCGAAGCGGGCGCGCAGCTCAATGACCACAGTAACTTCTTTACCCTGGCTAGCGGCTTCCACCAGCGCGCTCACAATAGGTGAGTCCGCTCCTGTGCGGTAGAGGGTCTGTTTCACTGCCAGCACATGGGGATCTCGGGCGGCCTCGCGCAGCAGGTCTTCAATCGGTGTAAACGACTGGAAAGGGTGATGCAGAAGAATGTCATTTTTAGCGATGGCATCAAACAGGCTACCCGCCTTGAGTGCTTTGGGAATGCTGGGGGTAAAGGGGCGATAAAGCAGCTCAGGGCGATCCACGTCCCCCAGTACCGACATCATCCGGGTTAAATTCACCGGTCCCTGAACGCGGTATAAATCGTCACTTTCCAGCTCAAACTGGCGCAGCAGAAAGTTAGTCAAGTCGTCGGGGCAGCTGTCAGCAACTTCCAAACGAACGCCGCTACCATAGCGACGGGCCAATAGCTCGCCGCGCAGCGCAGACGCGAGATCCGACACTTCTTCAGGGTCAACGCTCATATCCGCATTGCGGGTCAACCGGAACTGATAACAACCTCGTACACGCATGCCGGGAAATAGCTCATCAGCGTGGGCATGAATCATCGACGAAAGAAAGACATACTCGGAATAGCCTTCTTCGCATAGCTCCTTCGGCAGCGCCATTAAGCGCGGCAGTGAGCGAGGGGCGGGCAGTATGGCCATGCCGCCGGCGCGGCCAAACGCATCCTTGCCTTCCAGCTCCACAATAAAGTTGAGACTTTTATTGACCAGGCGTGGGAAGGGATGCGATGGATCCAGGCCAATCGGGCTAATAACCGGCATGATTTCGTTATCGAAGAACCCACGGGCCCAGGCTTTCTGGTCATCTGTCCACTGGTCGCGACGGCGAAAACGTAGACCTTGCGCCTCCAGAGCTGGCAGCAATATTTCATTAAGTATCTGATACTGGCGAACAATTTGCGTGTGGGCAGTCTCTGATATCTCTGCCAACACTGCTTTCGGCAGGCGCCCGTCGGCGGCGGTGGTGTCATCCCCTAGGGCAATTTGGTGCTTTAGGCCCGCTACCCGAATCTCAAAGAACTCATCCATATTGGAGGAGAAAATTAGCAGAAACATGAGACGATTAAGTAGTGGGTGAGCGTCGTCTAGCGCCTGCTCAAGCACCCGGATATTGAACTGGAGATGCGATAACTCCCGGTTGAAATAGAGCCGGGTGTCATCCAGGTCTGTTTCGGGCAGGGCTTCACGCGCTTGAACGCCGGTTGGGGTGCGATTGATACGTAGCGACATATCGCCGTCGTTGCTGGTGTGATCAGGAGACGAAAAATTTGAAGCATCAGTTGTTTGCTCGTCCATGGTGGATCTCCCCGCGTCGATGGCTCGAAGGTATCATAGCCTAATAGGCGCCTATCAATTCAGTATGCGGGGAGAAGATGACAAATAAGTGTCACCTCACTGTCATTTTAACCTATCTGCTTAACGCTGCTGTAAAAGGCGAGCAGCGTCGAGGGCAAAGTAGGTCAAAATGCCATCGGCACCCGCCCGCTTGAAGCACATCAATGATTCCAATATCACCGGTTCCGCCTCTAGCCAGCCGTTGTCAAAAGCAGCTCGGTGCATTGCGTACTCGCCGCTGACTTGGTAAGCAAACGTCGGTACTTTTAACTCGTCTTTGACCCGGCGTACTACGTCCAAATAAGGCATGCCAGGCTTCACCATCACCATATCAGCACCTTCAGCCACATCCATGGCGACTTCATGCAGCGCTTCGTCGCTGTTGGCGGGGTCCATTTGATAGGTTCGCTTATCCGCTTTGCCTAGATTAGCGGCTGAGCCGACGGCATCTCGAAAGGGGCCGTAGTAGTGAGAGGCATATTTAGCGCTGTAAGCCATGATGCGTACGTTGTGCAGATGTTCCTGTTCGAGTACTTGGCGGATGGCACCAATGCGACCATCCATCATGTCGGAAGGAGCTACCACGTCCGCACCGGCTTCGGCATGGGACAGTGCCTGCTTGAGTAGCGTATCCACCGTGCGGTCATTTTGCACATAGCCATGCTCATCGAGGATGCCGTCTTGGCCGTGGCTGGTGTAAGGATCTAGCGCGACGTCGGTAATAATACCCAGCTCAGGCAGCGCTTCTTTGAGTGCTCGCACGCTGCGTTGCACCAGTCCGCTGGCGCTGTAGGCTTCTTCGGCTAGCTCACTTTTCTGTTCAGGCCCAATGACCGGAAACAGCGCTAATGCAGGAATGCCCAAATCAAAGGCTTCGCGAGCTTGCTCGATAAGCAAGTCGATGGAGAGCCGTTCAACGCCAGGCATGGACGCGACGGCCTCCCGCTGATTTTCACCCTCCAGGACAAAAACAGGCAGGATAAGATCTGACGGGCTTAGGTGTTTCTCTTGCATCAAACGACGCGAGAAATCATCACGGCGCATACGACGCATGCGAGTGGCGGGGAAGTGGCGTGGGCTCAATGTACTCAAGGGGTCTCTCCATTCAGGATCGCAAATAAGCATGCCCGTAGGCCTAAGATGAGTATATCAGTCATGCTCTGCTGCGAAAGCCGCCTTGTGGCAACACGGCAGACTGACTAAAGTGAGCGATTGCTTTGCTGTATCGTGATCGGCAGACCCTGAACTAAGGAGATAGGCATGACCAAACAGGTGGCAGTGATTTTAGCCGGCTGCGGCGTTTACGATGGTTCTGAGATTTATGAGACGACTTTGACGCTACTGCGCTTGGATCAGTTGGGCTTAGGCTATCGCTGTTTTGCCCCCGACATTGATCAGCACCATGTCGTCAACCACCTCACTCAAGAAGAGGCAGAAGGCGAACAGCGTAATGTGCTGCAAGAGTCGGCCCGTCTAGCGCGAGGGGAAATAAGCCCGCTAAGTGAGTTGGCGGCGGATGAGTTTGATGCGGTGATTATACCCGGTGGTTTTGGGGTGGCTAAAAATTTATCAGACTTTGCCAGTGCCAGTGACAATATGCAGGTACTTGAGGCGTTAAAAGAGGCGCTGGTAGGCTTTCGTGAAGAGGCAAAGCCGATCGGTTTAATGTGCATTGCTCCCGTTATGGTGCCACGCCTGTTGGGTGAGGGTATTGCGGTCACGGTGGGTAGCGACCCGGCGGTTTCTGGGGCTATTAGTGCGATGGGCGGTCTGCACCGCAGTTGTGGAGTGGAAGATATCGTTGTAGACCTTGAACACCGCGTGGTCACTACGCCTGCTTATATGCTGGCTACACGTATTAGTGAAGCCGCTACTGGCATCTTTAAGTTGGTGGATCGACTTGATGAAATGATGAAATAAAACAGCATTGGTTTGAGCGCTCGTAAAAAAGCCGTCGCCATATTTTTATATGACGACGGCTTTTTTAATTAACGGCTCAATATTTAGCTATCATTTTGCTGCTCTTCAGCATCCTCTTGTTCAGCCTTATGCTTGCGTACAAAACGGCCAAAAAGCAGGCCAACTTCATAAAGTAGGTACATCGGAACTGCCAGCAAGCTCTGGGAAATAATGTCCGGGGGCGTTAGTAGCATGCCGACGACGAAGCAACCCAGGAGAATATAAGGGCGCTTTTTAGACAGGCTTTCTACCGTGGTGGCGCCGGATAGAATGAGCAGGAAGGTTGCAATGGGTATTTCGAACGCCACTCCAAAAGCAAAGAAAAGTTTTAAAACAAAGTTCAAATATTGATTGATATCGGTCATTACCGCGACGTTTTCCGGCCCCGTTTGGGTGAAAAACTCAAATAACAGCGGGAAAACCACGTAATAGGCAAAGGCAGCACCCCCATAAAAAAGCGCGATGCTCGACACCAGTATGGGAATCGCTAGGGCTTTTTCGTTATCGTAGAGGCCAGGCGCGATAAACGCCCATGCTTGATGCAGCACAAAGGGGATGGCAATAAATACCGCGACGACCAAGGTAAGTTTAAACGGTGCCAGGAAAGGGGACGCTACTTCGGTAGCGATCATTTGCGACCCTTCTGGCAGAAGCTCCATCAACGGTTGGGCAACGAAGGTGTAAATGTCATTAGCAAAGGCATACAGGCCCAAAAAGATCACCAAGATCACTACCACCGCACGGATAAGCCGTGTGCGCAGTTCAATCAGGTGTTCAATGAGAGGGGCTTGGCTTTGTTCGTTACGCGGCTCCTGCGAATCGCCAGACATACTCATTGGTGATTACGGTCCTTTTCAGATTCAGCCTTTTCAGGTTCAGCTTGTTTCAGCGCAGCTTTTTCATCAACCTTATCTTGCTTGGTTTCGGCTTGTGCTGGTTCAGACTTAGCGGCAGATGTTGGCGATTCCTCGCGTACCGTTTGCAGTGCGTCATCTAGTCGCGCCGTAGCCTTGGCAACACGCTGCTCGGTTTCGCTAGGTACCGCCTTATCGTCTGGCGAAGCGCCTTCGCCAGGGGGGGCATCGGCGATACTTTCTACGTCAAGCTTGGCTTTTTTCAAGCTGTCATCGAGTTTCTTCTGCTGCTCGTTAATCTTTTGACGTAACTCTTCTGTTTCCAATTGAGCACTAATTTCGCGTTGCATACCGGATACCGTGCGCTTGATCTTGCCAATCCACATGCCAGCCGTGCGTGCAGCACGGGGTAGGCGCTCGGGGCCGAGTACCAGCAACCCAACAATGCCGATAATCATCAATTCAAGAAAGCCGATATCCAGCATGGTTTACTTGCGCTCTTCGTGATGTTCTGTGGGGCGGCCATCCGTGGGGCGGCCATCCGTGGGGTGGCCGTCTGCGGAGCGGCCTTCAGCAGCACGTTTCTCTTCAGCCTGAACGTCGTAAGTGTTGCCAGCGTCTTCATGGCCTACTTTCGCGTGGGGCTGCTCGGCGTCATCTTTATCACCCTCTTTGTTTTTCTCTTCGTCGTGCATGGCTTTTTTGAAGCCCTTAACCGCCCCGCCCAGGTCGGTGCCCACATTGCGCAGTTTTTTGGTGCCGAAAACCAGGATGATAATGCCCAGAACAATCAGCAACTGCCAAATACTGATACCACCTAACATATGCGTTTCCTCATCGGTGCTGGTTAACGTTGGTTGTGCCTATTGTGGCGACTAGTCGATGGTTATTGCGTACGACCGGCTTTCTCGTCGTGACCGGAAATGCCAAAGCGCCGCGCTAATTCATCTAAAATACCCTGATGATCCATATCCAAGTGGGACAGCATTACGAGACTATGAAACCACAGATCGGCAGTTTCAGAAATCAACGCTTGGCGTTCCGCCTCGCCACCGTGCTCAGCATCTTTTGCTGCTAACAGCGTTTCAGTCGCTTCTTCGCCAACTTTCTCGAGTATCTTGTTCAAACCCTTGTGATGCAAGGAGGCAACATAAGAATCTTCTGGCGCTGCATGGCGCCGCTGCTTCAAAACGTCGCTCAGGGTATCCAGTACATACGCATTGTTAGACGATATCGTGTTGGTGTCCATGGTAATCCTTGTAAACATTCATGCACGCTGCGCTGAGTGGGTTTGCACTTGGCTCTATTGCCATACCAATAGCAGAAGGCCAATGGCGGCGGCAGCCAGTACAGGCCACTCCTGAAGCTCTATCCATCCGCTTAATGGCTGCCAAGCCAACGCCACCGCAAGCAGAATCAAGCCGATACGAAGTCGGTACAGGCGCTTAGTAGTGCGCGCCATTTGGGTGCGCATTGCATTGATAGAATCAACCTGCTGATGACGCTGGCGGTGCTCATGTTCCATGCGGCTTAACGCTTGATGCGCCAGCGCGGGCAATTCCGGCAACTGATGGGAAAGCTCTGGGGCTTGGCGTTTCAGCGACTCCCACAGACCTTTGACGCCAGCGCGGTCTTTCATCCACTGTTCCAGGTAAGGCTTCGCAGTGCTCCAAAGATCCAAGTCTGGGTAGAGCTGGCGTCCAAGGCCTTCAATATTAAGCAGCGTTTTCTGCAGTAGCACTAACTGCGGCTGGACCTCCATATTAAACCGCCGTGCGGTTTGAAACAGCCCCAGTAGCACCTGGCCAAAAGAGATGTCTTTCAACGGCTTTTCTAAGATGGGTTCACAAACGGTTCGAATGGCCGCGGCAAATTCGTTGGCGCGGGTGTTCTCACCTACCCAGCCGGACTCGATATGCAGCGCAGCGACTTCGTAATAGTCTTGGTGGAAAAACGCCAGCAGGTTACGCGCTAAATAATCCTGATCTTCACGGGTTAAGCTACCGACAATGCCGCAGTCAATAGCGATATATTGTGGGTCTTCAGGGTTGTCGCAGTTAACAAAAATATTACCAGGGTGCATATCCGCGTGGAAAAAATTGTCGCGAAAAACCTGGGTAAAAAACAGTTCAACGCCTCGCTCAGCGAGCTTTTTTAAGTTGGTTCCACGCGCAATCAGGGTGTCCAAGTCGGCCACTGGAATGCCGCGAATACGCTCTTGAACCATCACGTTGCGGCGAGTAAATGGCCAGTAAATGGTCGGTACAAACAGCAGTGGAGAGTCTTTGAAATTACGTTTCAGCTGCGAGGTATTGGCGGCTTCCTTGTAAAGATCCAGTTCATCAAACAGCGTCGCTTCGTAGTCGCGAATGACTTCGACCGGTCGTAAACGGCGCGCCTCAGGCACTTTAGCAAGTAGCTTGGCGACTTGGTACATCAGCGCCATATCCTGGCGCATAACGCGATCAATGCTGGGGCGAATAATCTTCACTACCACATCTTCACCGGTATGCAGTGTGGCTGCGTGTACTTGAGCAATCGATGCAGACGCCAATGGCGCATGATCAAATTCGGCAAATGCCTCCGCCAGTGACATTTCCAGTGCTTTCTCGACGCGGGCGACAGCAAGGTGGCCCGGGAAGGGAGGAACCTGATCTTGTAGGCGCTTAAGCTCATCGGCGATATCTGCAGGCAGCAGGTCGCGTCGAGTCGATAACATTTGGCCGAATTTGATAAAAATCGGACCTAGAGCTTCTAGCGCCAAGCGCAGACGCTCCCCCCTGGAGCGTTGGCCAACGGGCACTAAACGCAATGGAGAAAGCCACAGCAGCATACGCATCCACCAAGGCAGTCGCTTGAGGGGGAGGAGTGTATCTAGCCTATGGCGGGTGATGACCCAGCTTATCCGCAGTAGACGCAAGCTCATGGGCGTGTTTCCTGTGGAGCTGTCTGCTGCTGGGTGAGACGGCGCTGTAAGCGGTTAAGGCGTGCCTCCAGGCGGTCGGTAGCCACCTCTAACTCTGTTAGATGTTCGCGCAAAAGGTGCCGTTGCTGTCGGCCTGGTAACAAGCGCGCTTCTTCAAATACGTATTCAGAAACATCCTGCATTAGCTCATCTTTGGCGCGTAGCCCCCAACGGGCGGCACGACGCAGGCCCTCGGCAAGTGAGTGAGCAGGCATATCCCCAAGCCAGCGGGCCAGCTCGCTTTCCCAGTCGATATCCAGGTCAAAAATCAGGTCGCGGGTAGCTTCAAGCAGGTGAATACGTCCGCGCACCGCCAGCTTGCCATCAAACATAAGCCGTTCGACGGAGGCACCACTGACCCACTCGGAAAACGTTTCCGGAGTGAGCTCAACAACCGCATCCACCTCGGTTTCATCCACTCCATCACCACGCATAAGATCTAATCCTGCGTAATGATAGTGAATGATCAGCTCTAGATGGGGTTGTTCAAGACGCACCAGCAAACGGCTGCCCGCTAGCGCGGCTAACCGAGCTGGGGAAGCAGGGTCGCGGGCGAGTAGGGCATTAAGCGTGCGTTCACAACCGGCCAATAGCAAGGTCGGGGTTACTACCATGCGGACCTCTTGGCCTGTAACGTTCTGCTGATCTGCAAGGGCATGTCGTCTAGTGGCTGCCTGCGGCTTGGAAAGCTCATAGCTTGATGCCACGGTGCAGTGCAACGATACCGCCGGTCAGGTTGGTGTACTCAACCCGCTCCAAGCCTGCGGTTTCCATCATGGCTTTGAGGGTCTCCTGGTCAGGGTGCATGCGAATCGACTCTGCCAGATAGCGGTAGCTCTCGCCATCGCCTGCCACCAGCTCGCCCATTTTGGGCAGTAAGCGGAAGGAGTATTCGTCGTAAGCTTTAGACAGCAACGGATTGTTGGGCTTGGAGAACTCCAGCACCAACAGGCGACCACCAGGCTTAAGTACGCGGGTCATGGAGCGTAGGGCGGCGTCTTTGTCCGTTACGTTGCGCAGGCCAAAGGCAATCGTAATACAGTCGAAGCTGTTGTCTGGGAACGGCAGGCTTTCAGCATTGGCTTGAACGTACTCAACGTTGCCACCTACGCCATTATCCATCAGCTTGTCGCGGCCGACTTTGAGCATAGATGCGTTGATGTCCGCCAGTACGACTTTCCCCCGGGAACCAACCAGGCGGGAAAACTTAAGGGTTAAGTCGCCCGTGCCGCCAGCGATATCCAGCACGTGGTGGCCTGGGCGTACGCCTGCGCGCTCAATGGTTATGCGTTTCCATATTCGGTGGATGCCCATGGACATCAGGTCATTCATTACATCGTAGCGGGCAGCGACCGAGTGAAAAACATCGGCTACTCGCGAGGCTTTCTCGTCGACCGGTACTTCCTGAAAACCAAAGTCGGTGGTGCGTTTTTCTGTGGGGCTCATGGGGCGTAGCTCCCGAATTCGAGGCAGTGGCAAATCGGCCTAGTGGCCGACGCGATTAAAGGTTAATGCCATTGTAGCCTTGTCTGCCCTGGCTTGTCTGCCTGGCTTGCCTGAGGCAAGCAGTCACAGCTGCTTGAACTGAATAGTGGCGGGCTCTCTTGAGGCTCCGGCCTCGTCTAAGCGCTGCAGGTAGTTGCTCCAGTAGGCCTCTTGATGAGTCGCGAGATCGTATAGGTAGTTCCAGCTAAACAGTCCGCTGTCATGACCATCATCAAAATGCAGTTTCAGCGCGTAGTTACCCGCCTGGGCAATATTTTGCAGGCCGACATCTTTTTTACCCACCTGAAGCACTGCCGTGTCGCCGCCGTGGCCACGCACTTCAGCAGAAGGTGAGTAAACGCGCAGGAGCTCCACCGGTAGGCGATAATTTTCGCCATTGGCGTAGCCAAGCTCCAACTCGCGGGCCTGCTTGTGGTAGTGAACCCGAGTGGGGGTAGGGGCATTCATTGTTTAAGCCTCTTAACTCAGTACGGGGGCAGCCTGCCCAGTGCGGACGGGCAGGCTGCTGCTAACTACAAAATATACCGAGACAGGTCTTCGTCGACGGCAAGTTCGCCAAGCTGAGCATTAACGTAATCGCCGTCAATGATCAGCGGGCTCTCCATATCGCCACCTTTGAAAGACGCCTCTTCCAATAACCGTTCCATCACGGTATGCAAGCGGCGCGCGCCGATGTTTTCGGTGCCTTCGTTGACTTGCCAGGAGATTTGCGCAATACGCTCAATACCGTCCGGGGTGAACTCAACCTCCAACCCTTCCGTGGCGAGAAGCGCCTGATACTGCTTAGTTAACGAGGCGGAAGGCTCGGTAAGGATGCGCTTAAAGTCATTGGGCGTGAGTGCATCAAGTTCGACGCGGATCGGCAGTCGGCCTTGCAACTCAGGAATCAGGTCCGACGGGCGCGACAGGTGGAAGGCACCAGACGCAATGAACAAGATATGGTCGGTTTTCACCATCCCGTACTTGGTCGACACCGTTGAGCCCTCAATCAACGGCAGCAGGTCGCGCTGAACCCCCTCGCGGGAGACTTCGCCACCGCTGGACTGGCCGCTGCCTTTAGCCACTTTATCGATTTCATCCAAAAAGACGATGCCGTGCTGTTCAACGGCATAGACGGCGCGGGCTTTGATTTCTTCCTCATTAACCAGCTTGCCCGCTTCTTCATCGCGGAGCAGTCCCAGCGCTTCTTTCACCGTGACGCGGCGATTTTCGCGCTTTTGCTGTCCCATGTTGGAGAACATGCTCTGCAGCTGGCTGGTCATCTCTTCCATCCCTGGGGGCGTCATAATGTCGATGCCAGGGCCCTGAGAAGATATCTCAATATCTATTTCTTTATCATCGAGTTGGCCTTCACGCAGCTTTTTGCGGAAAGTCTGTCGGGTACCGCTGTCTTCACGTGGCTTCTCTTCCTGCCCACGCGGCGGTGGAAGAAGAGCATCTAGTACGCGGTCTTCGGCGGCATCAGCGGCACGATGACCGACGTCTTCTTTTGCCTGTTCTCGCACCATTTTGATAGCCGCTTCCATCAGGTCGCGAATAATCGACTCTACATCGCGACCCACATAGCCGACTTCCGTGAACTTGGTCGCTTCGACTTTGATGAACGGTGCTTTGGCCAGTTTGGCAAGACGCCGAGCAATTTCTGTTTTACCCACACCGGTGGGGCCAATCATTAAAATATTTTTGGGGGTGACTTCAGGACGCAGGTCGTCATCGAGCTGCATGCGGCGCCAGCGGTTACGCAGTGCAATGGCAACGGCGCGTTTAGCATCTTGCTGGCCAATGATGTACTGGTCCAGGGCATGAACGATTTCACGGGGAGTCATCTGGGTCATAAAAGTAACCTTTGTTTGCGTTGAGCGTCGCTTGGGATCGCGGGTATTAATTAGCGATCGTCAATCGATAGCTCTTCGAGCGTCACGTGATGGTTGGTGAACACACAGATGTCACCGGCGATGGCCAACGACTTCTCGGTGATCTCACGGGCTGACAGCTCGGTATTTTCCAGTAGCGCTCGGGCGCTGGCCTGGGCAAAGTTGCCGCCAGAGCCAATCGCAATAATGCCGCGTTCAGGCTCAACCACATCACCGTTGCCGGTAATGATTAGCGAAGCGCTGTGGTCAGCAACGGCTAACAGCGCCTCTAAACGACGCAAGGCGCGGTCAGTACGCCAATCTTTTGCCAGCTCCACGGCGGCTTTGGTCAAATGGCCCTGGTACTTTTCCAGCTGTGCTTCAAAACGTTCAAACAGTGTAAAAGCATCGGCGGTACCACCGGCAAATCCGGCCAGTACTTTGCCGCGATAGAGGCGGCGTACTTTACTGGCGTTTCCCTTCATCACGGTATTGCCAAGCGATACTTGACCGTCGCCAGCGAGGGCGACTTGGTTGCCACGACGGACTGAGACAATGGTGGTCATGGAGGTAACTCCTTGGGGGAGGCGTGCTCCCGATGACTGGCGGGTCACTTAGTTATTGCAAGTGACCATTGTGTAAGCATTCACAACAAAATGCGGGCGGCTGATAAAAAATCAACCGCCCGCAGGTCATCAAGAAGTGGTTTTATCAGTTTTGCAGTTGAATAAGGAGTGGCTCAATGCCCTGGGTGCTCATTAAATCCTGGGCGCGGTTAAGCTCGCGGGTGTCCTCGTAAGGGCCAACCTGGACGCGGTGCCAGGTATTGCCATCCGCCTGAACCTCGCTGATTTGTGCCAGCAAACTTAAATTGCGCAGTCTGCCTCGCAATTGCTCAGCATCGCTTAGCTCACGAAATGAAGCCGCTTGAAGTACATAACGGCTGGGTGCGCTGGTGCTGGCAGTGCTCTCCTGTACAGCAGACACCTGCTCTTCCGGGCGGGTATTGGCGGCAATGACTTGGGCAATGGGGTCATCCACGGCTGCCTCGCTATCGACGACTTGCTCGGCGATCTCTGGGCGGACCACACTAGAAGGCAGGGTGACGCCGGGGGCAATTACCTCGGTTTCAGGCAGTAGGGTATAAAACTCGAAAGTGGGCATCGCAGGTTCGGCGGTGCCCTCTGTTTCCCTGGCGGCCTCACGCTCCTCGCTACCAGAGGGTTTAGACAGCACCGTGGCCTGGGGCGGTTCGCTCTGTTCTTGCCAAGGGGCAGTGCCGTGCTGGTGCTGGGCAAGAAAGAACCCGCCGACCATGCCCGCAAGGCCCCACACCCAGCCGGGCAAACGAAAACCGCCACCTTTACTTCGGGCGGATTTACGCTGCGACGTTGCGCCACGACGGGTGGGCTTTTTACGTGGGGGGCTGGCCATGTATTACATCTCCTCTGGGGCGCTAACCCCCATTAAATCAAGCCCGTTGCGCAGTACTTGACGGGTAGCGAGACCAAGCGCCAAGCGCGTATTACGCAGCGTGTCGTCCTCCACCATCACTTTGACGGCGTTATAACAGGTGTGGAAGTCGCCGGATAGGTCAAGTAAATACTGAGCGATCTGCTGCGGCTCACGGTTTTTGGCGGCGGTTTCAACCACCTCAGGAAAGCGCGCTAAGCGGTTCAGTACGGCTTTCTCTTGGTCGCTATCCAGCAGGGCTAGATTGGCCAGGGCTAAGGCGTGATCAAATGGTTGGCCGGCATCTTGTGTCTTGCGCAGCATGCTACATACCCGCGCGTGGGCATACTGGATGTAATAGACCGGATTATCGTTCGATTGCGAGCGGGCCAAATCTATATCAAAGGTAAGCTGAGAATCGGCGCGACGCGCAGCGAGGAAGAAACGCGTGGCATCTCGGCCTACTTCGTCGATCAAGTCGCGAACGGTGACATAGCTGCCTGCGCGCTTGGAGAGTTTTACCTCAACGCCAGAGCGGGTCACCATCACCATCTGGTGAAGTACATAGTCGGGCCAACCCTTGGGAATACCCACTTCCAGTGCCTGCAAACCGGCGCGAACGCGGGTCACGGTAGAGTGGTGATCAGCACCCTGTTCGTTTATCACGGTTTTAAAACCGCGCTGCCATTTATCCAGATGGTAGGCCACATCGGGCAGGAAATAGGTGTAGCCGCCGTCGCGTTTGCGCATTACACGGTCTTTATCATCACCAAAATCGGTGGTGCGAAGCCACATCGCACCGTCATCTTCATATGTATGACCCGCCGCGACCAGCTTCTCGACGGTGGCGTCTACTTTGCCATCTTCGTAGAGAGATGACTCTAGGAAGTAAACATCAAATTCAACGCCGAATGCCTTTAAATCCAGGTCCTGCTCACGGCGTAGCCAAGCCACGGCGAACGCTTGAATGGCTTCTAAATCTTCTGGATCGGTTTTAGCGGTGACTTCACGGTCATCGGCCGTCACCGTTTTGCCTGCCAAGTAGTCGTCGGCGACATCGCTAATATATTCGCCACGATAGCCGTCTTCCGGCCAGCTTGCATCGTCAGGACCCAGGCCTTTTGCCCGTGCCTGCACCGAACGTGCTAGGTTGGCGATTTGCGCGCCTGCGTCGTTGTAGTAGAACTCGCGGGTCACGTCATAGCCGATGGCTTCGAGCAGGCGGCACAGGCAGTCACCTATGGCGGCACCACGCCCATGTCCTACGTGCAGTGGGCCAGTGGGGTTGGCGGAGACGAATTCAACCTGAACTTTCTCGCCTTTGCCAATCAGGCTGCGGCCGAAGGTGTCGCCACAGTCGAGCACCTGGGCAACGATTTGTGCGGCAGCGTCGGTTGCCGCGAAAAAATTGATAAAGCCAGGGCCAGCAATCTCGGTTTTTTGAATAGCATCGCTTTCCGGTAGCGCAGCTACTAGCGTAGTGGCAAGCTCGCGGGGGTTTTTGCCAGCGGGCTTGGCCAACATTAGCGCTAAGTTGGTAGCGTAGTCGCCGTGGGCTTTGTCTTTAGTGGGGTCCACTTTGATGGTGGGCTGAAGATCGTTCGGCAGCACGCCTTGGTGCTTGAGCGCGGTGATCGCGCCTTCGAGCAGAGAAACTATCGTGTCTTTCATTTAGGTATCCGGGTGTCGTCGATGGCGGCGTGTGCTATCGCGCACCTGAAAGGTGCGTCATTGAAGTGGCTATTATCAGCAATTGAGCCGCAGTTTCAAAGTTATGTCTTGGTGAGTGCATCATCATTAGCTGATTAAGCGAGGGTCTGTGGGTCAATATCTATTGACCAGCGTACCTTCCGCGCCTCGCGATTGGCCTCCAACCACTGCACCAACCAGCTAACGGCGGGGTGTAACTGGCTACGTTTATCCGCTGCCAGCATGACGTGTAAATGGTAGCGATTCTGGCGTCTCTCCATTGGAGCGGGCACCGGCCCAAGGCAGCGCGTTGGGACAGCTGACTCTTTCAGCCATTGGCGTAGTGCCTGGGCAGCTTGTTGGGCCAATGCCAGGGCAGCCTCCTCTTTGGGGCTTTCGATGCGTAACAATGCCATAAAACAGAAGGGCGGCAGTTGGGCGATCCGGCGTTCTTCCAGCATGTTGCGCGCTAGCGCCCCATAGCCATGCTCCGCTAGCTGGCCCAAATGAGGGTCGTCCGGGTGCAGGGTTTGGACCAGTACGCGGCCTGGGTGCGCTGCTCGGCCAGCTCGTCCCGCTACCTGTTCCAGTAGCTGGGCGCTATGTTCTAATGCGCGAAAATCAGCGGCGTACAGGCCGCCGTCGGCATTGACGACCACCACCAGGGTCACGTGGGGAAGGTGGTGCCCTTTGGCGAGCATCTGGGTGCCGACCAATACGCAGGGCTCTCCGCGCTGGATCTCTTTAAGCACTTGCTCAAAGCTATCTTTGCGTCGTGTGCTGTCGCGGTCAATGCGATGTACGGTTGTTTTGGGGAACAACGACTGCAGCGTTTCTTCAGTGCGCTCCGTGCCGCTGCCCAAGGCACGGAGGTCACCGCTGCCGCACTCTGGGCAGGCATCAGGCAGGGCGCGTCGGCTGTCACAGTGGTGGCACGCGAGCATTGCAGGGTGACGGTGCAGCGTCATGCGTGCGTCACACTGGTCGCAATCGGCGATCCAGCCGCAGGCGTGGCAGGCTAGTGTCGGCGCAAAGCCCCGCCGGTTAATAAAGATCAGCACCTGCTTGCCGGCGGCGAGGGTGCTTTTAATTGCTTTGATGGCACCTGGCAGCAGGCCCCCTTGACGATGCTGGTGGCGTAAATCGATCAATTCTAACTTGGCCGGTGGGTGGCGGCTGGGGCGCTGAGTAAGGCGAAGGTGCCGGTAAGCGCCGGTCAGCGCCTGATGCAGGCTCTCCAGCGAGGGGGTGGCGCTGCCCATCAGTAAGGGGATTTTATGGTAGTGAGCGCGGGCCACCGCCAAGTCACGGGCATGGTAGCGCAAGCCGTCATGCTGCTTATAAGAGCCGTCGTGCTCCTCATCGACAATGATCGCGCCTGGATTAGCCAGTGGGGTAAAAATCGCCGAGCGGGTGCCGATGATAATTAGCGCCCGGCCGCTGGCGGCGGCTTCCCATACGTCTAAGCGTTCTGGGTCAGTAAGGCCCGAGTGCAGCGCCACGACGGGAACCCGAAAGCGGCTTCTAAAGCGCGCCAGTGTCTGTGGAGTTAAGCCAATTTCCGGCACCAGCACCAGCGACTGTTTGCCCTTCGCAGCGACAGCCTCAATAAGCTGTAAATAAACTTCCGTTTTACCGCTCCCCGTCACCCCTTCAAGCAGGCAGGGGTGGTAGCCATCGAGTTTTTCATGCAGCGCAGCCAGCGCCGTTGCCTGCTCACGATTAAGGGGCAAGGCTGGCGTCGCCAGTAGATTGCCGCTTGGCGGGGTTGGCGCGGTAAGAATGTGTTCGTGGCTGGATGCTAAGCCTTTTTTCTCCAGTGCTAACAGCTGATCACGGGTAAAACCATGAGCGCTTACCGCACGGCTGGGCAGGCCGTGGGGGTGTTGGCGCAGCAGTGCATAGAGCTCAGCTTGTTTAGGGGCTCGGCTGAGTATTGCTTCTGCGTCTTCGCCCTTGGCAAGCCAGAAGGTTTGGGTGCGTCCTGCCATAGGGTGGCCCTGCCGCAGTCGGGCAGGCATGGCGTGATGCAGCGTATCACCCAGGCTATGCTGGTAGTAGCGGGCAGCAAACCGGCACAGCCATAGCCAATCTTCTGGCAGCGGGGCATCGTCCAGCGTTTCGCTAACCGCGCGCAGTTGGCTGCGCGAAAGTTCGCTGTGGTTAGCCAGCTCGACCACCACGCCGACGACGTCGCGCCGACCAAAAGGCACCCGTACCCTCAGCCCTGGTTGCCAGCCACCGGGCGGTGGAGAGTGACAGGGTAGGTAATCGAACATTTTGCGCAGCGGTGAGGGCAGCGCCACTTTGAGCACTGAAGGTGCCCGTAAAGAAACAGGATCAGGCAATTGGCCTCCGGCGATAGTTTTGCTAGAATATGCGGCCGCTCAATTTTAACGGTCTGTCTTCAAGGACTGTCTCTTAAAACTGTCGCTTAAGATCTATCGTAACGACAGAGCGGCTAACCGGTTAGTAATTTTTCCAAACCCGTATGCGGTGCCTGGCACGAGATCAGGTGGCGGCATATAGCTTCGTGAGGCTCGAAATGAGACAAGGTATTCACCCGAATTACAACACGGTCACCGCTAGTTGTTCTTGCGGCGCTACTTTCCAGGTAGGTTCGACCTCTGGTCAGGACTTCTCTTTGGATGTGTGCTCCAACTGCCACCCGTTCTACACTGGTAAGCAGAAGCAAGCGACCACTGGTGGCCGCGTAGAGCGCTTCAACAAGCGTTTTGGCGCTGCTGTTAAGCGCGGCTAATCCATCCCTGGATAGCCACATCACGAGCAGCCTTTTCAAGCTAGGTTAGGCTCGCAAAAAACCCACGTCTCGGCGTGGGTTTTTTATTTTTTGACAAAATTTATAAAAAGCATTTATTTGGAAATGTTTTTCACAAGTGCTGCATTACAGCAATAAGTAAAGCGTTATAGATAAAGCCTTTCTGTATAAGATCCAGCAAATACCTACTAAAAGTAACGAATGTGAAGGTAAAATTCAGTTAAACGGGCGTTTTGTTATTGGTTGACGGCGCGCTTGAGACACATAGGTTTTTTCTATATTCTGAAAAGACTTATCTACTTTATGCTAACTGGACTCTGACCATGACCGATGCAAATAAGCAGGCTGCTTTGGATTACCACGCTAAACCGATTCCCGGTAAATTATCGGTGGAGTTGACCAAACCCACGGCAACTGCCCGGGATTTGGCACTGGCGTATAGTCCAGGCGTGGCTGAGCCAGTACTTGAGATCGCCCGGGATGCGGAAAATGCCTACCGCTATACAGGCAAGGGCAATCTAGTGGCGGTTATTACCGATGGCAGCGCTATCCTGGGGCTGGGTAACCTTGGTCCATTGGCCAGTAAGCCAGTCATGGAAGGCAAAGGCGTGCTGTTCAAGTGTTTTGCCGGTATTAACTCGGTGGATATTGAAGTGGACGCTGAAAGTCCGCAGGCATTTATCGATACCGTCGCACGCATTGCCGATACATGGGGCGGCATCAACCTTGAAGATATTAAAGCGCCGGAGTGTTTTGAGATTGAAAAAGCGCTGATTGAGCGCTGCAATATCCCGGTATTCCACGATGACCAGCACGGTACCGCCATTGTGACGGCGGCGGGTATGCTCAATGCACTGGATATTGCGGGTAAGCGTATCGAAGACGTTAAAATTGTCTGCATGGGTGCTGGTGCAGCGGCCATTGCCTGCATGCGGTTGCTGGTCTCGTGTGGTGCCAGTAAAGAAAACTTAGTGATGCTTGATCGTCGAGGTGTTATTCACACCGATCGTGAAGGCATTAACGAATATAAAGCCGAGTTCGCTCGCGATACCGATATGCGCACTCTGGATGATGCCATCGATAACGCTGATGTCTTTATCGGCTTGTCAGGACCTGGGCTGCTCTCCGCTGAGCAGGTGAAGAAAATGGCGCCAGATCCGGTGATTTTTGCCTGCACCAATCCGGATCCGGAAATTCATCCTGACGTTGCCCGCGAGGCCCGCCCGGATGTGATTATGGCCACCGGCCGCTCGGATTTCCCCAATCAGGTCAACAACGTGCTGGGCTTTCCCTTTATCTTCCGCGGCGCCTTGGATGTTCGTGCAACGCGTATTAATGAAGAGATGAAACTGGCCGCGGTGCATGCGCTGAAAGACTTGGCCCGCGAGCCGGTGCCCCAGGAAGTACTTGACGCCTATGAGCGCACCGAAATGAGCTTTGGCCGCGAATATATCATTCCTACGCCGGTGGATATTCGCCTGCTGGCGCGGGTCACCTCAGCGGTGGCACAAGCCGCGGTTGATTCCGGTGTGGCGCGTAAGCCGTACCCTGCGCACTACCCACTGCAGTCAATTAACGACGTTTATGGTGGCTAGGCTAGTTAGCCATACCAACGTTTATTCGCTTACGCCCGCTTCTTGCGGGCGTAAGTGTTTTGGTAAGTACTTGAAGCATAAAGAAGATCTCAATGTGCCTTGGGCAGGTTTCAGCAAGAGTCTTTCGCCTCAGGGACGGCGAAAGTAGCGCCCATGGATGGGTTTACAGCGCCCTTGCGGCAACCTGTCCAGGGCTATTTTCCATATACTAGTCCTAAGAATAGCGGATTAACCCCTCTTGTGCGGTGGAGGCCACTAAGCGGCCATCGCGACTGTAGATATGTCCCCGCGCGAGACCGCGAGCGCCACCTGCCCATGGCGAGTCGATAACGTAAAGCAGCCAATCGTCCAGGCGCGTATCCTGATGAAGCCATAAGGCGTGATCAAGGCTTGCGATGCGCAGCCTGGGGTCTCGGTACTCTATGCCGTGAGGAGCCAAACTAGTGGTCAGCAGATTAAAGTCAGAGGCATACGACAACAGGTGGCGGTGAAGCGCCGGGTCGTCTGGCAAGGTGCCTGCTAGGCGGAACCATAGGCATTGGCCCGCAGGCGTTGCATTATCGGGATTGCCGGGAAGGTGCACAAACTCAATCGGGTGGCCGGGAAAGCGGGCATGCTTGGCGTCGCCGCTCTCGATCAACGCTTCGGGGCTGGGGACGTCAGGCATCTCCCGCTGGTGGCTAACGCCAGCCTCTTCACTTTGAAATGAGGCGCTACAGAAAAAGATGGGGCGCCCTTTTTGAATCGCGGTAACACGCCGCGTGGTAAAGCTGCCGCCGTCACGGATAGTATCCACCTGATAGACAACAGGGCGGTGGGGGTCGCCAGGGCGCAGGAAATAACCGTGTTGAGAGTGCGGGTGGCGCTCATCAGTCACGGTACGCGCTGCTGCCGCTAAGGCCTGACCCAGTACTTGGCCGCCATACAGCTGGGGAAAGCCAAGGTCCTGGCTCTGGCCGCGGAACAGCGTCTCTTCCAGCGTTTCTAACTCCAGTAATTCCACCAGTTGGTTCAGCGCGTCTGTCATTCTCGGTATCCTTGGTGCTGTCTCTATATGATGCTGTGAAGAAAAGTGACCCGCCGCAGAGGCGGATAATCCTTTCATACGATCGTTTGGTTACCTTAGCGGAGTTTTCCTTGATGCGCAGCGATGAATTTTACATGTACCGAGCGCTTGACCAGGCACACCTGGCTGCAGTGGCGGGTGAGGTGCCTGTTGGAGCGGTCGTGGTCGATGCTAAGGGCGAGATTATTGGCGTTGGTTGCAATGCTCCAGTGGCCAGCTGTGACCCCAGCAGCCATGCGGAAATTTGTGCGCTGCGTGAAGCAGGCAAGCATCAGCAGAATTATCGCCTTGAGGGCTGTACGCTGTTCGTTACCTTGGAGCCCTGCATGATGTGTACCGGGGCCATGGTGCATGCGCGCCTCCGTCGTCTCGTATACGGCGCTGCCGAACCCCGTGCTGGCATGGTGGAATCTAAAGCGAATCTGTTGGCGCAGCCGTGGTTCAACCATCAGCTAGAAGTGACCGGTGGGGTGTTGGCATCGGCCTCGCAGAAATTGCTAAAGGGGTTTTTTGCCGAGCGTCGTGAAGGGCGCGATAAATAGTGCCATGAAGCTGTTAGCTTAACGTGGTCATTCATTCAGCGGCGGGACAAGCTCAAACAGTAGCAGTGGGTCATCGCTCGCTGGCGTTTGTTCTAATTGGAAAAACTGCTGGCGACTGCGTTCCACATACTCAATCATTTCATAGTAGCGGCGTATGTTGCGCACATAAATAACCGGCTCACCGCCGCGGGCGTAGCCATGCCGCGTCTGGCTGTGCCATTCACGATGCTGTAACAGGGGCAGCGCACTGCGCACATCCTCCCAACTGTTGGGATTGCCACCACGCATTTCGGCAATGTTGCGGGCATCGTATAGGTGGCCAAGGCCAACGTTATAGGCGGCCATGGCCATATACAGGCGATCCTCGCCGGTGATGGCTTCCGGTAAACGGTCTTTGATGCTGCGCAGGTAGCGAGCGCCGCCGTCGATACTTTGCGCCGGGTCGGTGCGATCGCTGATGCCCATCTCACCAGCAGTGGGGTTGGTCAACATCATCAAACCACGTACTCCGGTAGGCGAGACGGCGTTGGGGTCCCAGTGGGACTCTTGATAACCCACCGCCGCCAGCAATTGCCAATCAAAGCCAGTTGCCCGCGCGGCTTGCTTGAAGAGCTCGGTGTATTGAGGCAATCGCGAGTCAAGGTGGGCTAAAAATGTGCGAGTACCGACATACTCCAGGTAATCATCATGGCCGAAGTAACGATTGACCAGTTGATCAAGCGTGCCGCTCTGCTGAAGATCCTGCAGGAAATTATTCGCCGCTTCTAACAGCCCTAAGCCTCGCCCGCTTGGTAGCGCCCAGGCCATGGAAAGCGGTTCGCCAAGCACAAAGCCGCGCTCAACGTTAGGGAAAAACAGCCGGTTCAAGCGGAACTGGTGTTCAAAAATCACCGCGACGTCAAGAGTGCCACTTTCAACCCGCGCGAGGAGTTCTGCCACTTCTAGCTCATTAGACTCTTTCCAGCTAAGGGTTGGATGATGGTGCTGGAGATCCCGCAGTGCTTCTCCTGTTCCTGCGCCGCTGAGCGTTCCAATTTCTAAACCTACTAGATCTTCTGGCGCCTGAATGCCATTCAGGCCGCGCCGATATACCACCAGTGGCTGCATCTGGATAATTGGGCGGGTGTAATGGATGCCCGTTATGTTTGGCAGTAGTGGCAGTGCAGCAGCACCTAAGTCGCCTTTTTCGCGAACGGCAGGGAGCACGCTTTCCGGGTGGTGGCTGGCATTGAGATTAAGGCTAACCCCCAGGTAATCGGCGAACCGGTGCATCAACTCATATTCAAACCCAGTAGGGCCTTGGCGGCCTTCGTAGTAGGTAGTAGGCGTGTTACGGGTATGAAAGGTAATAAAATCTTTTTCGCTAATATGCGTTAGGTGCTCGCCAGGAGGGACCAATAACAGAGAGGGGACCATGACCAGTAGGGTCATGGCAATTAATGCATAATAAGCGCTGGCACGGGCAGCGAAATGTCGGCAAATCAACGTCAGCATGGGGTCTTGTCGGCGTGGAACAAGCTGCCACGATACCCAGCCGTACGCAAACTGTCACCTTGTTGATTTCGTGTGGGCGGCGCTTTCCAGTATCATAGCGGCTTTCTGGAAACATAAAAGAAGGGCCGTACTGCGGCCTGATGGTTTCCCTGCTCGAATTTCCCTGCTCTAGAGGCTTCAGGATATGCTCGAACTGCGAGGCGCGCCCGCCCTTTCTGCCTTCCGTCATGCTCGGCTGCTAACGGTGCTGCGTGAACGTGTGCCCGAAGTGGAAGCGCTGTCTGCCCACTATGTTCACTTTGTCGATGTTAGCTCCCGCGAGCGCCGTGACGAACTGGATGACGCCTCTCATGAGCGTTTGGCTCAGTTACTCGACTACGGCACTCACACGAGCCTAGAAGTTCCCGACAACGCCCAGCGCTTTCTGGTGGTGCCACGTCTAGGTACTCAATCGCCCTGGTCGTCTAAAGCGACCGATATCGCGCATAACTGTGGGTTGCAGCAAATTGCCCGTATCGAGCGCGGTATCGATTACCGCGTCGGCTTTACCGCCCCGCCCGATAACGAGAGCATGGCTGCTTTGACCGCGCTGCTGCATGACCGTATGACTGAAACCGTACTGGCCGATGGTGCGGAGGCCACTAAGCTGTTTGCTCAGCATGACCCGGCGCCATTGGGCAGTGTGGATATTCTGGAAGGCGGTCGAGACGCGCTGGCAACCGCTAATCAAGCGCTGGGGCTGGCGCTTGCAGAGGACGAGATCGACTATTTAGTAGACGCCTTCAATGAGCTGGGGCGTAATCCCAGTGACGTTGAGCTGATGATGTTTGCCCAGGCCAACTCAGAGCACTGTCGCCACAAAATATTCAACGCGGACTGGGTGATCGACGGCGAGCCCCAGAGCCACTCGCTGTTTAAAATGATCAAGAACACCTTCGCCACCTCACCGGACAATGTGCTCTCGGCCTACAGCGACAACGCGGCGGTGATTAAGGGCAGCCAGGCCGGGCGTTTCTTCCCGGCACCGCTAACAGGCGCTGAGCAAGAGCGCGCGCTGTATGCCACCCATCAGGAGCCCATTCATATCCTGATGAAGGTGGAAACCCATAACCACCCCACGGCGATTGCCCCCTTCCCCGGTGCGGCCACGGGCTCGGGCGGCGAGATTCGTGATGAAGGTGCCACCGGCATTGGCGGCAAACCCAAAGCGGGGTTGTCGGGCTATACCGTCTCCAACCTGCGCATTCCTGAGTTTGTGCAGCCCTGGGAAGCCTTTGATTACGGTAAGCCCGAGCGCATGCAGTCGGCGCTTAACATTATGCTCGATGGCCCCATTGGCGGCGCTGCGTTTAACAATGAGTTTGGTCGGCCCAACCTGACCGGCTATTTCCGCACCTACGAGCAGGAGTCGCTAAACGACGGCGGCATCGAGCGGCGCGGTTTCCATAAGCCGATTATGCTTGCCGGTGGTTACGGTAATATCCGTGCCCATCACGTTCAAAAGGGCGATATTCCGGTGGGCGGCAAGCTGATTGTTATGGGCGGTCCGGCGATGCTGATCGGTCTGGGCGGTGGTGCGGCCTCCAGTATGGCGTCCGGTACCTCCAGCGCCGACCTGGATTTCGCCTCGGTGCAGCGTGAAAACCCTGAAATCGAGCGCCGTGCTCAGGAAGTTATCGACCGCTGCTGGGCGCTGGGTGATCACAACCCGATTCGCTTTATTCACGATGTTGGCGCGGGTGGGCTCTCCAACGCGCTGCCGGAGTTGGTAAAAGATGGCAATCGTGGTGGCCGCTTTGATCTGCGCGCGGTGCCCAATGCCGAGCCGGGCATGAGTCCGCTGGAAATCTGGTGCAACGAAGCCCAAGAGCGCTATGTGCTCGCAGTCGCGCCGGAAGATCTGGCTACCTTTGATGCCCTGTGCAAGCGTGAGCGCTGCCCTTATGCGGTAGTTGGTGAAGCGCTGGAAGCGCACCATCTTGAAGTGCGTGATGGCCACTTTGACAGTAAGCCGGTGGATTTGCCGATGAGCGTACTGTTCGGCAAAGCGCCTAAGATGCAGCGTGAATTTGAGCGTCACGAGCCTGAGCTTTCCGGTGTGATGCTAGATAATCTTGATCTGCGTGAGGCGTTAGACCGCGTGTTGCGCCTGCCCACGGTGGCCTCCAAAAGCTTTTTGATCACCATCGGCGACCGCTCGATTACCGGCCAGGTGGCGCGGGATCAAATGGTCGGCCCCTGGCAGGTGCCCGTCGCCGATGTGGCAGTGACCACGGCCAGCTTTGATAGCCATGTGGGCGAAGCCATGGCCATGGGCGAACGCCCGCCGGTGGCGTTGATTAATCCTGCCGCCAGCGCCCGCTTGGCGGTTGCTGAAGCGATTACCAACTTGGCTGCGGCACCGATTGCCAAGCTGAGTGATATCAAACTCTCTGCCAACTGGATGAGTGCGGCCGACCACCCTGGCGAGAATCAGGCGCTGTATGACGCCGTCTATGCCGTGGGTATGGAGATGTGTCCAGCGCTTGGCATTGCCATTCCCGTGGGCAAAGACTCAATGTCGATGCGTACGTCCTGGGTGGATGAGAAGCAAGAGGGCGAAAGCGAAGAGAAGAGCGTCACCTCGCCGCTATCGCTAGTTGTTACCGGCTTTGCACCGGTCACCAATGCGCTGGCAACGCTGACGCCGCAGATCAACCTGGATCAAGACGAATCGGATTTGATTTTGATCGATTTGGGCAGTGGCCAAAACCGCTTGGGTGGCTCTGCGCTAGCCCAGGTTTATGGCCAGGTGGGGAATGATTGCCCGGATGTAGATGACCCCGAAGATATTAAGGCGTTTTTCGAAGTCATTCAGGGACTCAATCGCGACGGTAAACTGTTGGCCTACCACGACCGTAGCGATGGGGGGCTGCTAGTCACGCTGCTGGAAATGGCCTTTGCCGCCCGCGCCGGACTTGAGATCAAGCTTGACTGGATGATCGATGAACCGGTGGAAGCGCTAAATGCTCTATTCTCGGAAGAGCTGGGCGCCGTCATTCAGGTTAATCGCCAAGACACCGAAGAAGTGCTGGCCCAGTTTGCCGTGGCCGGTATTGAAACCTGCGGCGTGATTGCTCGCCCCCGCTACGACGACCAGGTGCGCGTCACACTATTTGAAGAGCCGCTGCTGGAAACCACCCGCCAGATCACCCAGCGTACCTGGGCAGAGACCAGCTACCGGATGCAGGCGCTGCGGGATAACCCCGAATGCGCCAAAAACGAATTCGACAACCTGCTTGATAGCCGTGATCCAGGGCTTTCTGCAACGCCCACCTTTGATATCAATGAAGATATCAGTGCGCCCTATATCAACACGGCGAAGCCTGCCATGGCGGTGCTGCGCGAGCAGGGTGTTAATGGTCAGGTGGAGATGGCCTGGGCCTTCGATAAGGCCGGCTTTGACGCAGTGGATGTGCATATGAGCGACATCCTGGAAGGGCGTGTGTCGCTTGAGGAGTTCAAAGGCCTGGTGGCCTGTGGTGGCTTCTCCTATGGCGATGTGCTGGGCGCCGGGGGCGGCTGGGCCAAGTCGGTGCTGTTTAACGAGCGCGCCCGTGAGCAGTTTGCAGCCTTCTTCGCCCGTGAAGATAGCTTCTCGCTGGGTGTATGTAACGGCTGTCAAATGCTGTCACAGTTGAAAGCGCTGATTCCTGGTGCAGAAAACTGGCCGACCTTTGTGCGCAACGAATCCGAGCAGTTTGAGGCGCGGGTCTCCATGGTGCGGGTTGAAAAAAGCCCCTCGATTCTTCTTGCCGGTATGGAGGGGTCCAAGCTGCCCATCGCCGTGGCCCACGGCGAAGGGCGGGCGGAGTTCCGTGACACGGCCCATCTGCGCAGCATGCAGTCGAGCAGCCAAATCGCCCTGCGCTATATCGACAACTACGGTCAGGCGACCACTCGCTACCCGGCAAACCCCAACGGCTCGCCCTCGGGCATTACCGGCCTAACCACGCCAGATGGTCGCGTAACCATCATGATGCCGCACCCTGAGCGCGTTGCACGGGCGGTCACTAACTCCTGGCGTCCTGCAGAGTGGACCGAAGACGGCGCTTGGTTGCGCCTATTCCGCAATGCCCGGGTTTGGCTTAATTAACCATCGGTTAGCGATGGACTTAGCGATTCGTTGCGCAGTCACGGCGGCTTTCAGCCGCCGTGTTCTATTCAGCACGATTAAGAGGGATGCGAAGTGGCATGAGGCGGCTCTTCTGCTTTCAAAGTAGGGAGGCCAAGTTTAGCCTCCAGCGACTCAAGCTCTTGGCGGTAGCGCTCGACGATGTATTCGTAGCGGCCAAAGTCATGGCCACAGTCCATGCAATACACATGGGCTTTATCACGACGGGTAGCAGGTAAACGTTTTAATCTGCTGCTGCATTTTGGGCACTCAGGGCTGAAATGTTTGTTTGCCATGACACACCTCTTTACTAAGTTATTAGGTTCTCGCTTGAAAGGGCTTGCGAGAACAGGGAGTGTTTTTAAAACCTTCATGATTAAGATGCGACGAAAGTCGCAATAGTTCAATAGCAGGCTAATAAATTTGCCAACACCCAGCTCCACCTCTTTAACACCGCAGTTGCGCCCCTATCAGCGGGAAGCGGTAAAACGCGTAGTGGTACATTTTCGTGCATCTAGCGAGCCTGCCGTAGTGGTGCTGCCCACCGGTAGTGGTAAATCCTTGGTCATTGCTGAGTTGGCGCGCTTAGCGCGAGGGCGTGTGTTGGTGCTGGCCCATGTGCGGGAACTGGTAGAGCAGAACCACGCCAAGTACCAGGCCTATGGCCTTGAAGCGGATATTTTTAGCGCCGGTTTAAAGCGCAAAGAGGCCAGTCGCCAAGTGGTGTTTGGTTCGGTGCAGTCGGTGGTGCGCAATTTGGATAGTTTTAACGACGCGAACTTTACCCTGTTGGTAATCGATGAGAGCCACCGGGTATCGCTTAACGAGGATGCCAGCTATCGCCAGGTGATAGCGCATCTGCGTCAGCACAATCCACAGTTGAAAATACTTGGCCTAACGGCGACCCCTTACCGCTTGGGGCAAGGCTTTATCTACTATCGCCACCACTACGGCATGGTGCGGGGCAGCGAAGAGAGCTTTTTTCGCGACTGCGTGTTTGAGCAGCCACTGCGCCTGATGGTTAAGCAGGGCTATCTCGCCGCACCCAAGCGCTTGGATATGGCCATTGAAGGCTACGATTTTTCTGCACTTAGGCCATCACCCAGCGGTCTGTTCCAGGAGCAAGAGCTTAACCGCGTGGTGGCGGGTAACCGCGCTACGCCGGGTATCATCGGGCAAATTGTTGAACGTGCGGTTGAGCGCCAGGGGGTGATGATTTTTGCCGCCACCGTGGCCCACGCCGAAGAAATTATGGGTTATTTGCCCAGTGCTGAGGCGGCGCTTATTACTGGCGCAACGCCTTCCCAGGAACGCACGGCGCTGATCAATGCCTTTAAAGAACGGCAGCTCAAATACCTGGTCAATGTGGCGGTGCTGACCACCGGTTTCGATGCGCCTCATGTGGATTTAATCGCTATTTTGCGACCCACCGAATCGGTGAGTCTCTATCAGCAGATGGTGGGTAGAGGGCTGCGTCTATCGCCGGGTAAAAGCGACTGCCTGATTCTGGATTACGCCGGTAACCCCTGGGATATTTTCTCGCCGGAAGTGGGCGAACCGCAGCCAGATAGCGACAGCGAGCCCGTCCAGGTCGAGTGCCCCGCCTGCGGCCATGCCAATCTCTACTGGGGGAAGCGCGATGGCGATCTAGTCATTGAGCACTTTGGACGTCGCTGCCAAGGGCTTGTCGATGACCCTGATCGGTCTTCCAAAATAGCCAGCGGCCAGCGCGGCGCGACTTCGGGCGCCTATAACCAGCGTGGCGCGGCTTCGGGCGCCTATAAAAAGCAATGCGACTTTCGTTTCCGCTTTAAGGTTTGCGATGAGTGCGGCGCCGAAAATGACATTGCTGCACGCCGCTGCCATGGCTGCGAAAAGCTGCTGGTTGACGCCGACGATAAGCTCAAGGATGCCTTAAAACTGAAGGACGCCAAAGTGCTACGGGTAAGCGGTATGCAACTGGAAGCGACCACCAACGGTCGCGGCTTGCCGCGTTTAAAAGTGACTTACCACGATGAAGACGGTACCCATCTTGCCGAGTGGTTTGCGCTGGAAACCTCCGCCCAGCGGCGCGCCTTTTACGCAGCGTTTCTGCGTTATCACCTGCGTGCGCCGGGGGGGAAGTGGCAGCCGCTTAGCGCCGAGGAAGTGGTCGCGGAACAGCGCCGACTACGTCACCCGGACTTTGTCGTGGGTCGAAAAGTAGGCAGGCATTTCCAAATCCGCGATAAGCTGTTTGATTATGCTGGCCGCTATCGTAAAGCGGTCGAAGCGGGGTAATCACGCTAGTTTTACCCTCTTAATAGAGAAACGCGAATGTCGCTGAGTTTGCTAAACTGTCTGCCTGTGCTGATTTCCACTTTTCAAGAGAGCCGACCCGCGTGAGCGAGACGCCAAGCGTTGCTGCCGACATAGAAACACCTGATTCTCAGCCTAATGAGCCTGTGCAGATGTCGTTTGGGCGTCTGTTTAATGAGCCAATTACACACATGCCGGAGGATTTGTATATTCCTCCGGAGGCGCTGCGTGTCTTTCTGGAAACCTTTGAAGGCCCGCTGGATCTGCTGCTCTATCTGATTCGTCGGCAGAACCTGGATATTCTCACCATTAACGTTGCCACCATCACCCATCAGTACATCGAGTATGTGGAGCTGATGAAAGCCATGGAGATTGAGTTGGCGGGTGAATACCTGCTAATGGCCGCCATGCTGGCTGAGATCAAGTCACGCACGCTGCTGCCGCGACCGCCTAAGGTGGAGGGTGATGACGAGGAGGACCCTCGGGCAGAGCTTATTCGTCGGCTTCAAGAGTACGAGCGTCTTAAAGTGGCGGCCGAAACACTCGATACCCTACCGCGTATGGGACGTGACTGGTTTAGCGTGCAAGCAGGCTTGCCACCGCTGGAAGCGCGAGTGATTCATCCTGACGTTGAGTTGGACGAATTGCTAAGTGCGCTCTCTGATGTGCTCAAGCGTGCCGAGTTGGTCCAGGCCCACCAGATCAGCCGTGAAGTGCTTTCGACTCGCGAGCGGATGCTGAAGATTATGGAACAGCTTAGTCTCGATGCCGCGCATCAGCGCTACACTCCCTTCGAAGCGCTATTTACCCTGGAAGAGGGCCGAGCGGGCGTGGTGGTTACGTTTATGGCCATTTTGGAGCTGGCCAAAGAAGCCATGATTGAAATTGTTCAGAATGCGCCGCTATCACCCATTCACGTGCGGGCGCGTATGGCGTCCCATAGTGGAGAGCTGGGCGAGGAAATAGAGGAGGGTGCATTTGATGACGCCTCCTTGGGGGAAAGCGCCTTTGAGCCTAATGAGGAGGCGCCATGAGTAACGACGTCACCGCGTTAGACGACATTATTGAAGCGGCTCTGCTGGCCGCGGGTGAACCGTTACCCGTTGAACGGTTAGAGACACTGTTCCTTGAGGGCGAGTGCCCGACGCGCAGAGAGTTGCGCGATGTACTTGAGCGTTTGCAACAACGACATTCCGGCGGCGCTTTGGAGCTATTGGAAACCGTGTCAGGCTATCAGCTGCGTATTCGTCCGCGCCTCTCCCAGTGGGTGTCGCGTCTTTGGGATGAGCGCCCCCAGCGTTATTCGAGAGCGTTACTGGAAACACTGGCGCTGATTGCCTACCGGCAGCCGGTAACGCGAGGGGATATTGAGGAGGTGCGCGGTGTTAGCGTTAGCAGCTCTATAATGCGCACCTTAGCAGAGCGCGGCTGGATTCGCGTGGTAGGCCACCGTGATGTGCCTGGTCGCCCGGCGGTGTACGCCACCACGCGCAGTTTCTTGGATGATTTTGGGCTAAAAACCCTTGATGCGCTGCCGCCCATGCACACGCTGGCAAGCTGGGAAGACAGTGACATGCTTGAAGAGGTGGGGGGAGTCACCAGTGACGCGGAACGCGTTACGCGAAGTGTCCCCCATGCAGAGAACGAAGTACTAGACGAAAGCCTTGAAACGGTGCAGGATGCGCCTCCCCAGACAGATGAGATAAGCTCGGCTGAGCTAGCCGAGACCCACGCCGAGACGGCGTTAACCCAGCCGCTGAGCTTTGCCGATTTAGAGGCAAGGCTGGCAGCACGTGCGCAGCGCGCTAACGTAGATGACAGCGCTCGCACGCAGACTAACGATGAGAGGTCAGACGACCATGAGTCAGAGCAATAACACCACGCCCCCCACTAGCGAAAAACTGCAAAAAGTCCTGGCCCGTGCGGGCCTAGGTTCGCGGCGAGAAATGGAAACCGCTATTTCCGATGGGCGCGTTAAAGTGAACAGCCAAGTGGCCAAGCTGGGCGACCGCGTTGAAGCACGGGATAAAGTCAGTTTTGATGATCGTCCGGTGACGTTGCGCCCGGAAGAAGAAGTGCCGCGCCGGGTGATTATGTATAACAAGCCGGAAGGCGAACTATGCACCCGCAAAGACCCTGAAGGGCGGCGCACTGTGTTTGAGCGTTTGCCACGTCTGAAGGGCGAGCGTTGGATAGCGATTGGTCGCTTGGATATTAACACCAGTGGTTTGTTGCTATTTACCACCGATGGTGAGCTGGCAAACCGTCTGATGCATCCCTCTACCCAGGTAGAGCGCGAGTACGCGGTCCGCGTGATGGGTGAGGTTAAGCGCGAGCATATTGTCGCCATGGTGGACGGGGTCATGCTGGAAGATGGCCCCGCGCGCTTTACTGATGTGCAAGAGTTTGGCGGCGAAGGTATTAATACCTGGTTCCACGTGGTGATTCTGGAAGGGCGCAACCGTGAAGTGCGTCGCTTGTGGGAGTCCCAAGGCTTGACGGTTAGTCGGCTAAAGCGCGTACGCTATGGCAATATCTTCCTCGATAAGCGGGCAAAAGCCGGCGAATGGGTCGAACTTACCCAGGATGAAGTAGATGACCTAGCCACCCTGGCCAGCTTGGAAACGCGCAAAGTGCCCGCGTTGACGCCAGACGAAAAGAATCGCTGGAACCGAGATAAGCATAAGCGCAAGCCGGTACAGGCGATGCGTAAACCGAAGAGCAAATCCCGCTAAGCGAGAGCAATAAAGGTGCCTGGCGTCACTGGGTGATGTGCCAGGCACAGAATGGGGTCATTTGTACCCTTTAGCGCTAAAAAGCGCTTGCTATCAAAGGCGTGTAAGCGTAGGATATGCATCCGTTCAGGCGGGTCGTTAGCTCAGTTGGTAGAGCAGTTGACTTTTAATCAATTGGTCGTAGGTTCGAATCCTACACGACCCACCATTCAAACAAGCACTTATGTTCGTGTAGCTGAATGCAAGTGAGCATGTTTGACATCGGTTATGGACGTTTAAGGTGATTTTGTACCGCAAGTAAGTAATTTTCACCGCAAGTAGTTAAACAGCAAAGCAAGTTTGGGTCGTTAGCTCAGTTGGTAGAGCAGTTGACTTTTAATCAATTGGTCGTAGGTTCGAATCCTACACGACCCACCAAATTCAACGCCTCTGGTAGTTTACCTGCCAGGGGCGTTTTGCTGTGTGTCTGATAACCATCTTTGCGTGACATTCTGTTTGCAGCAAACCGCCATTACCCACCACAATAGATTAGAATAGCTTTTAAGCGGTGGGCCACCGCGAAAGACGCAGCGGCCCACCCTCCATGCGAGCGGTACATGCGTCAGAAAACGCGTATGCGCCGTGACCCGTGTTTAACAGGGGGATTCCCTGTTCGTCACAGTGGTAGACACAATGACTATTATGACTACTCAAGCAGAGCTTGATGCTCCGCTACCCAGTGCGTACTGCCCTACCCGTATTCCAGAGGAAGATCAGGCGCGGGTTGAAGAAATCAAACGGTTGTTAAAGGCTCACAACGCTGTCCTGGTGGCCCATTACTATACCGATGATGCCATCCAGCAGCTTGCGGAAGAGTCAGGCGGGTGTGTCGCTGACTCGCTGGAAATGGCCCGTTTCGGGGCACGCCATGATGCCACCACCTTAGTGGTCGCCGGTGTGCGTTTTATGGGTGAAACCGCCAAAATAATCTCGCCTGAAAAGCGCGTACTGATGCCGACGCTAGAAGCGACCTGTTCGCTGGATATTGGTTGCCCTGCCGACGAGTTTAGCGCGTTCTGCGATGCCCATCCTGATCGCACGGTGGTGGTGTACGCGAATACCTCAGCGGCGGTTAAAGCTCGGGCAGACTGGGTGGTGACATCGTCGATTGCGGTAGAGGTCATTGAACACCTGCAGGCTAAAGGTGAAAAGATCCTCTGGGCGCCGGATAAGCATCTGGGCGGCTACATTCAAAACAAAACCGGCGCTGATATGTTGATGTGGGACGGCGCCTGCATTGTGCACGAAGAGTTTAAGGCCAAGGGCGTTGAGGACCTCAAACGCCTCTACCCAGATGCCGCCGTGCTGGTGCATCCTGAATCTCCAGAGTCGGTGGTAAGCCTTGCGGATGTGGCCGGCTCGACCTCCCAGTTGATTAAAGCCGCCAGAGACCTCCCCAACGATAAGCTGATCGTGGCGACGGATCGGGGGATCTTCTTCAAAATGCAGCAGGCAGTGCCTCACAAGACCCTGTTTGAGGCCCCAACCGCTGGAAATGGTGCTACCTGCCGCAGCTGCGCGCACTGCCCTTGGATGGCCATGAACGCCCTGGACAACTTGGCAGGTGCATTGCGTGAAGGGAGCGGCGAGATTCACGTTGATGATGCCCTCCGCCAGCAGGCGCTGAAGCCGCTGGAGCGGATGCTTAACTTCAATGCTTGAATCTCTGGCTGGCTAATCGCCTGGACTTGGTGGTTAATTTAAGCCGTCCGTCTCAAAAAACGCCCGTGCTATCCAATAGCACGGGCGTTTTATTGTCAGGTAAGTACGGATTAGAATTTTTCCAAGGCTTCGCGGTATTCAATAAACTCTTCACGACGCTGTTCGATACGGGCTAATGCCTGTTCATCGTTTTCTCGCTGAGCGGCATCTCTGGCAATGGAGAGTTGGCGAATGCCGCGATCCACCCTCCCTGTAAGCTGTAGGTGTTCAGCGCGAGCTAAATGTCCCCAGCCGTCATATCCGCTTCTTCCAGCGGCCTCCGCGAGGAGATTAAACCCCTGAGGGTTTTCAGGATGCCGGGCGGTAATGTCGCGCAATAGGCTGTAAGCGGCCGGAGGGTCACGCTGGAGCTGTGCTTCGGCGAGTACCAACTGAGCGGGTAAGTAATTGGGCATCAGGCGAAGCAAGCGCTGGCTGCGTTGAATGGCATCATCATAGCGGCCCGATTCCAGCGCAACCGTCGCAGCAGAGGCAGGGAGCATGGCAAAGTCAGGCTGCTCGTTGGAGAGCTGATCAAGGCGCTGCAGGGCGCTGTCGGTTTCACCGTTACGTGCGGCTATCAACGCGTCTAAATAGCGCTGAGCGGTCTCTCCGGCGTCATCCTGGGCAAGCCTTGATGCTGCCTGCTGAGGTGTATTAGTGTGAATGCTCAGCAGGGCGCGGGCGCGCATCATTTCGTATAGTGTATTACTAGTATAGGCATCGGCGACCTCAAGCTGGGCTGCGCGTGCTTGGGCCGCACTTAAACGACTTTCAGTCACCGGGTGAGTGAGCAAGAATTCAGGCGGAGCATCTCCTTGCAAGCGCGCCATGCGCTGCATGGAGGAGAACATACGCACCATTGCCTGTGGGTCATAGCCTGCATCGGCCATGGCTTGTAGGCCGATATTGTCGGCTTCTTGTTCAAACAGTCGCGAGTATCTGAGACGGTCTTGCATAAGTGCCGCCTGGGATCCCATGGCGGCGGCTACTCCCGCATCTCCACCGCCACTCGCGGCAATCAGCATGCCGGCTAGCATGGCTGCCATGGCGGGCAGCTGGGTTTGCGCGGCGCGGGCGCTGCCTCGCGCATAGTGGCGTTGAGCTAGGTGGCCAAGCTCATGGGCGAGCACCGATACGAAGGCGCCTTCGTCATCAGCAAAAGCGAACAGCCCCGAGTTAATACCGACGACACCGCCTGGGACCGCGAAGGCATTGAGCGATCGGCTATCGACCATCACGGTGATGATTTGCATGCCACTGATTTGGCTGTGAGGGGCCAGTCGGGCAATCAGGCTTTCCAGATAGTCGCTGACAATAGGGTCTTGCCATTGGGGAGCTTGAGCACGGAATTGACGTAACCAGGCGCGTCCCAGACGGTACTCTTCGTTGCTTACCGACGTGGAAGCAGCGCCCAGGCTGGGTAGGCTGTAGTCATTAGCGGCAGCATGTTGAGGGCTGAACAACAGGCTGCCGAAGGCGCATGCGAACGCACATATCCAGCCTGGGCAATTGGTACGAAGTGTCGGCATGGCATCCTCATCGGTAGAATTCAGGCGCATAGGCCACTATGTGACATTGTTTAATCGGGATAAGTGCCGTTAATCGCCTGCCGGGTGATTTCACCCACAGATAAACAGTTTATGTAACAATGTGGACAATAGGCAGGATATTTTGAGGGAGTAGCTATGTCTAATCAAAATGGGTCTAATCAAAAAGGGGCTGATCAAGCTGGGAGCTTTCAGCCCGACACGGTGCTCGACGCCAGTGGGCTGCATTGCCCGCTGCCATTACTAAAAACCAAGCAGGCCTTGGCAGTTCTGGCAGCGGGTGAATTGCTGGAAGTCCGCTCAACGGACGCCGGTTCGTGGCGTGATATGGCGTCGTTTACCGATCAAAGTACCCATACGCTGGAAGGGCGCGAACAGCGCGGTGATGTATATATTTACTGGATCCGTAAAGCACAGGACGCACGACTATGACCCTGCGCACCATTCTAAAAAGCTGGGTTGAACGCTACTTTTCGGATGAGGAAGCGGTCATTCTATTAGCAATACTGGTCGCTGGCTTTGCGGCGATTATCTTTTTTGGGCGCATGCTGGCGCCATTTTTTACGGCGCTGGTAATTGCATTTTTGCTTCAAGGCGTGGTGGGAGCGCTGACGCGCCGAGGGGTGCCGCACCTGCTTTCGGTCATCATTATATTTTTGGCTTTTATTAGTGTATTGCTGACCCTGGCGTTTATTTTGATGCCCTTGATTTGGAATCAATTAGTGGGGTTGGTTCAAGAAACACCACGTATGTTCGCCAGTGGTCAGGCATGGCTTGATGAGTTGCAGGCGCGCTATCCGAATTTGATTACTCCAGACCAGATGCAGAGCTGGATTGGAGTAGCGAGCCGTGAGATTAGTCAGTTAGGTCAGCGTGCTTTAACCCTGTCGCTTGCCTCGCTAGGTAATATCATGGCGCTGATTATCTACTTGGTGCTCGTGCCTATCCTGGTCTTTTTTATGCTCAAGGATCGCGAAGTGCTGGTTGGGTTTATGCTCTCACTTCTGCCGCAAAAGCGGACACTGCTGTCGCGTATTTGGAATGAGATGGACACCCAGATCGCCAACTATATTCGCGGTAAGTTCATAGAAATTATTATTGTCGGCACGGTAGCCTTTTTTACCTTTGCTTTCTTTGGCTTGCCTTACACAGCGTTATTAGCGGTGTTGGTGGGGCTCTCGGTGCTTGTGCCTTATATAGGTGCGGCAGTGGCTACTCTGCCCGTGGCGGCGGTGGCTGGGTTCTATTTTGGGATCAGTGAAGAGTTTGCTTATGTGTTGATTGCCTATGGCATCATTCAGGCGCTGGATGGCAACGTGCTGGCGCCGATTTTGTTCTCTGAAACCAATAATATTCATCCGGTTTCAATTATTGTAGCGGTACTTTTCTTCGGCGGCATCTGGGGCTTCTGGGGAATTTTCTTCGCTATTCCGCTGGCTACCTTACTTAAGGCGTTGGTTTATGCCTGGCCACGCAGTCTTCATGAGCGTAGCGAGGGATTCGTCCTGCCATCGACCGAAAAGGAAAAGGAGTATGAATAGCATCTGCTCATCGCCCGCACCGGTTTTTCTAGTACGGGTGATGGGCTTGCCCAAGGGGTAACACAAGGGTGAGAGGGGGCAAATTGTAGGGTAAACGTTAGTTGGATGCGTTCAGTGCTTCTGCTGCGGCGAGCACTTCATCTACATGCCCAGGTACTTTAACGCCGCGCCACTCTTGGGCTAATTTGCCTTCTTTATCGATGAGGAACGTACTGCGTTCAATGCCCAGGTGCTCTTTGCCATACATTTTCTTCAGCTTGATAACGTCGAACAAGGTGCACAGATTTTCATCTTTGTCGGAAATCAGGTTGAAGTTAAAATCCTGTTTGGTTTTAAAATTCTCCTGGGCGCGTAGGCCATCTCGAGAAACACCAAGAATAACGGTATTGGCCGCGTCGAAAGCGGCTTTACGGTCACGGAAATCGCCCCCTTCTGTGGTACATCCTGGCGTGCTGGCTTTCGGGTAGAAATAAACGACCACGTTGTGGCCGTGCAGCTCAGAGAGCGTCACGGTGGTGTCGCCAGTGGCCGAGGCGGAAAAATCTGCTACAGGTTTGCCAATTTCAACAGTCATAGTCAGTCCTTATTAATGGTGGTTATTAAGGGTGAATGTTAAGTGCGATTACACGTAAGCCAGGGGCCGTTGTCAAAGCTCAAATAAGCGTACCTGCAAACTCGCGCTGCTTTACGCTGTACAGGCTCCAATCGCCTGAGTACCATTTGCCTCCTGTGCGATGCAGCTACTAGCAAAATATCGCGCGTCAAACCCATAGATAGTTGATATCACAATTTAGCAGGTGAGGATAAACGGATGATCACAGGCAGCATAGTCGCCCTGGCGACGCCTATGAAGGTCAATGGCGACATCGACTGGGAGGCGCTTCGCCGTCTGGTGAACTTCCATCTCGACAATGGTACAGATGCCATCGTTGCTGCTGGCACCACGGGTGAACCCACCACCATGTCTTTCGCAGAGCACTTCGATGTGATTCGCAGCGTGGTGGAAGAGGTTAATGGCCGTATCCCCGTGATTGCTGGCACCGGCGCCAATGCGACCTCTGAAGCGGTTGAGTTGGCGCGTTACGCAGGAGAGGTGGGTGCCGATTACTGCTTATCTGTTTGCCCTTACTACAATAAGCCGACCCAGGAAGGCCTCTATCAACACTTTAAGGCAGTGGCCGAGGGTAGCAAACTGCCCGTGATTCTGTATAACGTTCCAAGCCGCACCTGCTCGGATCTTTATAACGAGACCGTTCTTCGCTTAGCCGATGTTGATAATATTGTTGGCTTAAAAGACGCCACGGGGAACCTAGAGCGTGCCGAGGATCTAATTACCCGCCTCAAGGGCAGCGGTTTTATGCTTTACTCCGGTGATGATGCGACCGCCTGCGACTTTATGTTAATGGGTGGGCATGGTGATATATCCGTGACGGCCAACGTCGTTCCGCAGGCGATGCACGATCTATGCTCGGCGGCGGTGGCAGGTGATGCTGATAAGGCACATCAAATTAATACGCGCTTGATGCCGCTGCATACCAATTTGGGCGTGGAGTCGAACCCTATCCCTGTAAAATGGGCGCTGCATCGTATGGGTTACGCAGACGCAGGTATTCGTTTGCCGCTAACCTGGTTGTCGGAAAAATACCACGCTACGGTCAGCGAGGCTCTTCAGCTGGCAGGCGTCGTAGAGGAGTAAACCGGCGCGATCCCCTTTGTTACCCAGCCCGCAGTCCTACTGCTCTGGGCTGGGTAACTGATTTGTTGACTTAAGGTGGCTTGATGAACTCTGTGCTTGATAAACGTGCGCTTAGGTGGATTCCGCTGGCACTCGCAGCGGCTGTCACGCTCGCTGGATGTGCGCGGGATGGTTTTTACCACGATCGCAATCTGGACTACACCGAAACCTCCTCGGCTTCACCTCTGGTGCTGCCAGAAACACGCAATACCCAGCGCTACGGTGATGCATTGCCGGTTCCCCCCGTCGCTAATCAAGGGCCGCGCCTTCAAGAGGCCGCAAGTGTTCGCCCTCCGCCGTCACTGACGGTGGGTAGTGGGCTGGAGCCAGAGTACGTTGAGCGCCGCGAAGTAGGTGATCAAACTTGGTTAGTGGTGGCAGCGGATACCGGTACCGTTTGGCCGCAGTTGGAAGAGTTTGTACGCAGCCGTCAGTTAGCCGTGCAGGAAAGTAGTGCCTCCCAGGGTGTTATCGTCACCGATCAAGCCGACCTGCGTCTGCAAAGCGCTCTGCGAGCGGGCAGCAGTGAAGTGCGCTGTGAGCGTGGCGGACAAACCATGGCCAGCTGTTTGGATGCGCTTGAAAGCCACCTGAGCTCGCGCAGCGCTTCAGCCAGTGCCTCTTCATCCTGGACCGCGCAGCGCCTGACCAGTGATCAAACGTTACAACTTCGCCAGCAGGGTGATGACTGGGAGGTGGTTATTCCACAGTCGATCGATCGTGTGTGGGCAGAGTTGAATCACTATCTGGAACTGGACTTCACCCAGGAAGGCCAACGCAATTTATTGGCCGCAGACCCAAATAGTCATGAGTTCCTGGTGGAGTACATGACCCTGGCAGAGCGCAATCGTAATCCGATTCAGGTCGTCTTCAGCGCCGATGTTCGTCAGATGTCACAAGAAATTCGTCTGGCCTTGCAGGATAGTGGTGACCAGACGATTCTGCGCGCAGTCAATGCCAGTGAACGATCATTCAGCGCCAGTGATCAACGTGAGCTGCTTGAACGTGTCTCCGGTTATTTACGTTAATTTGTTTATCTTTGATCCCCTTCGGAGCCCCCATGGAAAAGCGCCAAGAACTTTACGCCGGTAAGGCGAAATCTGTGTATACCACCGACGATCCGGATTTGTTGGTGCTGACTTTTCGTGATGACACCAGCGCCTTTGATGGCAAAAAAATGGAGTCGCTAGCTCGTAAGGGAATGGTCAATAACATCTTCAACGCGTTCATCATGGAGCGTTTGCAGGAAGCGGGTATTCCGACCCATTTTGAAAAGCAGCTTTCTGATACGGAAAGTCTGGTTAAAAAGATGCAGATGATTCCCGTCGAGTGTGTTGTGCGTAATATTGCTGCCGGCGGTTTGGTCAAACGCTTGGGTGTGGAAGAGGGCATAACCCTCAATCCCCCCACCTTTGAATTATTTTTGAAAAATGACGAGAAGGGCGACCCAATGATCAACGAGTCGCTAGCGGAGACCTTCGGTTGGGCAACGCCAGCGCAGTTAGCCAAAATGAAGGTGCTAACGTTTAAGGTGAATCATGTTCTCAAAGCGCTATTCGCCGAAGGCGATATGCTGCTGGTGGATTACAAGCTGGAGTTTGGCATCTTCAATGGCGAAGTGGTACTAGGGGATGAGTTTTCTCCTGATGGCTGTCGCCTATGGGATGCCAACACCCGTGAAAAGCTCGACAAAGACCGCTTCCGCCAGGGGTTGGGCGGGGTGATTGAGGCTTACGAAGAGGTGGGACGTCGTTTGGGTATCACCTTTCCCGCCTAAGTCCTATTCATGGTTAGTGTAAGGCTCGATAGCCACCACTTCTAAAGTGGTGGCTTTATCGTTTTGGCGCTGGCGAAACTTAACGTCCACATCGCGGAGGCGGACCCCATGCAGGCGATTAGATGCGGTATCTTTTTGTTGGTAAGCCGGTCTTGGGTCTTGGCCTAGGACCTGTTTGATTAACGCATGTAGCGTGGTGCCGTCTTGTCGCTTGGCAAGCACACTTAATGCTTCGGGTTGAAAAGTGACGTCAAACTGGGGCGGTGTCTCTGGGGCAAAACCTGCCTGTGCGTGAGGATGAGACTCAGCCCAGGGCAGGTAAGGCTTGATATCGACGACTGGCGTACCGCTTACCAGATCACACCCCTGAAGCTGCAGGGCCACGCCGTGTCGGGTGTCAATGTCGACTAATGTGACTAACGATAGCCCAAGGCGATTGGGCCGATAGGTGCTGCGACTGGCAAAAACGCCTACTTTTTTATTGCCGCCTAAACGTGGCGGCCTTACCAGCGGTGACCAGCGTTCGGGGCTTTGATGGAATATAAAGGTCACCCACAGGTGACTGAACGCTTCCAGACCGCGTACGGCAAGCGGGTCGTTGTAGGGAGCTGCAAGTACCAGCCTTGCATTGGCGGCGGGGGCTAGCCCTGGTTGGCGCGGAATACCGAACTTGTCAGGGTAGTCGCTGATCACGTGGCCAATGGGCGTTAGCGTAAAGTGCTCGCTGTTAGGGGCATCGTCCATCACACTGCCTTTTACGGGAAACGGATAGCGTAGTATAAAGCAGGCCGATAGCGTTGGTAGAAACGGATGATTTTAGAACAGCTTAAAGGTGATGCATGACCAATACCGAGGAGCAGCAACCGTCGCCGCCGACAAGCGCACGGGTTATCTATCGCGCCGCGCTAGCCAGGGATGCTGCTGATCAAGCGGAAGTGTTTTACCACGCGGTGATGCAAGGGGCTGCCACCCACTATACGTTGGCCGAACGGCGTGCGTGGGCTCAGGCACTACCTCGGGAGGGCAGCGCCTGGGCAGTACGCCAAGCGTTATATACGACCTTGGTGGCCACCTGTGATGGCCGCTGTGTAGGGTTTTTAGAGTTGGATTTGTCCGCAGGGCGAATTGAAACACTCTACGTATGGCCTTCACTGGCGGGACGGGGTATCGGCACCACGCTGCTGGTGCACGCAGAGCGTCTACTGCTTGAGCAGGGGAAGGGGCAGGTAGAGATAGAGGCGAGTTCGATGCTCTATGACCGTCTGTTGCGCCGTGGTTGGGAAAATCACGGCGAACAGTGGGTTGAACGCAGTGGAGAGCGGCTGATGCGCTATCGACTTTCCAAGCCTCTGAATGCAGTTGAGACGTAAGCGACTACACGCTGTAAGTGCGGGTAATCCGCATTGATAGATCGATAGAGGCGATGTCCTTGGTAAGTGCACCGCTGGAGATACAGTCAACGCCGGTATCAGCAATTGCCCTCAGGGTGGTGTTATCAACGTTACCAGATGCTTCTAGAGTAGCTCGGCCACCGTTGATCTCAACGGCAACGTGTAAGTCCTCAAGGGCAAAGTTATCGAGCATGATGATATCGGCACCCGCTTTGAGCGCTTGATCCAGCTCCTCAAAGGTTTCTACCTCTACTTCGACGGGCAAGTCGCTGGCCAATTTGCGTGCCTGGGTAACCGCTGCTTGGATACCCCCGCAGGCCGCGATATGGTTTTCTTTGATCAAAAACGCATCCCATAGGCCGATTCGATGGTTGTGTCCACCGCCGCAAGTCACCGCATATTTTTGTGCCAAGCGCATGCCTGGCAGCGTTTTACGAGTATCGAGCAGGCGTACGCCGGTACCGTCGATGAGATCTACGTAAGTGCGCGTGGCGGTGGCGGTGGCAGACAGTGTTTGTAGTATGTTAAGTACCGCACGCTCCCCGGTCAGCAAACTGCGTGCGGAGCCTTCCAGCTCTAAAAAGCATTGGCCTGCTTCGAGCCTGTCGCCGTCAGCTGCTTTCCAGCTTAAGCTTACTTGGCTATCCAGGCGGCGAAATATCTCATCTACCCAGGCAACCCCACATAGTACGGCCGCTTCTCGGGTGATGACGTTGGCGGTGGCCCACTGGTCGTCAGGAATCAGTTGTGCGGTAATATCGCCCGGGCCAACGTCTTCTGCCAGCAGGCGAGCAGCGCTGGCACGGATTTCTTCAGCAAGAGCGGATTGATAATGCATGGCAGTAAAATCTCTAAGCGTCATCGAGTGTGACAGGCATTGTAGTGAAAAACAGCGGCGAAGGAGAGCGGTCCAATATAGCAGTGAAACACAACGCAAACGAACAGGAAGCCTTACCAGTGGAAAACCAACACTCCCTAAGCGGTTGGTGGGAAAGCGCACGGAAAGTCGTTTCACCGAACTTTGATGCTCGTCCCACTGATGAAGTATCACTGCTTGTCATTCATGCCATCAGTCTTCCCCCTGGGACATTTAATGGTGATGCCATTGAGGCGTTATTTACTAATCGACTGCCGGTAGATAGGCATCCGTTTTTCGCTAAAATTTCCCATTTGAAAGTTTCTGCGCATCTGCTTATACGCCGTGATGGCGAGTGCGTGCAGTTTGTTGATACCGACTGCCGGGCTTGGCATGCAGGCCGTTCCCGCTGGTGGGATTTGCGGGGAAAGGAGTGGCGTTACGCGCTCAATGATTTTTCAGTGGGCATCGAGCTGGAAGGGGATGATGAAACACCCTTCACTAAAGCTCAGTATACCGTTTTGGCGGAGGCTGTCAGGTGGTTGATGGCCCGTTACGCCAATCTGGATCGTTCCAGGATTACCAGCCATGCCCAGGTAGCCCCATTGCGTAAAACGGACCCGGGACCGGCGTTTGATTGGGCATATTTTGATCAGTGTATAGCGATCGCGGAGTAACTACTTAATTTACGAAACATTAAAACGGTAGTTTAGTTACAGTTTGATGGGTCTAATTTGCGCTGCCAAGATGCTACGATTTGCTTATGTTGCAGTGCAATAGTTTGTTTTCGATAGGCTTTTTCATAGCACCAGAATTGGCAGCGTGGCGACTTTGCGGTATCTTCCCATATACAAAAGGCTAACTTTTACGACATTTGTGTAGCTTTACTACATCAAGTTGAGCGTAGCTTGTTGAATGTAGAGCGAAAACCCTACCCGGCGTTCATTCACCGGTGAATTGTTGGCGCGCGGTGGCATCGTGACACCGCCGTTGCCCCAGGCCCTCGGGTTAGCGGGGCTCATTGTCATTTATCGTCATTCGGAGAGACCTCTATGAGTCTGGAGACAAGAGAAGATCTCGATCCGATCGAAACTACGGAATGGATAGATTCCCTAGAATCGGTATTGGATCGTGAGGGCGAAGATCGTGCCCGCTACCTAATGACCCGCCTGGCGGATCGCCTGCGCCGGGACGGCATGAAGGTGCCCTTCTCGGTGACGACCCCGCACCGCAATACGATTCCGGTTCATCGCGAAGCACCGATGCCTGGCGATTTGTTCATGGAGCGTCGTATCCGCTCTTTGATTCGCTACAACGCGATCGCGCAGGTCATTCGTAATAACCGCGCTAACCCCGGTCTGGGTGGTCACATTGCCAGCTTTATGTCATCAGCAACGCTTTATGACGTAGGCTTCAACCACTTTTTCCGCGCCGCTAAGGATGACTTTGCGGGCGACCTGATTTACATCCAGGGCCATGTGGCGCCGGGCATTTATGCGCGCTCCTACCTGGAAGG
>NZ_REBQ01000254.1 GCF_007692655.1 Halomonas sp.
CGGTACATAACAACCGCCATACCCAGGTAGACGGCGACGACCACCTGATGATCGACGGCACCCGCCATGAGAAAGTCGGCCAGGCGCAGTTGTTAGAAGCCGGGCAGGAGATTCATCACAAAGCGGGCATGAAGGTGGTGATTGAAGCCGGTGCGGAAATCACGCTACAAGCAGGCGGCAGCTTCCTCAAAATCGACCCCAGCGGCGTCACCATCGTGGGCCCGCAGGTCAAGATCAACTCTGGTGGTAGCCCTGGTTCGGGGAGTGGGCAGGCGGTAGAAAGCCCTCTCTTACCCAGGCATGCAGTGGCGGAGGCGCATGAAGCAATTCCCCATGTGACCCATGAGGCACTGCTGGAAGCCTCGGCAGTAGAGGCGAGCATCATCCAATTATGCCAAAAACAAACCGATGGCAGTTGCCCGCTAGCTGACTGTCCTTGCCTCGCTAGGGTTAGCTGATAATGCGCTACGCAGTAACATTGCCGGCACCAAAGAAGCAGCGTTATTGGCTGGTCGATACCGGAAGCCTTCCCGAGGGTGAGGTGTTACGTCGTTTCTATGGAGAGGCGACTCAACCCATGTTTCGCTGGCTTTACGACGGGACAGCGTATCAAGGGGTTAGAGATAGCGGCCCTGTATTACTGGATATCACTCAAAACAGCGATTTTTGGCAACAATGCTGCACTGAGTGGGTGGGAGTAGTTGCGTCGGTAGTGATTGACACAAACGAGTCCCTAGATGATCTTCAGCAGCGTTTGGCAGCAAACCTCACCATACACACCACAGGAAATGGTAAAGGGCTGCTGCGTTTTCACGAGCCAGCTGTTTTACATCTCTTGCTGGGAGAAGAGCTACTTTCTCCGGCCGGTCGGCTAACTCTGATGGGGAAGAACACTTCATGGTATTGGGCGCTTTGCCGAAGCCAGGAAAATATCATATATGAGCACTGTTCCTCAGGTAACGGCGAGGGTATTACGCCCAGCAACGCATTACGACTAGACGACGCAACCCAACAGCGCCTGACCGGCTTAAGGCAGTTTTCCCGTTTGATGCCGCTAATGGGAGATGCCATTAACCGTTTCGGTCTATTGCACAGTGAGAGCGAGATCACATCTCTCTGGCGCGCGCTTGAGCGGTACTGGAGCGCCACTTGGCAAACTAATTTGCCACGCAAGCAAGCTGTTGAAAACGCGCGAGATATGCTGGTAAGCAGTCACGCACTTGAACAGTTCATGGGTGAGTTGGGCGCGTATGTGCAGAACTCCTCTCTCGGTGCGATGAGATGACAAAGGATACAGATATGTCACAGAATCATGCATGCAGCCCAAAGGCCATCTATCTAGAAATGACGGGGCATCACGACGATAATAACCAGAATGAATACTGGCTTTATCAGGGTGACGATGCCGTTGAACTCCTTGCTGAAGGAGATGCGTCGGAGGGGCGTTTCGGGCCCATCGTCGAGTCGCAGAAAGAGTTTTTTGAGGAAGAGCTGACGGACTATCGCTTGGTACAAAAGATAGGCGATATTGAGGTGCCGTTGCTACAGGTGGAAGAAGTCACGCAATGTGGTCTGATTCACAAGCAGCGAGCGTTTCAGCATAACCTGATGGTTTCAATCGTCCCGATGCTATACCTCGATCATCAGGAGATAGCGGGTGGACCGTGCCGTGGCGGTTTTATCTATGTCTTCCTCAATGGCCGACTTATCCGCGAACTAGTAGTGTCCAGTAGCAATGAGGGGGCGCCTAACTTCTTCGACAGTGACCTTGCTGCTTATCGTGAGCAATCTGATGTTCCCACTGTACGCGAATTTACAGGGCCGGCTCTGGCACACCTGCACCTGCCTTTGAAGCTCAACGGTGACGTTGCGAACGTGAGGTTAGCCTTCTCTGATCACCCTTGGCCCTGGGCGCATATCGAGCAATTAGAAGCCAATCCAAGTCTGATTGAGAAACGCTGCCAGCCATGGGCAATGAATGAGTCGGCGTTAACCAGCATGCTGCAGGGGCAAATGCGCAACCTCTACGAGTATAGCCTTGAGGTCGATCGTGACGAAGGTGCAGGTAAAGCCTTGCTAGACTGGCTACCGCCTATGCGCACCCGCGATGCCATTTACGAACAAGCGTGGGGTAGCCCACGCGACTATATTGAAGATCCGACCACCGAAGGTTGGCGTGCATTGCTTGACCAGCTTGCATCCGAGCGAGCTTTTTTCGATTCCGATGAGGAAGAAGCAACGCTACCGGATATCGAGATGGAAAAAAGGCAGCGTAACTTCTCACCAGGGCTACGTGGCACCCTGTTGCAACAGTGGTGCAATCCCCTAAGGCCTGATGATGAACAAGCTGAAGAAGCAGAGTTAGCGCTTATAAAAGCGCCCACCGCCACAGAAGATTGTTTAGCCACGCTACGCGATCAGCAGCTCTGCTGTGTCTTCCTGCGTGACCCTAAGCAGGCAGCCGAACACCTCATTGCCGATATCCAAGCCACAACCGAATTGCTGATGGTGCTGGCAGAAAGCATGAAATACCACCCTCATGGCGCTTCGGCGGAGCTGGTACATGCCAACTGTTTTATGGCTGAAGGGCCCGATGGAGAGAGCAATCCGCGGTACCTTGACCAGTGGCTTGACCGTCGGCTTGATCGAAGCCGAGAAAGCCTGTTTTGTCGGCTCGTCAAAATGGAAGAGCGCCGCCTTGCTCGGTTAAGGCGCGATGAGGCCCTCACAGCCCTTGCCGAATTGCTGGATGACGTTTCGCCAGGTGCGCTTACACATGCACTGCATGATGCCATGCTATTCGATGACCTCAACCTGCTTGAGCCCTATGTCATCCTGGCGCGAAGTATCGACATGTTGCTAAATGGGTTGCGACCTTTTGACCCCAAGGGCACCACGGATGAGCTTGCCGACTACCGCTCCCCCGAGCGTTGCCGAGCGACCCTTGATACCCTTTATGAGGGTAAGCACTTGGGCTCAACGTTCTTATTCGATGCAAAGTGGTGCGACGCAGATGACAGCTGGGGTGAAGCCTATGAGCGTGACCTGGATCGAATCACCCTGGCTTCGCAACAAATACTTTCCCAAGAAGCAAACGCTGCCACGCTAACAGCAGATGATATGTTGGCCTTGCAGAATCAGCTTGTCGAAGAAACCAATCCCACGGCGGAAGTTATGCGCCGTTTGCTCAATGGTTCCGATGCGATAGTTATCAACACCCTGCCTCCGCTGATTGCCGCGATTCCCTGGCTCAAACTGGGTCAGTCTATGTCTTTTGATATCGCTTCGGATTATGCTGATTTAAAAGGCGCCTTGGGGGGTGGCCTACCGATCAAAGCCGAACTAAAGGGTGGCGGGATTGTCTGGATTGCTCCGCGCGAGTTCCAGGCAGTGACCGCTGAAATGGCCCAAGCCAGTGCAGCATTAAAGGCCACTGCCACCACCAATGCCTTGGGCGGCAATGCTGTCTCGTCATCGAGCAGCCAGACAGTTCGCGTTACTGGTCGCGAAACGGGCGAGTGGCGTTTTTATGGCGCGCGTACAGGCTATACGGCTTTTTGGGCTGTTTTGGTGGTACTAGAAGCAGCTAATCTCTCGGGGGGATTTGAAAAAGTTGGTCGCGAAGGCGGTTCAGTAAATATAGTTAAATTGGGAAGCGCTGTTTTTGACAGTTTTTTGCTAACAGCACAGGGATTAAAGCTGGCGAATAGCCAATGGGGCTGGGCAGTCAAAACCAATAATTTTTTAGATAAACCTTATATTAGATCACGCGCTTGGCAAGAAGCCATGAACGATGCATCCAAAGTACGTGGTTTTTTGACATTAGGTGCAGGCCTATTAACCACTGCGCTGGTGGCCAATGATGCTCATCAGCTTGCTCAACGTGGTGAACATCGAGCTGCCCGTTGGACAAGGGCCCAGGCCGCCACCATGGGGATGGCTAGCTTTTACGGATCCGGCTTTGGTGAGGCGGCAGGGCGTATATCTAAAGCTCAGTTGGCACGTTATCAATTGCTTAATCGTGTATTGGGCTGGGTGGGTACATCAAGGCCAGTACCCATCACCGTTATTAGCCTTGCTGCCTCTGTTTTCTTTCAATATTTGGCAACGAATAGCCGCGATGACGGCTTTTCTCTCTGGGTGCAGTATGGCCCCTTTGGCAGCCGCCGTGATGAGCTGGAATCACGCTTGGCCCAACTCGCCGCCCAAGAGGATGATAAGGATTCAGTCGCCATTCATGATTATCTGGCACAGCTCAGAGGGGCTAGCCCCCACCAAGCCTATCTTTATCTGCTGCAGGGGCTGCATGACACTTATGCTGAACTGGTAGCTCCTCGGACGTTAGTTGAGCGAGCACCGCGCTTTGCGGACTGCGATATCGCGGTCAAGTTCAGCTGCGCCGGGTTACGCTATGGCGAGTTCCAGCTTCCTCCTCTAGGCGTTAGCGCCGACTACCTGGCGCCGGTGCCTGATATGGGCTTCACCTATCAGTATTACCCTGTCGTCAAGGGCCAGCGACTGGTGGCCTCTGTGGAAGCGGAAGACCCTGAAGATCAGGCTATTCGTTACCTGGGAATCAGCTTACCCCGCGAATGGCGGCGCATGGGGATTCCCAGCTCGCACTTAGGTGTAGACTCACGCTGGTTGCGCAATAGCCGTGGCCGTTTTCAGCATGAGCCCGATTACACGCAGGAATATCACCAGAAAGCCAGCCTAGTGCGTCTGTACCTTGACGATCTAACGGGCCAGGGCAGCATTCAGTTCTGGGATCGGGCAAGCAGAACCTATCAACCCATTGAGGGCGAAATGACCTTTACCACGCACCCCTCGTCGTTGACCTGGGTATGGAATCAGCAGGGAGGCCGCCGATGAGCTTGCAAAACGAACCGATAACGCCTGCGGAAGGCTACGCTGAAACCGCCTACCGCGCCGATGCTATCCCCGAGCAAAGTTACGCCCCACAAAATGATAGGCTGCGTGGGCGCATCCTCGAAACCCGACTGCCCTGGGGCAGTTATC
>NZ_REBQ01000069.1 GCF_007692655.1 Halomonas sp.
GAAGGTCTCACAACCATCTTGTGAAAATTACTTACCCGGCTTCAACAGCCGGGCATCGTTAACTTAACTCCGCTACCCCGACAATCTGTTTGAACAGCAAAGGAGACACAGGGCGACCCAGGTAGAACCCCTGAGCTTGATCGCAAGCCAGCTCAACTACTTTGCCGAGTTGTTCCGCGGTCTCGATGCCCTCGGCAGTTACTGTCAAAGAGAGCGCGTGACCCATGCTGACGATAGCGTCCACTAGTGCCTGACTACTTTTTGACTGGTCTAGGCCCATAATGAAACTGCGATCTATCTTGATGCCATCGAACGGATAAGTGCGCAAATAGCCGAGCGACGAATAGCCTGTGCCAAAATCGTCCATGGACAAGCGTACCCCGAGCGCTTTGAGATTGTTCATCATCATTAGCGCTGAGGCAGCATCCTCGAGCATAACGCTTTCGGTGATTTCCAGCTCTAGCCGGTGTGGCGCGATGCCGGTACGCTCAAGTACAGCCGCAATGCGCTCTACCAAATCGCTGCGCTGAAACTCTACGGGCGACAGGTTCACCGATACCATCAAATTACCGCTCCAGCTTAGCGCGTTGAGACAGGCCTCGTGGAGTACCCAGTCGCTGAGTTCAAAGATCAGACCTGTCTCCTCGGCCAGTGGGATAAAGCTCGCCGGGCTGAGTAAATCCCGCACCGGATGCAACCAGCGCACCAGCGCCTCGGCCCCAACAATCGTCTGGGAAGAGGCATCGTAGCGTGGCTGGAAATCCAGGCGGAACTCTTGGCGTCGCAGCGCCTGGCGCATGTCCATCTCCAACTGACGGCGCTCCATGATGCGCTCATTCATCGTCGGCTCGTAGAAACGGAACAGGTTACGCCCGTTGGATTTAGCTTCGTAAAGCGCGATGTCCGCGTAGCGCAAAAGTTGCTCGGCAGTTAATCCGTGATAAGGCGCAGCGACAATGCCGATGCTCGTACCAACGTTGACGTCATTCCCATCAATACGAATCGGTTGATTGATTTGCTCAATCAAGCGTTGGCACAGGCGTTCTGCACGCTCATAGGTGCGGCAATCAGTGGCTACCACAATAAACTCGTCCCCACCCAGTCTTGCCACCAGATCAGTCTCCCGAGTGCAGCGGGTGATCGCATCGGCAACCTCCCGGAGCACTAGATCGCCAGCAGCGTGACCAAAGGTATCGTTGATAGGTTTGAAGCGGTCGAGGTCCAGTGCCAAAAGGAACAGAGGATGATCGCCGCTTAGCCCTTCGTTCAGGCGGTTATCGAGGTAATGGTTGAGGTGGTGACGGTTCGCCAGCCCCGTCAGCGAATCATGGTGGCTGATGTGCTCAATATGCGCCTTGGCCTCGATTTCCTGGGTAATATCGCACACTGTCCCCTGATAACCTTGAAGTTGTTCACCCACCCGCACTTCACAGGCAAACAGTTGGCAATAATGCAGGCTATCGTCGCTATCACGCATTTCACAAAGAATAGGTTTGCGCCCGGTGGCATTGCTATGCTCGGCCACTGATGCCAGCATGGCTTTCTCATAGGTTAAGAGTTCGGGCAGTGGCCGTCCGATCCAGTCGTGGCGAGGCAAGCCGGTTAATTGCGTAAATCGCTCGGACAGGTAAGTCAGCGTCTGATCTGGATCGGTCTCCCAGATCCAGTCCGATGATGCTTCCGATATATTCTTGAAGCGCTGCTCGCTAACGCTCAGAGCGCGCTGCGCTGCCTCGATCATGATGCTCGCATTGATGACGCGCTTGCGCAGGCCAGACACCAGAATAGCAACCAGCACACCCAGCAAGAACAGCAGTGGCAAGAACTTGATCAAAATCGAACGGCCAAGCGCCTCGCTCTCCCATTGCAAAGTCACTGCCGTGCCTATGTTTTTCTCCACCATCAAAAGGGGGCGGTCGCCGTCGGTTAGAGCACCAAGGGTCGCTTGCAGTCCGCCTAGATTAAAGGCCTCCTCCATTCCCATTAGCTTGGCATCGGTCAACACGTCGATAAAGACCAGATATGACAACTCGTCAAACTGATCGTAAGAACTGTTTGGCCGTATGACAGCCGCAGATATAACGGCAGGTAGTTCTCTCACCGAAAAATAAGCGTAGGCGATCCCATCTTCAGCTGACTCGCGCCGCGCTTCACCAAGCAGGGCCAGTAGATCGCCAGCTACCCAGTCGCGAGCAGCCACATCACTGAGTTCACCATCGACGATGGCGTAGCGGGTTGCGCCAGTTGGGCCGACGATAAATACGCCGTCCAGGCCATACGTCGAGAAAAGAGAAGAGCCAATATTGTCACGCTCAAAGGCCCACTCCGTGTCGACACTTTCGTGCGTGTAGTTATAGGCATCGGTCCAGAACGCGTAGTCAGCCAGTGCCGTGCCAATTTTATCCTGCCGACTCTCCAGTGCCCTTACCGCATCTGCTTCACTATGTTCCACCTGGCTGGCATCCAGTGAAAGGCTCAGATAAACCAACGTAAGCCCCGCTGTCAGAAACAGCGAAAAGATGACGTAGATAAAGGTCCTTGATGCCCTGAGTGCCGTAGCAGCGTATTGCGAAGCGTCATTAGTGGAGATCGGAGTAGGAACATTTGTCATTGATGATTCGCTGGGCTGGAAAGAGTGGGTACCTTGAGCGCCCGCCTTTAGCGGAGGTTGCTGCTTGTCGTCAACGGCATTTATGGGGCAAAGCTGTTCTATCTGCTGTAAATATCGGCAGATAACTTTTTTACTTTAGCTTTTACTGTAGCTTCCCGCTGCGATCTCAATTTTTGCTCAGGATTTATGGCTCATTAAAGAGATATTATTTATATCCATAACTTTTGTTAAAGACTCGATTATTATTTACTAAATACTCAACCCCAAACTTTAACCACCTTTAACAAAGGTGGTTTATAACCCATTTAAAAAAAGCAACAATAAGCATGACTTAAATTACGCAGTGCTTCACTTAGTTATCTGTTGATGCACCGAACCTAGCTTGACAGGCTGAGCGGCTACTACATTCCATACTTATCCCTTACCCACCACCCAAACTGTTGACTAAAACCTTAGCTATCTAAAACATTAGCTATCCAAAAACATTAGCTAGGAGCCAGCTTAGGTCAAGGCAAGAAAAGCCTCTTCAATATGGGCTATGGGCTAGCTTTTAGAAGTTCAGAAAAGGTGAGAGGCAGGCATTCATCGATATAGCTGTCATTGAACTCTACTAGCCGCGCCAACGCCTCGGGGTCAGGCAAATTGACATGCTGACGGTCTCTGATCACTAGCCCCTCCTCACGCAGCATCGAGAAGGTTCGGCTCACGTGCACCGGACTCATCCCCAGCGCGTCGCTAATCAGCTGCTGTGTGAGCGGCATGAGGAAGCTATTATCCTGCACGGCGTCGATTCGCTTGAGTCGCAGGTAGATCTCGTAGAGAAAATGTGCCAATCGCTCGTGGGCAGCATACTGACCGAGATAGATCAGCCGCTCGGAGAGCAGCGCCTGCTGACGCATCGCTGTGGCCAGAATGCCAACAGCCAGGCTCGAACGCCCGAAGAGCTCAAAAAGCTGCTGATAGGAGAACGTATAGATCACACCATTATTAATCATCGCCGCACTTGATAGTCGGCGGGTGAAGCCAAAATCACGCATGCCGATGATATCGCCGGGGAGGTAGAACTTAAGGATCTGCTTAGAGCCATTTCTCAAGTTGCGATAGGAGTATGCCCAGCCCTTTTTGACCACGCAGAACAGATCAGCATCCGCGCGTTCCTGCCATAGCTCCTCGCTGGCTGATATATGCCGAGGGTTGAGCTCAAGGCCCAGCAACAACGCCTTGTCTTCAGGAGACAGCACGCCTTGGATGGTAAGGCCCCGCATCACGACGGTATCGAGGAGCGCCACTCTATTACCTCTCAGGCTAACGATTTTTGGCCTCATTCTAAAACAGATGCTTACATAAATGACTTAACGTATGTTATGGATAATGTTTATTATCAAACAGTTGTGTGAACTTTTACTGAGTGCTATAAGAACCATCGATAAACGACATAAAAAAATATCCCATTGCTGTACATGGGATATTTTCAAAATTTCGTTACTCGAAAACGGCTGAAAAAGGCAAGCTAGAAGGATAACTGACCTACTCTGTCTCCAGCTGCTGTTGAAGTAGCCAATCCCACATTGCACTCTGGTTTAAAGTCAAACTTTCAATTTCTTCATGGTCTGCATCAAATACGGTCAATCGCGCGTCCCGATCGAGACTCTTTAAGCGTTCGTAAAGTACCACCGAATCGGAAAGCGGAATAACGTCATCTCTGGAACCATGAAAGATCCAGAAGGCGGTTTGCTCATTCGTACGATTGAGATAATAGCGGACACCGCCCCCAGCGATAGGCACCACCGCTGCAAAAGTATCGGGAAACTGCTTCGCCATCGCCCATGCACCAAAGCCGCCCCGACTGTATCCCATCACATAGATGCGACTTGGATCGACACGGAACTCTGAGACCAACTCGTCTAATACATTCTTAACTTTTTCAATTGGGTAGAGAAGGTCTTCGCTAGGGTTCTGCGGTGAGAATACAAAGAAAGGTAAATCAGACCCTTGCTCAATTATGTTGGGAAGCCCGCTGGATCTAACGTCATTGATATCGTCACCACTTTGACCGCCTCCATGAAGCCAGACAACCAGGGGATAAGGCTCTTCTGACGTTTCGTAATCTTCGGGCGTGTAAAGAAGATAATTGAGATCATTAGGAATTTTCGAATCAGATGTTATCGCCACCTGATCGGCCATCACTGGAGCGAAGACCAACGAGGGATTCCCCATTACGATGGCACCAAGTGCGGCCAATGAGAGCAAGTATCGCAGCATAAATATTTCTCCATCCGTAGAGAGGCTTGAGCTAAATGTAGGTGTGGTTTAACGGTCTTTTATTACTGGGGTAATTTAATGTTACTTCTTTTGAAGCCAGTCACAATGCTACTAAGGTGGCTTCAATAATTCTTCATATTTT
>NZ_REBQ01000097.1 GCF_007692655.1 Halomonas sp.
AGTCGCGAGACGCTAGCCAACCCGCCGGAAGGCGAGGCAACACTACGCGAGCGAGTGATCGATTTTTACCACCAATATTACGACGCCAACGTGATGAACCTGGCGATTGTGGCACCTCAACCCCTCGACACGCTGGAAGAGTGGGTAGCCGAGCGCTTTGCAGACATACCAGACAATGGCCTAAGCGTACCGACGATTGAGGAGCCCCTGGTTGATGCAGACACCTTGCCGCGCTACATCGAACGTCAGTCGCTCCAGGACCGCCGTCAACTGCGCTTTTACTTCCCGGTGCCCGACCCCACCGATGATTATCGCACCAAACCAGCGCAACTCATTGCCCACCTGCTAGGCGATGAGGGGGATGGCAGCCTACTCGCCGTACTGCGCGATGCAGGGCTTGCCGATGCGCTTTCCGCTGGCATTGGCCGCGGTGATGGTAAACACGCACTGTTTACAGTTTCCATCAGCCTCACCCCCGCAGGTGCCGAGCGCCTGGATGATATCGAAGCCACCCTATTTGCAGCCATTGAACAACTGCGTAGCGACGGCCTTGCTTCCTGGCGCTATGACGAACAGGCAAGCCTGAACGAGCAGGCGTTTCGCTTTCAACAGCATGGCGCGCCTCAGCAGGAAGCGACCCGCCTCTCAATGAGCCTCTCCCGCTACCCTGTTGAAGACGTGCAATATGCCGCATACCGTATGGATGGTCCCGACGAAGAGCGTCAGCAGGCCTACCTGGATGCCCTAACGCCAGATAACATGCTGCGTTTCTACTCAGCACCCGATGTGGAAAGCGATACCGTTTCACCGTGGTTCAACACCCAGTGGCGCGAGCACACGCCCGACCAAGCAGGCCAAGCCCTTAGCGGTCTAGCGCTACCCGGCCCCAATCCTTTTATTGCCAGTGACTTGACGCTGCTGGAAGGCCAATATGAGCACCCTAACCTGTTGGTTGATACGCCGTCATTTACCGCTTGGCACATGCAGGATGAGCGCTTTAACACCCCAAGCGTTGAGTGGCGGGTTAGCCTGCAGAACCCAACGTCCAGCTACTCTGCGGAAGAAGCAGTGCTCACCAGACTGCTTGCCAGTTGGCTCAACGACAGTTTGAATGAGTCCCTATACCCCGCCTGGCTGGCCGGTCAGGCGTTTAGCGCCTATCCTCACGCCCGTGGCATGACGCTCTCGTTCTCAGGCTGGAGAGATGGCCAAACGCCGCTAATTGAACAGGCGATTGAGCAGCTTAAAACCGCCGAGATTACAGACGGCGCCTTTGAGCGTGTGCGTTACCAACTGCAGCGGGAGTGGCGCAATGCACCGCAATCTTCCCTTTATGGGCAAGCCAGCCGTACGCTAGGTGAAGCGTTGCTCACCCCGCAGTTTTCAACCGCTGATTTTCTGGCTGCCAGCGAGCGATTTGAGCGGCGCCATTTAGAAGATTTCCGCAAGCGCTTCCTGAACGAGCTATACGTTGACGCCATGGCGGTCGGCAATACTGACGATGAGCTAGCCAGCGAGCAGGCACAGCTGATACGCAACCAACTCCAGCCACGCTTGTCCCGCGACGACATCCCCAACCTTACGCCGCTTGCCGTCAGCGAAGAGCACGGCGTACTGCATCCTCACAGCACTCGGGAGGAGTCCTTGGTACTGCGTTATATGCAGGGACGAGATCAAACGCCACGGGAGCAGGCCACCGCCATGGTCATCGCCCGCTGGTTGGAAACGCCTTTCTACCAACAGCTACGCACAGAGCAACAGCTCGGCTACATCGTTAACGCTGGCTATTCGCCGCTTTTGGAAGCGCCCGGCATTGCACTCGTGGTGCAATCACCTGATGTCGACAGCGACACGATTACCGAGCGGATGGACGCGTTCCTTGACGAGGCAAACCAACGCCTTGATCAGCTTAGCGATGATGAATTGGCCTCTTACCGTCAAGCGGTCTACAACCAGCTGCGTCAGCGCGATACCAGCCTTTCTGGCATGGCCAACCGCTACTGGCAGGCAACAGCGCTGGACGACGTGCGCTTTGACCGCCGGGACCAATTGGCAGAGTTAGCACTGAACGTGAGTATCGAGGATATGCAAGCCCTCTGGCCGTCGCTGAGGGAGCACATGCTGGACATTCGCTTCAACCCTGAAGACGAGCCCAGCGATGTGGCTGCTTATCGGGAAGCGCGCTCGGCGCTGCCTAAAGTGCACAATGAATAAGTACTGGCGCTAGCCTACCGATGCCAGCTCAGGCATCAAACGCCTGAGCTGGCATCATGGCTTCCACAAACATTACCAGCTCTTCCAGAATCTGCCGCTCGCGATCAGAGAGGGTTTGCTGATTGTACTGAGCAATTTCCCGCGCAAAGGCCTTGAGCGTAAAGCCCGCCAACGCAGGGTCATTGATACGCATCCAGCGAAACGCCTCCCACTGCTCACGCTCCTCCCCTTCCAGGGTGTCTGGGTAGCTACGGGCACGATAGCGAAACAGCATTTCTTCCAAGCGCGGGTCCTGAAACGCAAATCGCTGCCCCACAAGATCCCACGGCTCCATTTCACGCACCCGCTCCATCTGCTGGCGGTCAGCGGCAGAGAAGAAACTTCCCGAATAGAGCATCAGGTCAGGGTCTTGCGGTGTCTCCTCGTAACCGGCACTGAATACCTCGGCAACCTTGTTGGCAATACCACTGGCATCGCGCAGGGTTTTCCAGTGCTGCCGACAGGCCACCACGTCCAAGCCCAAGCGCTCTACGATAGTGCCGTACTCACCCTTTTGCGGACCATCAACATCTTTTAAAGCACTGGCTGGAAATACCACCGGGCAGCGGTTGATATGAATCACCTTCAGCGGAATGCGCGTCTCGCCTTCGGCTAAATCCTGCTGACTAACAAACACCCGCTCACGAATCTGTTCCGCCGACATACTCAGTAAGTCGCTGGGATCAACGCTTAGATCGTAAACGATCACGCCGTTAGGGTTAGTTGGGTGCTCGGCCAGCGGCATCACCAACGCACTACAGCCTCGGCTTGCGGGGTAGCGACGGGAGATATGCAGCAGTGGCTTAGCGCCAGGCAGATCAAGCTGCTTGGCCACCGCACGCTTTCCACGCAGGCCAAGCAGATAATCGAACAGCTTGGCATTGCGCGCTTTGAGCAACCGAGCTAGGGCAATGGTGGCCCGTACGTCGGCTACCGCGTCGTGGGCGCCTTCGTGGGCAATGCCGTTGGCCGCGGTTAAATGCTCCAGCTTAAAGCTAGGCGCACCGTCTTCCCGCAGCGGCCACTCAATGCCCGTGGGGCGCAGGGCATAAAAAGCGCGCACAATATCAATCAAATCCCAGCGGGAATTGCCGTTTTGCCACTCCCGCGAATAGGGATCGAGTAGGTTACGGTAAAACAGATGGCGGGAGACTTCGTCGTCAAACCGTAGGCTGTTATAGCCCACGACGCAGGTGCCAGGCTCGCTCATGTGGCGCTGAATCTCGCCGGCGAACTCTGCTTCAGGGAGGCCGTGACGCTGGGCTTTTTGAGGGGTAATACCGGTGATCAAACAGGCCGCAGGGTGGGGCAGGTAGTCATCGGCGGGCTTGCAGTATAGCTCTATCGGTTCGCCGATCTCATTCAGCTCGGCGTCAGTTCGCAACGCCGCGAACTGAGCAGGCCGATCACGGCGCGGGTCAGCCCCGAAGGTCTCATAGTCATGCCATAGAAAACTGATAGGGGCAGCATTGGGTGGCGCCATGCAAAAGCACTCCGCTGAGCAATCAAAAGCCCAAGCCTAGCACAACCGCCACCCCTTTTGCCGCGCCTTCAGCTCTTCAACGTTGCACTTAAGACCAGTGCTACAAATTAGCTCTTGGGAAGAGTGACATTTAATTCCAGCACAGAGCAGTTGTCTTCGCTATCCAAGGAGATCTGGATCGCATCGTCATCAACATGCACGTAGCGACGAATCACTTCGAGCAGCTCTCGCTCAAGCATCGGCATATAGTCGGGCTGACCGCGCTGACTACGCTGATGCGCCACAATAATTTGCAAACGTTCTTTGGCTACCGAGGCAGACTTTCTGCGCTCACGCTTCAAGAACTCCAGTAATTTCATCGACGACCTCCCCCGAACATACGGCTTAGCAGGCCTTTGCGTTGCAGCTCGTGAAAGCGCAGCGGCATGTCCTCACCAAGCAGGCGAGATACCGTGTCGCTATAGGCTTGGCCCGCGTCGCTAGAGATATCGTGGGTTACCGGCACGCCCTGGTTAGATGCACGCAGTACGGCTTCCGACTCGGGAATTAGGCCCAGCAGGTTAATCGCTAAAATTTCGCGAATATCGTCCAGGGTCAGCATGTCACCAGACGTCACACGCTCAGGGTTGTAACGCGTTACCAGAAGGTGCTCTTTGATGGGATCATCACCCTGCTCGGCACGACGGGTTTTCGAGGCCAGCAGGCCTAAAATACGGTCTGAGTCACGCACTGAAGAGACTTCAGGATTGGTGACTACAATGGCTTCATCAGCAAAATACATCGCCAGCTGGGCACCACGCTCAATACCCGCGGGTGAATCACAGAGGATAAAATCAAAATCTTCTTTTAACTTTTCCAGGATTTCGGCAACGCCTTCCTGCGTCAAAGCGTCCTTATCTCGGGTTTGTGAAGCGGGCAGGATAAACAAGTTCTCAACGCGCTTGTCACGGATCAGCGCTTGATTCAATCCCGCTTCGCCTTGAATGACATTAACCAAGTCATACACCACGCGTCTTTCGCAGCCCATGATCAGATCAAGGTTCCGCAAACCCACATCAAAATCAATCACAACGGTTTTTTTGCCGCGCAGCGCAAGACCCGTGGAAATTGCCGCCGCACTGGTGGTTTTACCGACCCCTCCTTTACCAGAGGTCACTACAATTATTTTGGCCAAGATTTACTTCCTTCTTGAAGTCGTTCGTCACGAGCGCATTTCATGGCGCTCTGCGCATCACGGGAACGTCAATGTCATCAACATGCCATACTGTAACGGATAGCGTCTTCTGCGTCGCTAGGCATGAAGCACCAACGCACGCTCATACAAACACCTTACCCTAAAGGCTTAATTTCAAGCTGCTCTTTTGTAAAGTGAACTTCGGCTGGTCGTCCCGACAGCTGTGGGTCGATATCTTCCGAGCGTTTATAATTACCAGCCACTGAGAGCAATTCGGCAGCCAATTCACGGCAGTAAATACCCGCTTGAGTATTGCCATGAATGCCCGCTAGCGCACGGCCACGCAGCGCGCCGTAAACGTGAATACTCCCTGCCGCCAGCACCTCTGCCCCAGCATTCACCGCACCAATCACCACCAGATCTCCTTCAGAGGCACTGACCTGCTGCCCTGAGCGCACGGTGCCACGGTATAGTCGTGTGGCAAGCGCAGGCGCGTCTGACTCACTCGCCGTATCTTCAGGTGTCACTTCATGTATAGGAGAACTGTTGACGCTTTCCAATATGCGCCCACGGCCCTCTTCAATCGGTGGAAACCAGCCCAGCCCCAATGCCCATGCAGATTGGCGTACAGGTTCAGGCCCGCCGCGCACCGCCACGGGCAAAAGCTTATGGTCGCGACATACGGCACAAATGCGTTCAAGGGCTAAGTGTGGTTCATCAAGTTTTTCCACGCTGAGCACAACCGGTGTATGCTGAAAGAAAGCAGGAGACTGGGTAAGCTTGCCGGCTAACTGCTGTCGAATTCGCTCCGGGTCGGCGCTACTTAGCTCCATGACGGTCATCGGCAGCATGCCGCCTTTAAAGGTAAAGGCCACTGCGGCGCTATCCAGGTTAAGGCTCATGGCCGAACTCCATGTCATGTTCAGGTAAGATTAAAGGTAGCGTACTATTCAAGTACTGTGGTCTAGAAAATAGCCGTTTACCACATCATAGTAATGCCAAGCTAAGCGACAGCGCCGATGACTGCAACACCCTAAGTCGCCGACGACTGATTTTTTTCATGCTACGCACCTCATATTAGCAGGATGATCCATGCACGGACTGTTAAGACGCCTGTTCGCTCCTCGGTGGCAACACCCTGACCCCGAGGTACGTCGTCAGGCCCTCCAGCGACTTGATCCTCAGCAATCAGAGCAGCGCCAAGCGTTGGAGTCGCTCGCCCATGATACCGATTCACAGATCCGCCTTGCCGCGCTGCTGGCACTAGATGATTGCGCCGGCCTTGTTGATGCTTACCCGCATCATCAACAGGAAGCAACATGGTCCGATGCCGTTTGCCAACGACTGAGCGGAATTGACGGCCATACCGACCTGCAGCAGCGTCAGTCGCTCGTTAGCCTTATAGAGGATCCGAAGGTGCTGAGCATGGTCGCGTTGAAGGGCGATAATCTTAATCTGCGTTTAATCGCATTGAGCAGGCTCAGCGACGAAAATGATTTGATCCATCAGGCTTGTCATAATGGCGTAGCCGCGGTTCGCCATCAGGCTGCAGAACGCATTGAGAATGAAGAGGCGCTAAAGCGTCTGCTAAAAGAGGCACGACGAGATCGCCAGGTGGTGCGCTTAGCGCGGGAACGTCTCAACCGCTTACGTAGCGACGCTCAGTGGCTGGAAGCCGAGCAGCAGCAGTGCGAAACCCTGCTTAGCCAACTTGAGCAACACGCACGTGCCCCTTGGGAACCCCTGTATGGGGGGCGCTTTCGTCACCTAGAACGACAGTGGCAACAGTTGACGCTGTCGCCCAGCGCAGAGCAGGAACAACGTTTCCATCAAGCGCTGCTCAACTGTCGCAAAACGTTGCATGATCACGAAACTCAAGAACAGGCTCGACAAAAAAGCGACGAACTGCGCAGTGACGCCGAAAACACCCGCGAACAGCTGCTGGAAGGTATTGAAGAAACACTTGACGGCCTGCGCCATGCGTCAGCCTTAACCGTACAAGATATTGACAGCCTGCGCGCTCAGCGCCAGCTACTCGGCCAGCGTTGGCAAGCGCTTTCCGATATGCACCCACCTAGCGACACCATGCGTCAACGCTACACGCTGGCCATCCAGCACTACGACCAGTGTTTAGAAGCGTGGCAGCGCTGGTGCGTCATCAGCCCTGCCATTGAGAAAGCGCTAGCGGATGGCGATTATTCAGCAGTGGCAACCCAGGTAAGCCAGTGCCAGTGGCCTGATAGCATTACGCCCCCCGCCCTGCTAACCCGTGCCCAGGCCGCACTCAACACCGAGAGCACTGCGCCGTCGCAGCCCAGCGAAGACCAATCCACGCTAGATGCCCATGACGCCGAACTCGATACCTTTGAGCACTTGCTAGAGCGTGGCGCTTTTAAAAGCGCCAGCCGCCTGCATCAGCGCCTCAAGCCACGCATTGAGGCGCTGGAAAGCGCCAGGGCTCAACCCCTCAAGGCACGCTTGAAGCATTTAGCCGCGCGGCTTGCCGAACTGCGCGACTGGCGTGGGTTTGTTGCCGGGCCAAAGCGTGAACAGCTCTGCGCCAGCATCGAAGCGCTCGCTAATGACCTGCACATGGAGGAAGACGCGCTAGATCGCCACCACCGCCAGTTGGTTAAAGATTGGAAATCACTCGGCGATGCCGCCGCCAACCGCGAACAGGCCGCGCGCTTTCGTAGCGCATCAGATCGTATTCACGAACGCCTCGCGCCTTGGCGAGAACGTCTTAGCGAAGAGCGTGAGGCGAACCTACAAGCTCGCGAAGCGCTGTGCGCTCAGCTCGAAAGCTTGCTTGCCCAACCTGCTGAAGACGCCGATCCGGATGTACTCCGGCAAATACGCGACAAGGCGCGCCACCAATGGCGTCATTATAGCCCGGTGCCAAGAGAGCGCTCCGAGGCCGTTGGCAGACGATTCGGCATCATCCGGCATCAGCTACAGACTCTCATTGACCAGCGCGCTGAAACTATTGGCACACAGAAGCAAGCGCTGATTAGTCAAGTAGCGGCGTTACGCAGCGACGACAGCCAGCCTTTATCTCAACGTATCCACCAGGCCAAACAGTTACAGCAGCAGTGGCGAACTCTCGGTCGCGCGCCCAAAGGCGAAGAACAAGCGCTGTGGAAAACCTTTCGCCATGAATGTGATCAGCTATTTGCCCAACGCGAAGCCCATAAAAATGAGCAGGCTGCGCGTCAGCAACAGCAGCTTGATGAGATGCAAACGCTGATCGACCAAATGGATAGCTGGCAGCCTATTGAAGCCAGCGAAGCTGCTACGCTGGATCGCTTTCTCGAACAAGCCAATCAGTTGGAACCGCTACCCCGCAACCGTCGCAGTGAAGGCATGCAACGACGGATGAGCGGCATTGTCCGCGCTCGTCGAGAACGCTTAAACCGCCTTGCGGTTGCCGATACGGTTCAGCAATGGCACACCATCATGCCGTTAGTAAATGCTCACTTAGAGGCAGATCAACGCCACCTTAGTGAAGCAAAGGCTGAAAATGTCGATGCACAGACGGTGCTCAGCGCCGCGCTACCCGCCGCTTTTCATGAAGCGCATAAAACACGAAATCAGCAGCGACATGAGATTGCTGCTCCGCTGTCAGCCGATGATCACGCCAAGATGGCTGAATCACTGGCCCGCCTTAGAGTGCACCTCTCAATGCTTGCTTTAGGCAGCGTTCGGCAAAGCGATGAGCCGCTTCGCCTGGCTATTCAAGTGGAGCGTTTAAATGAGGGCTTTAACCAAGAGCGTAGCCGTGAGCAAGAGGTCGCCGACATCCTGGTCGCTCTGTTAGCACTCGGACCGATGCCAGCCACGCTATGGGCTGCTGAAGTAGAAGAGCTGGACAGCTTACTCAGCCGGCTAGCAAGGGTTCCTTTACCCTAGCCAACCTGAATAGGCAGCGCATAAAGACGGGAGGCTATCAAGCCTCCCGTTTGCGTCTCCTGCGATATAGAAAACGTAAATTTATCAACCAGTGTTAACCCACACTAGCCCATAAACTGACCACCGTTGATATCGATATTGGCACCGGTGATAAACCCTGACTCCTTATCGGCTAAGAAGGTAACCAGGCGGCCAATCTCCTCTGGCGTACCATAGCGCTTCACTGGAATGGTCTCGCGGATTGCTTCGCGTACCTTTTCTGGAATATTCATAATCATATCGGTGGCAATGTAGCCCGGTGATACGGTATTGACGGTAATGCCTTTGGTCGCCGTTTCCTGCGCCAACGACATAGTCAGGCCATGCATGCCCGCTTTGGCAGCCGCGTAGTTGACTTGACCAAACTGGCCTTTACGCCCGTTGATAGATGAAATATTGATGATCCGACCGTAGCCGCTCTCAAGCATCATTTCGATCACGCTACGGCAGGTGTTAAAAACACTATTGAGGTTGGTGTCGAGCACTTCGTACCACTGCTCGTATGACATTTTCTTCATGGTGCCATCGCGGGTAATGCCCGCGCAGTTCACCAGCACGCTGATAGAACCATACTTCTCATGAATTTCTCGGGCTCCTTCAAGGCAGGCATTGTGGTCAGCAAGATCGACTCCCGACAATTCTATATTGTTGTAGCCGTCGGCGTGCTGCGTTTCTAGCCAGGTTTTGGCCTTATCGGGGTTGCGATACCCCGCTACGACCAGATAACCCGCCTCTGCCAACGAACGACAAATTGCCGTACCGATACCACCAGTTCCACCAGTTACCCAGGCGACGGGGGCTTGATTGGCCATTGACTACCTCCCTGATATGACAAATGGCTTGGGTGTAAAAACACATTTTTGTCGCAAGCCATTGTGAATAAGCGCGACTGCGCTTGTATTACCCTAGTGCACTATTTGGCAGTGCGATGCACCAGCGTAAGCTTTTTGTTATGACTATTTAAAGCATAGCTGCACTTACCTCATGTTGCCGCAGGTCATACTCAACGGCTATAAGCCAAACGTGTTAATCACCCTATTGACTTCACGTTAAACTTCTGTAGAATACGCCACACGTTGATGCGGGGTGGAGCAGTCTGGTAGCTCGTCGGGCTCATAACCCGAAGGTCATCGGTTCAAATCCGGTCCCCGCTACCAATTTTTTGAAAGGCAGATCAGTTACTTACTGATCTGCCTTTTTTTATGCCTGATTGTTGTGACGACTGCTCAACCTCCGTCTCAAGGCATTTTAATCATCCCTGCTTATGCTCCCATCGGTCCCAAAGTGGCGTAGACCCCACAGTCTCAAATAGATGATCCAGAAAAGCACTTACCTTACGCGTATGTAGACGGCGCTTTGTATATAGCACGTGAATATCGCGCCTACCCGGCATCACCTCACAGCGCCACGCCTCAAGGACTGGCAGAAGTGCACCCGAGGTTAGCTCGTCAGCAATCAGCCAGGTGGGAAACATCACCAGCCCCTGCCCCATAAGCGCCGCGCGCACCAGGCTCTGCGCATCGTTACTACAGAGAGTGCCATCAACCTGGTGGGCACTGGCCTGCCGCTGTTCTTCGCGCTGAAAATACCAACGCTGACGCCCCATTTCGCCCTGGTAGAGCAAGCAATCGTGTTGATCTAGATCATCCGGCGTGCTCGGCCTACCGCAGCGCTGCAGATAAGCTGGCGCGGCAGCCACAACGTAATTCATTGACGCTAAACGTCGCGCCACCAGCGTGGAATCGGCCAGTTCACCAACACGAAAGGTGATGTCGATGCCCTGGCTTACAGGGTCGGTCAGTTGATCGGTCAGCATCAGCTCAGCCTTGATGGCTGGGTAGCGGCGCTGGAAGTGGTGCAGGATCGGCACGATTTGGCGCTGGCCGAAAGCCACTGGAGCATTGAGGCGCAGCACACCGCTAGGCTCTGTAGTGGGCGCCATTAGCGCTTCAGTTGCCAAATCGAGCCGTTCCAGTATCTCACGAACTTCCTGATAGTAGCGCCAGCCCGCCTCGGTCAAGGACACAGCGCGGGTGTGGCGGTAGAGCAGCTGCTGGCCCAGGGCCTCCTCCAGAGAAGCGATTTGTCGCGAGACCGACGACACCGCCCGATGAAAATGGCGGGCGGTAGCAGTAAAGCTGCCTGTCGCGGCGACGCGTTCAAAGATGCGTAGTGCATTGAGATCCATCGAGTTGCCCCTGGCGCAATAAACATTTGCAATCTTTCTGATTGTAGCAATGATCAGCGCGGAGCAGACTCACTTTCACCGGACAGCAGCACTATTTTCTTGTCCGTTGCGAATATTTTGTCTGCATAAAGGAGTTAACGATGCGCAAAGGCACAGCACTGGTAGTCGGCGCTACCGGCATTACCGGCGGCAATCTCGCCAGCTATCTCACTGCGAGCGGATGGACCGTCTATGGATTATCCCGCCGCCCCGCTGACCAGGCAGGCGTCATTCCCGTGGCCGCCGACCTATTAGATCGAGAGGCTACCGCGAAGGCACTAGCTGATCTCCCGATCACCCACGTGTTCTATTGCACCTGGGTACGCCGCGACAATGAGAAAGCTAATATCGAAACCAACGGCGCGATGATGCACAACGTGCTCGACGCGTTGCAGAACGCAAGCTTGGCGCATGTTTCGCTGGTGACCGGCACCAAGCAGTACTTGGGCGCCTTTGAGAACTATGGCAGCGGCAAGACAGAAACGCCGTTTCGTGAGTCGGCTCCCCGTGTTCCTGGCGAAAACTTCTACTACACCCTGGAAGACATCATGTTTGCGGCGGCTAAGCGCGATGGCTTTAGCTGGAACGTGCACCGTCCGCATACGGTGGTTGGCTATGCCCGCGGTAACGCGATGAATATGGGCGTGACCTTGGCGGTTTACGCCTCTATCTGCAAGGCAACGGGTAAGCCGTTCACCTTCCCCGGCTCTCAGGTGCAGTGGAATGCGTTGACCGATTTAACCGATGCGCTGGTACTGGCACGGCAAATGGAGTGGGCGGCAACCACCTCTGGCGCGCACAATGAAGCTTTCAACACGGTCAATGGCGATATTTTCCGCTGGCGTCGACTGTGGCGTGAAATTGGCGAGTACTTCGAGCTTGAGGTGTCGGACTGCCCAGAGACCCCTCAGCCGTTAGCAACACAGATGGCCGATATTGCGCCTACCTGGACGGAGATTGCCGCGCAAAACGATCTCATTGAAGCTGATGTGACTAAGCTGGCCTCCTGGTGGCACACCGATGCAGACCTAGGCCGTGAGCTAGAGTGTGTTAACGATATCACCAAGTCCCGCGACTTCGGTTTCGACCACTTCCGAGAAACCCGCGCAGCGTTTTTTGATTTATTTGCTCGCCTGCGTGCGGAACGCATCATTCCTTAAGCCGTATCAGAAACAGTGCCAGAAACGATACCCAAAACAAGACCAAAAACCATACCCAAACAATAGCGCTGCCAGGGCGCATAACCGCGCCCTGAGTTTTATTTCCCCCCTTTTCCTTGAATCCAACCGGGCCTGCCTGCATATCATGGGAAACTATTTCCCATTTTTTGATATCGAGCCTACCCATGCAGATTATTGATCCCCGCTCAGGTAAACCGCTGACTGCGGATACCGGAAGTGCAGACGCTACCGCGCCTGGCGCCGAACAGGCAGCTGTGCGCCCTGAAGATGTCATTATTGAGCTGAACGCAGGCAATATTCAGCAAGTGCTGGAAGCCTCCATGAAAGTGCCAGTGCTACTGGGCTGCTACTCACCTTCCCACCCAGGCAGCAGCACCCTGCTTGCGATACTGGACAAGCTGGTCGTTGAGTACGCGGGCGCTTTCCTGCTTGGTAAGCTCGATATCGAAGCGAACCCTGAAATCGGCGGCCAATTGGGCGTGCAGTCGGTTCCGGATGTGAAGCTGATTAGTCAGGGCGGTTTAGTCGACGGTTTCCAGGGTGCCCTACCGGAGAAAGAAGTGCGCGAGTGGCTCAATCGTTACTTCCCTGCCCCTGGAGAAGCGCCGCCTACACCAGAAGAGCAGGCGGAGGAAGCGCTTAACGCAGGTGACATCGCCGGCGCCCGGGAGATTTATCAAACCTTGATGGGCCAGTATCCCGAGCACTACGCCTATCAGGTAGCGTTTGCGCGAGTACTGTTGGCGGAAGGCAAAGGTAATGAGGCGCGCGACGTGCTGGATAACCTGCCGCCGGAAGAGCGTGACGCAGCGCCCGCTCGTGGCGTACGCGCCAGCATTGAGTTTAGCGAGCAGGCGCTCTCAAGCGAAGAGATTGCCGCCCTGGGCGATCGTACTGACAGTGAAGCGCAGTACCAGCGTGCGCTGCGCCAAGTCGCCGACGGTCATTACGATGAAGGTCTGGAAGCGCTGCTAGCGCTGATGAAGCAGGACCGTGCCTATAACGATGACGCGGCGCGTAAAACGCTGCTGCAGGTATTCGACGCCTTAGGCGCCGACCACCCACTGACCGTTGCTTACCGCCGCAAACTTTTTGCGATGCTCTACTGAGGTTTTTCAACTGAAGCATTCACTCCCGCTTCAGCAGAGCATCCATACGTGACAGCGCCGCTTCCAGTTGGGAGGCGGTGGTGCCAAAGTTAAGCCGCACAAAGCCAGGACAGCCAAAGGCGGCCCCATCGGACAGCGCTACCCCCGTCTCTTTCAGCAGCGTCTTATACGGCGCATCGCCTAGCCCTGCTTCGCGCATATCCAGCCAGGCGAGATAGGTAGACTCCGGTGCGCTTAAGCGCCCCCCCGGCCAAGACGCCACTCGCGCCTGAAGCGTTGCACGATGCTCACGCAATACGTTTAACAGCTCCTGGCGCCAAGGCTCACCATGGCGATACGCCGCTTCCGCCGCCACCAGGCCGAGTATATTGCCATCAGGCAGAAGCCCTTTGGTCGCAGCCGCAAAGCGCTGACGCAATTCAGGGTCAGGAATCACCGCGCAGGCGCTGGTTAAACCTGCCGTATTAAAGGTTTTGGATGGCGCCCACAGAGTAATCGTCCGCTTAATCAACTCGGGAAATGCTGCCACCATCGGACGGTGCTGGGCGCCTTCTTCTAATAGCAGGTCGCAGTGCAGCTCGTCCGACACCAACCACAGGTCGTGACGCTCGATCAGTTCAGTTAGTGCAGCAAGCTCTTCGTGCCGCCATACGCGGCCCGTGGGGTTGTGGGGGTGGCACCAGAGTAGCAAGCGAGTACGCGGTGTAATGGCCGCTTCAAGGGCGGCAATATCAAGCTGCCAGGCGTCGTCGAGAGTATCTGACTGACCAGAAGCGTTGGGCGCCGCCAGCATAGCCTGCTGGGCAAGGCGTCCCGTGCGCTCTGCCACCGCGAGGAAAGGGGGATAGATAGGCGTGACCGTCAATACACCGTCGCCTGGCTCAGTCAGCGCCAGCGCGGCTAGGTGCAAAGCTGGCACGACGCCTGGCAGCCACTGCTGCCATTCAGGCTTAATGGGCCAGTCGTAGTGGAGCGCGCTCCACTCGCATAGGGTTTCTGTTAACGTAACAGGCACTTCGCCATAGCCATATACGCCATGGGCAACCCTTGCATGCAAGGCCTCAATCACCGCTGGCGGAGAGCGAAAATCCATATCGGCGACCCAAAGGGGTAATACATCGTCGCCGTAGCGGTGCCATTTTTGCGATGCCCACGCGCCTTCGGGGTGGCGCCGCTCCACAGGCGTGGCAAAATCATAGGCCATGAAAAATCTCACTCATTCAATAGGGGTTGTGCCAAGCATGCCGCAAGATGACTTTTATACCAAGATGCGGGCGGGGCTATCTGCGCTGTTGCGGCAATGGCGCTCGCTTGGGCAAGCCAATACTGACCAGCTAGCGCTCATTTTGGCCGAAACAGCTCGGGTAGCAAAACTAGGTACACCAGATGCCACCCCCAGCGGTACCACACTAGAACAGTGGAGCCAGGATCAACACGGCGAAATGCCGTTATGGGCACCACGAACCGCGGTATTTCTACTCAACCAAATGCCTGCTCGCCCCACCCCACAAAGCGACGAAGAAGCCTGCGCCTGGGCGTACTGCTGGCTGCGCAACCGCTCATTTGATTCACTCCAAGCCGCTCATGATGCGCTCCCGTCGCACTTAAAGGCACCGCTTGAAGAGGCTCTAGAGGCTGCATGGCGAGATCAGCAAGGGTTGCGCTTAGTGTAGCGGGCACTTGACCAAGCGCTCGCTTGGGTTAATTCTGGGCATCCCCTTCCCTAACAATAAGGACACGCCATGTTTACTCGCACGGTTGAACCAGCGTTTTATGACACCGATGCCTTAGGGCATATCAATAATATTCGCTTACCTGCCTGGTTTGAGCTTGCCCGCAATGACATTTTCAAGCTGTTCACCCCTGACTTAAATCCTAAAAAGTGGCGCTTGATCATGGCGCGCATGGAAGTCGACTACCGAGCTGAACTGTTTTACGGTCACGATATCGAAATACGTACGTACTTAACACGCTTAGGCAATAGCTCATTTACGGTAACCCAAGAAGCACGGCAGCATGGCAAACTCACCAACCTTGGACATACCGTCATGGTTCAATATGACCATCAAGCCAAGTGCGCCATGCCTATTGAGGGTGATCTTCGTGAGGCGCTAACGGCGCACCTGCAGGACATGCCCAAACCAGCTTAACGATGCTGCCTAATCGAATCTGCCCTGGGCTGCCGGGGCAACAGGAGCCGAATCATGGCCATCCGCTACAATCTCTGGATAGACCCCGACAATGTTGCACAGCACCGCGCTGTAGAGGCAGATCTTGAGCGCTACTTTATTGAGCGCTTTGCCGACTATCCGCATATCCGCTTGTTTGGTGCCGACCCCTACGATTATGATGCCCCCTTCAATCGCCTTTATGACGTGCTGATGGCACGAGCTGCTGAATACTGTGAGCGGACGTGGCGCTATGTCGCGACCCCTGAACAGCTGAATCGCTGCTTTTTCCGTGCCGTGGGCCGCTCTAATAAATTTGTTCAAGACGACCGCTCGTGAGAGATCTATCAGATGGTGATACGCACCAATCAAGCCCCTGACGAACGTCAGCTCGCTATTATTGCTCAGCAGCTTGGCCGTGCACCACGTGGAATTGAAGCGGTGGCAGCAACCGACGGCGAAGGCACACCGCTGGTGCTGCGTATGGCTCCCATTGTGGATGGCAAACCGTTTCCCACCCTGTACTGGCTCTGTTCAGACGTACTGAAAGTTGAGATTTCCCGTATTGAAGCAGTTGGCGTGATTAAAGCCCTAGAGCAGCGCCTTCAGGAAGAGCCTGAGTTTCTCGAGGCCTATCAACAGAGCCATCGCGACTACGTGGCGGCTCGCTGGAGTTTCATGAGTGAAACTCAGCGTGAGGAAATTGACAAGCTAGGCTACCGCGACGTCATGACCCAGCGCGGAATTGGCGGGATTAGCAACTGGCATCAAGTACGCTGCCTGCACACCCAGTACGCTCACCACCTTTGCGGCGAGAATGTCATTGGGCAATGGATGGATCAGCAGCATCAGGTAGACCGCTGCTTGCCTTGAGAAGCGCCTCATTAATCGTTTTAAGCCACTTCCATTTTTAAGCTATAAGGATTGATAGCATGGCTCGAATTTGTGTTTATCTGGGCTCCCGGGAAGGCAACAGCCCTGCGTTTCGTCAAGCAACTAACAATCTGGGTCGGACGATTGCTGAACGCGGCCATGGGCTGGTTTATGGCGGCGCCCGCATTGGCTTGATGGGTGAGTTGGCTAACGCGGCTCTGGAAGCTGGCGGCCAAGTAACGGGGGTGATGCCAGATCACCTGGTTGAGCGGGAACAGGCACACTTTGGCTTAAGCGAGCTGATTCGAGTGAGCAATATGCATGAGCGCAAAGCGACAATGGCGGCTAACGCTGATGCTTTTATCGCCTTGCCGGGTGGGATCGGCACCTTTGAAGAGCTGTTTGAAATATGGACCTGGGGCTATCTGGGCTTACATGAAAAACCAATGGGTTTGCTGAATATAGACGACTTTTACTCGCCTCTGATGGCCTTTTTAGACAGCACGGTTAGCCATGGTTTTTTAGCGTCTACCACCCGCGATATGCTTCTCGATGCATCGACACCCAATGAGTTACTTGATGCGTTAGAAGCCCAGCTGTAACGCTATTAGAACGGATGAAGTGGCTTTTAATGGCTTGTGCCTAGCGGCCCGTATGCTCAGTGAGTTTACGGGTGTGCTGATAGGTTAACTGCAACAACCGGGCATCCTCACCCGCTCGATGGCGATGAATCCCCTGTTCGGCGATCAACGCCTCTTTGGTGTCACTCCACAGCGCCTGCTGCTCTTCGCTGAGCAGAATCCTTAATGCCTCAAGGCGAAAACGCGGCAGCATGCCCGCGTGATGAAAGAGCAGCGACAGCCAAGTGTTGTCGTATCCCCAGCTATCGCTATACGCCTTACCCAGCTCGCGCAGCTCATCGTTCAGCCAGTGGGCAACTTGGCGTACCGGGTAGCCCTCTTGAATAAGGCGGTCACGGGTAATGCCGTGAAGCAGTTCGGCCTTGGGATCCCAATGCGTCCACTCTTCCAGGGGCTGAATGAGAAAAGCACAGCAGCTGCCATCGGCACGTGCAATGCCGACTTCAATAGGGTAGCTGCCACGCCCGAATCCGGACGCTTCGATATCTAGTACTGTGGGTAGCGTCTCGGACACAACCTTCCTCACTCATTCAAAACACGGTAGCCCGTCACGCAACGGCCACGTCATCTAGGAGATGCTTATCAGCCTGTCGCTGCCAGTATGCCGCCTGTTCGCCATCTACGGCCAGGCCCAACTCACCTATACGGTAGGCGCTAGCAAGACGCTCAGCAGCTAAATAGTGGCCCGACTGAGCTGCACGGGCATACCAAGTAACCGCGTAATCTTCGCGACGCGGATACTGAGCACATCCATGCTCGTGAATTTGCGCCACTTGGTACTGTGATGCTACATCCCCTGCATGCGCTGCTTCCAATACGTATCTCGCACCCCGCGCTTTGTCTTGAGGCGTTTGACTGCGATGAAGCAACATATGACCATAAACGGACAGCGCATCGGGATGCCCAGCCTCCGCACAGCGCTTAAACAACCGCATCGTTAAACGCTGAGTGCGCGGAGAACGCGGCAGTAACCAGCGAGTATGAAACAGCCGTTCGGCTAGTCTATATTCTAGCCGAGTGAACAATGTTGATGCCTGCAGCATGGCAAACCACCCTGCCTATCTGTTGGAACATTGGGATTGCAACCATTCACATGATAGCTGCCAACCACACGAGAAACCGGCCTTTAGCCGGTCGATGGGCTGGCAAGCATACGCTTGCCTTTGCGACGACTCAACCCCATTAATTTGCTGCTTTGAATGAGCCTAGCTAACATGCCATACACATGCCTTAAACCATCCTGGTAATGGCTGCTTATCTTGTGGCAATTCTGCCTTAGCAAGGAGATAAAAATGCAAACGCGCCCACTTGGCAGAACCGGCATGGAGGTCAGCCGACTCTGCTTAGGTACGATGACGTTTGGCGAGCAAAATAGCGAAGCCGAAGCCCACGAACAGCTTGATCGCGCCGTGGCATTTGGTATCAACTTTATTGATACTGCGGAAATGTATCCCGTCCCTCCAATGGCGAAAACCCAAGGTCTGACAGAACGCTACATTGGCAGCTGGCTAAAACAGCGCGGTTCAAGAGATGATGTCATCATTGCAACCAAAGCCTCCGGACCAGGACTTGATCACATCCGAGGGGGCCCGCGGCTTACTCGTGACCATATCCATCAGGCTATCAATACCAGCCTTGACCGGCTGAACACCGATTACGTTGATCTCTACCAACTGCACTGGCCTGACCGCCAAACCAACTTCTTTGGTAAATTAGGCTATGCACACACAGAAGAGGAAGATGCAACGCCACTAGAAGAGACGCTCTCTGCGCTGAAAGAGCTGGTTGATGCGGGTAAAGTAAGAGCCATAGGGCTGTCTAATGAAACCCCCTGGGGTGTGATGCGCTCACTGCAGCTTGCCGATAAGCTGGAATTGCCAAGAGTGGCCTCCATTCAAAACCCTTACAATCTTCTCAACCGATCTTTTGAGGTAGGTTTGGCTGAGATTGCCCATCGTGAAGATGTGGGTCTACTCGCCTATTCGCCGCTAGGCTTTGGGGTGCTCTCAGGCAAATACCTTAACGGTGCCCAACCACCCAAAGGGCGCTTGACGCTGTATGAGCGTTTCAAGCGCTATACCTCGCCCGAGGCGGAAGCCGCCACACAAGCCTATGTTGCACTTGCAGAGCAGCATGATTTAGACCCGGCACAAATGGCCCTGGCGTTTGTTAACTCGCGTAGCTTCTTAACCAGCAACATCATTGGCGCAACAACGATGGATCAGTTAGAGAGCAATCTCGCCAGCGAAAGCCTAAAGCTGGATGATGAGGTGCTAGAGGCCATTGAAGACATTCACCGCCGTATGCCAAACCCATGCCCTTAGGCTTACACATCAACCCTTAAGAAAATAGCCGACTCTCACCAAGCTATCACTACTATAGCCTCGGCCTTCGCCGAGGCTTGGTATACTGAATTCACTTATATCAGGCTTTTATCTACCAGGGCACGATCAGGAGCATGCGATGCTGAGCGTTATCTCTCCAGCCAAAACACTGGATTTTGAAACCCCACCGACAACGAAGCAGGTGACACAGCCTGACTTTCTACCCCAAAGCCAAACGCTTATCGATATTTTGCGTGATTACTCCCCCCAGCAGATTAGCGAACTAATGGGCATTAGCGATAAGTTGGCTGGGCTGAACGCAGCGCGTTTTGAAGAGTGGCAGCCTCCCTTCACTTTAAATAATGCCAAGCCCGCTGCACAGGCATTTCAGGGTGATGTTTATACTGGCCTGCAGGCCGAAACGTTCAGCGAATCAGATAACCGTTTCGCTCAATCGCACCTACGCATTCTGTCTGGTCTTTACGGACTTTTAAGGCCGCTGGATCTGATTCAGCCATATCGACTTGAGATGGGAACTAAGCTTGTAAATAGTGCAGGCAAAGATCTGTACGCCTTTTGGAAGCCTACCCTGACGCCAGCACTCAGCAAGGCAATTGCCGATAGTGGCTCTAAGGTACTGGTTAACCTTGCCTCTAATGAGTACTTTAAAGCGGTGGACACCAAACAGCTTGATGCTCGCATCATCACACCGGTGTTTAAAGATGAGAAAAACGGCACCTTCAAGATCATCAGCTTCTATGCCAAAAAGGCACGCGGGCTGATGGGCGCATGGATTATTCAACAACAGATTAACGATCCTGACCGCCTCAAGGAGTTTGACGTAGCAGGTTATCGTTTTGATGCTGCATCATCTCAAGGCGATACCATCGTTTTCATCCGCGATGAAGCAGACCGTTAGCGTAACCTAAAAAAAGCGGACGGGGCGTGCGGAACGCGGCTTTAAAAGCTGCCGGTGCGCCTCTTTAAACTGCGCTGTATCACAGCGGTGCAGCCACTCATAAGCCACCATATCTGCCGACACGGGTACCGCACCGTTTGCACATGCACGCTCGCGGGCAAGGTGCGCTTCTTGGGAACGGCGGCTAGCGGCCCCTTCACTCAACCAAAACAGTTCGTAGCCGGCTTCTAACAGCCCTAACCCTGTTTGCAACACGCAGATATGCGCCTCAGTGCCACATAGCACAATTTGAGTTTTACCCGATGCCTTAAGCGCTTCTCGAAACTCGCTTTCCTCCATGACGCTGAAGTGAGTTTTTTGCCACAGCTGATAGTCATCTAAAGAAGACAGTAGCGAAGGCGCAGTACCACCTAGCCGGTCAGGATTTTGCTCCGTTAGCCATACAGGAACATTAACCAAGCAGGCCATCTCCCCTAGCCAGCTAACCTCCTGCACGGCCCCCTCGCCACCCTCAATGACGGGCAACAGTCCTGCTTGAAAATCAACAATCAACAGCAGGCTTTTATCGCATTGTAAGCGCACGGCGTTTCCTCTTTGTTATGATTATTAGCAGACGTCTACTGACTGATACCACGCTGGATAATATACACGCCCTGAGGTCCTTCTCACAAAGCCCTTACAACATGCCCCCTTACAGCAA
>NZ_REBQ01000223.1 GCF_007692655.1 Halomonas sp.
GTGTAGTTGTGTGGCATTTAATTACCATGCTAACACTGTATGACAGCTCAGGTACGTTGCGCTGCACAGTAGGTTATCGGCTGGAATGGAAAAAAGTTAAGGGGCAGGACTAGCGGCACCTAAAAAGCGCTGTTGCCAATAATCAATATCTAATGGCACGCTCACCACCGCGCGGCCATTACCTGGGGCATGAATCATCTGGCCATTGCCACGATAAATCCCCACGTGAGAGGCTTTGCGGCGGTCACCAAAAAAAAGCAGGTCGCCGGGGCGCGGAGCATCCACTTGCGGTAACGCCCGAAACTGCTCATCGGCCGTTCGAGGCACGCGGATACCCGCTGCTCGGTAGGTCATTTCCACCAGGCCTGAACAGTCCAGTCCGTCCGGGGTATTCCCTCCAAAGCGATATGGCGTACCAATGGCCTGCTGCGCATGCGAAAGAATCAGCGCACGCTCCATAGAGATTCCAGCTCGGCTGGGGGGCGCCTCAATCGGGGTAAGGTCACGGCTAGCGCAGCCAGACAGGAGTACCACGCTGAACACTCCTGAAAGCAGCCACCTACCCACGATCATTGGCTGGGAGGGAAAGCGGAGTGACAACCACTGGGGCGGAGACCATCGGGGCAGACACCACAGGGGTAGCAACCATAGGGATAGAAACCATAGGCGAACCAAGGACATGAATAGCCGCTCCGATAAGCTAACGTGCCTTTATCATGGCGTAAAGCGCGCCTAGCCGCCAATAGTTAACGGCCTATCCATTCTATAAAGGTAGTTTCGCCAAGGGCGTGGCGCTCATGACGTAGGCGGCTCAAGGCAGCGTAGGGCAAGTCCATTGCCAGTATCCGCGAAAGCGGTTGCTCCAGTACTTGCCTCAACAGCCCGTTACAGACAAACAAATGGGCTACCACTAGTACATGCTTGCCCGGAGGGTTGGCCAACAGCTGCTGCCATACCCCCGCCAGCCGCGCATCAAAAGTCTCTATTTTCTCGCCGCCTGGAGGCGAGACGTTGGCAGGATCATGCCAAAACGCACTCATCCGCTCGGTGCCCTCTTCCGCGAATACCTGGGCGTGGGTTTTACTCTCCCATTGACCCAAATGTAGTTCGGCAAGGTCATCTTCAACCTGTACGGGCAAATCGAACTCTTCGCCTAGCCACAGTGCGAATTCACGACAGCGCAATAATGGCGAGGTGACCACCGCATCGTAGGGTAAATGCCCTTCAACGGTGTGGCGCATAACCGCATCCGTTACCTGTTGCCAGCCGGTTTCACTCAGCGGATGATCGGTAGAGCCACGCAGCATACGCCCACCCACCGGTTCACCGTGGCGTAGCAAATCAATGGTGGTGATATCCGCATCAGGAAAACGCATGTTTGAACCCTTATCGATTGGTACAGCGGCCTATTTTAAATAAACGCTCGTTTAAATAATCGCATGACGAACACGCGCGGAAATCCACTCTGAGACCAGCACGGTGACAAAAATCATCAAGAAAATAACGCTGACCTGATCCCACGCAAGGCTGTTAATGGAGGCGTTCAACTGCAACCCAATACCGCCAGCCCCCACCAGACCCAGCACCGTCGATTCGCGGATATTAATATCCCAGCGATATACGCTGATACCGGCAAACGCTGGCATGACCTGTGGTAGCACGCCGTAATTCATTACCTGCATGCGGCTTGCCCCCGTTGCACTAATCGCCTCAACGGGCGTTGGGTGAATCTCTTCGATGGCTTCATAAAGCAATTTGCCCACAAAGCCAATCGAACGCAAAGCAATGGCGATTATCCCGGCTAAAACGCCTGGCCCGAGAATCGTTACCAGCAGCATCGCCCAGATTAGCGAATTGATTGAGCGCGAGGCCACGATAATCACCAGCGCTACGCTGCGCACCACGGGATGCGGAGTGGTATTGCGGGCAGCTAAAAACGCCACCGGGAACGCCATCATGATGCCAATCAGCGTGCCCAGCGTGGCAATATTGAGGGTGTCCCACATGGGCTTCCAGAGCACGCTGGCATAGCTCCACTTAGGCGGGGTCATACGGCTAATCAGGTCAGCGCCCTGACGTCCGGCATCTTCAACAAACACCCACATGGTATTGTCGGAGATCACCTTCCAGCAGAGTAGAAAAAGACTAACACCCGCTAACCAACCGACGTATTGCAGCCACTGAGCTCGTGTTGTGCGTCGTCGCCATACCGGCGAGCCTTGCGTGGTGAATGAAACAGGCATTTAACGTCTCCAGAAATTACTGGACCAGGGGTTACTGGGTCCAACGGCGGACATGGCTTGAGCTGTATTCACACAGCAGCACAATCGCGATAATGATGAGCAGAATGGCCGCCGAGGTATCGTATTCGTAGCGGCTGATAGACGTATTCAGCGTGGCACCAATCCCGCCCGCACCGACAATACCTATCACCGCCGACTCGCGGAAATTGATATCCAATCGGTAAACTGAAAGCCCAATTAAGCGGGGCATGACCTGGGGCTGAACGGCTTGGTTAATGGTTTGCAACCAGCTTGCACCGGTGGCTCGTACGGCCTCCACCTGACGCCAATCCAAATCCTCAATATCTTCTGCCAACAGCTTGGCCATAAAACCGATGGTGGCGAATGCCAGTGTGATCATCCCCGCCAGCGGCCCAAAGCCAAACATCACCACGAAAAGGATGGCGATAATAATTTCTTGAAAGGTGCGCGAAACGGCAATAATGCTGCGGCACACAAAATAGATGGGCAGGGGAGAAATATTGCGCGCCGCCCCTAGCCCCACGGGGATAGCCAGCAGCACCCCAATCACCGTCGAGGTGAGCGTCATGGTTAAGCTTTCCTGCAAGCCGTTAATGATGTCATTCTGGCGGCTAACAAAGTCGGGCTGCATAAAGGCACCCAAAAAGTTCACCGCCCGCCCTGCCCCTTCAGCAACCCGTGCCCAGTTAACCTGAACCGTGGACAGCGCCAAGACAAGATAGACAACCGACCCAATAGCAATCCCCCAGCGTAAACGAGTGTCTTGTATCAACGGCAGTCGTTTCCAGTGTCCTGCCTTGGCTGCCTGCTGGCGCCGTTCGGCCAATGTGTCCGCAGCGTTCATCGCGCGCCCCCTGCCACCAATGCGGGCAACACATCGTGGGGCTGCACTGGACGAACGGCTTTCACCACTGCCTCTTCTTCATCCATGGGTTCAGGGGTAGTGTCCCAGTCTTCTTCGCCATAAATGGTAGTCAGTATCTCTCCGGTGAGTTCGCTGGGCTGGCCGTCAAAAACGATTTCACCAGCCCGCAAACCGACAATACGGTCGGCAAACTGACGCGCCAGCGCCACATCGTGAATATTGATGATCGCCGCCAAATCCCGCTCAGCGCATAGCTCTCGAATCAGGCGCATAATCTGGCGGGAGGTCTTGGGGTCAAGGCTAGCGGTGGGTTCGTCCACCAATAGCAGCTTGGGGCTTTGCAGCAGAGCGCGGGCAATTCCCACCCGCTGCCGTTGGCCGCCCGACAGGGCGTCGGCACGCTTATCAATGGCATGAGGAAGGCCTACTCGCTCTAACAGACGGAAGGCTTCGACAACGGCTTCTTGAGGATAGCGGCGTAAAAAACTGCGCCAGAACCCTACGTAGCCGAGCTGACCGGATAACACGTTTTCCATTACGGTGAGACGGTCTACCAGCGCATACTCTTGAAAAATCATGCCCATTGAGCGGCGGGCATGGCGCAGCTTATGGCCTGACAGCTTAGTGAGTTCGGTATCTTCCAAACGAATACTGCCTTGCGTGGGCTCAACCAGCCGATTCACACAGCGAATCAGCGTGCTTTTACCCGCCCCCGAAGGTCCTATCAGCGCCATCACCTGACCTTTGGGCAGCGTCAGCTCAATATCTGTTAATGCCCGGTCCCCTGTTGGGTAGCGCTTGCCTACGCCGCTTAGTGTCAGCATTTTACACCTCATATGTACAGCCTAACGGCCAGAAGGGGCAGCCCTCCTGGCCGAATAGAACACTGGGTCTAATCGATTAATCGCAGTCGTATGTCACGCCCGTGGCTTCGGCAATAGTGCGGATTACCGACCAATTTTCTTCATAAGTGATAGGTATAAACTGGGATTCACCCGAGTTGGCGAATTCAGCCTCAAGCGCTGTGCCTTCCCAGTCATAGCTAAAGAAAGCGTCTTGAATGCTCTCAGCAAGTTCAGGGTGCAGGTTATGCGCCAGACCGTAAGCGGTAGTGGGGAAGGTTTCCGAGGTATAAATAATGTCGTAATCACCTTCGTTAACAACGCCCCGAGCGATCATTCGGGTGGCTACCGAGTTAGCAATGGCGGCGGCTTCATAATCTTTGTTGACCACACCAAGCACAGAGTTATCGTGAGAACCGGAGAACGCTGTTTCGTAATCTTCTTCGGCTGCTAACCCATACTCAGAAAGCAGCAGCGCCGAGGGCGCACGGAAGCCTGAGTTTGAGGTTTCAGCAGTAAAGGCAAGTTGACGACCTTCTAGATCTTCAACCGACTCAATACCGCTATCGGGATAGGTGATGATTTCCATCTCATAGCCAAAGCTACCGTCTTCAGAGGCCATCATCGCAAAGGGGCGGAAGCCGCCGCAGTTCACTGCGATGGGTGTGCTCCCCGTATTAAAACCGGCCACATGTAAACGGCCTGCACGCAGCGCTTCTAGTTGGGCCGCATTAGACTGTACTGGGAAGAATTGCACCCGCTTGCCGGTTTCTTCTTCCAGATGAGTTAGGAAATCAGACCAGACATCGGCGTAAACAGCGGGATCTTCAACAGGCGTGTAAGCAAACACCAGTGTATTAGGATCGACCCACTGAGACTCATCTGTAGGCGCGTCCGCGACCATATCACCGTCGCTATCCACATAGCGCGATGAAAGGTCTGCAGAGGCATTTACCGCCGCCAGGGCAAATGCACTGGCAACGGCGGCACTTATTAGGGTGCGTGGAAGAGAAAGAGAA
>NZ_REBQ01000250.1 GCF_007692655.1 Halomonas sp.
AAAGTAACACCCATGCACGCCGACAGATTAGAAAAGATATAATTAAAGAGATAAAAAATCGTCAGACTGAATTCAAGCTTACAGCTGGTACAAACAAGTTAAGGTGGCCTGTTGGGTTAGCGATGCTGGGCTTGATTGCTGTTTTTGTTGTGTTAGCTAGCTTTTCTATCCGGGACTTTTATCAATCTATGAATGTTTCTGATACAAGAGTCTTGTGGATAGCCGGGGTTAAACAAATAATATATTCGTTTGGTGCAGTCGGTTCGATTCTTTTTTATATTCGCTGGCAAAACCGTTGGTTTGAGCAACACTCCCTTGCAGAGTTTCACCTTAAGCAATTAGAGCTAGATATGGAGAGAGCGAGTTGGATTGTTGAGACAAGTTTAGAATGGAATGATGCTAAAGGTAATGCCATACCGACAGAGTTATTGGAAAGTTTGAGCAGGAACCTATTCACAGAAACCCATGAAAAGGCTGAAAACCTTGCTCATCCAGCCGATCAATTAGCCTCGGCTATAATGGGGTCAGCTTCTCTGGTTAAGCTAAAGGCTGGAGATGCCGAGCTTGAAATAGATCCAAAAAAATTAAAGAAGAGCCGGAACGAGTTTGAATCATCTAACAAATAAATTCAGGCGATGCAGTAAACTGCATCCCTGATTCAGGCGTTATAGCGCAATTGAAGTACAGCAAGATTCGGGTCGGCAGTAGGCGGTTGTCCTCCTAATATAGCCTCTGTTTGGGCATATGCCCTTTTATAGTGAGCAGAGCTAGGAGGAATGATTGATGACTATACTTGCTAACAAAGTTGCTATCGTTACGGGTGCCAGCACCGGTATTGGCTACGCAACCGCGAAGGTTTTTGCCAAAGAAGGTGCTGCTGTTGTGGTGGCTGCAAGGCGACAAAAGGAGCTTAATGACCTTGTGGACTTAATCAACAGGGAAGGTGGGCAAGCACTGGCACTAGCCGGTGATGTTGGCGAAGAAGCTTTTGCCAAAGCTTTGGTAGATAAGGCGGTAAGTCACTTTGGCGGATTGGATATCGCTTTCAACAATGCGGCTATTTTGGGCGCTATGGGTCCTGTCCCAGAGATGTCGCAAACGGACTGGAATCAGGTGATTGCGACCAACTTAACCAGCGCATTTTTGGGTGCAAAGTACCAACTGCCCGCCATGGCGGCCCGAAAAGGAGGTTCGTTAATTTTCACCTCTACCTTCGTTGGTTACACCGCAGGTATGCCTGGCATGGCAGCCTACGCAGCCAGTAAGGCGGGTCTTATTGGGTTGACTCAAGTACTGGCGTCAGAGCATGGGCCTCAGAATATCCGGGTTAATGCCCTTCTGCCCGGTGGTACTGATACGCCAGCGGGACGTGAATTTGCCAATACGCCAGAAGCATTGGCATTTGTGCATAACCTGCATGCTCTCAAGCGTATGGCGACACCAGATGAAATTGCTCAATCCGCATTGTACTTAGCATCCGATGCCTCCAGTTTCACCACTGGTTCTGCGATGTTGGTAGATGGCGGTGTATCCATAAATCGTGTCTGAGAGGCGGCGCCATGTCGGACTATGACCGAATCGCAAGTGCTATGGCCTATTTGGTTGATCGGGCAATTGATCAGCCCAGCCTTGAAGAGATAGCCGCTCATGTGCATCTGAGCCCGTATCACTTCCAAAGGCTGTTTTGCCGCTGGGCGGGTACTACGCCGAAGCGCTTTCTACAGGTCCTGACATTGGAACGGGGCAAAGTGCTGCTGGAGAATTCTCGTTCCTTGCTTGATGTCTCACATGAGCTTGGGTTAAGCGGCAGTTCAAGGTTGCATGATCACTTTGTGCAGCTGGAGGCTGTCACACCTGGCGAGTATAAAAGTCGAGGTAAGCAGGTTCATATCGAGTACGGTGTACACGCCACCCCGCTGGGACCTATGTTTGTTGCGGTAACCCAGCGTGGTGTTTGCCGGGCAGAGTTCATGGACTTCAACAGCATGGACGAGTTGCTGGATAACTTGCATAAGGCTTGGCCGCTCAGTTCGATCAGAGAAAGCCTGGCATCTACGCGCCATGCTATTGATGCCTTTTTTAGCAGTGGCACAACTTCCAAGCAGGGTCCGCTATCGCTCCATGTGACAGGAACCAATTTTCAAATCGCTGTGTGGCGTGCTCTGCTGAAAATACCAACGGGCGCTGTGGCCAGCTATGCCGACGTAGCCAAATCACTCGGCGCCCCCAAATCGGCAAGAGCAGTTGGTAATGCCATTGGAGCAAATCCAGTTGCTTTACTGATTCCCTGCCACCGGGTTATACAGCAGAGTGGTGCGCTGGGGGGTTACCGCTGGGGACCAACCAAGAAGCTTATGGTGCAAACCTGGGAAAAAATGCGTGATGAGCCGGTTGTGCTATAACAATGCCATGCAACCGATGCTGGTACCGTGCGCGGTTGATGGTGGGCGTTTTAAGTCGAATAGACCAAGGCCTGCGCGAGGTCGAGATCGAGATCAATCGGTACCTTGGCCCAGCCGCCGCTTCCTGACGTCTATCCGCTGACGTACCTCACCCCAACAACGATGTGCTTCAGCGTTCCTGCATGGCTTTGAGCCCTTGTTCCCAGGATACTATGGGTTGGTACCCCAGTTCGCGCTGCGCCTTGCTGATGTCCAGCGTGAATGGCTTTCCGATCAGGCGAAGCATTTGGCGGGTAATGGGTGGTTCGCCCGGGCGCGAGAAGCGGCGCCACATCCACTCCATCATACTGGCCATAATCCAGGCTACTGGCAGCGGTGCCGAAGCGCGTGGTGACTCGATACCGCGCGTCTGAAGCAAGCCGGATATAACCTGTTTTAGCGTGCTGTCGTTGCCGTCGCTGACGAAGTAAGCCTCGCCACCGCGGCCCTTCTCGATAGCCAGTTCGACCGCATGGCAGACGTTGTCTACGTGAGCTGTAGACATGGCCTGTGATCCATCGCCCACCCAGCGAAACTGGCCTGCTCTCACGGTTTTGATCATGTGATCTAGCGTCGGCATACCGGCACCCCAGATCATAGGTGGGCGGATGACGACGGTTTCAAATACGCCTGGGCGATTGGCGTCCAGTACCAGCGCTTCGCTGCGCGCCTTGGACGCGCTGTAGGGTGCCCAGGCGCGTTCCTTTCTCGGCAGCGACTCGTTGACTTGAAGCATTGGCGCTAAGTCACCCATCACCACTGCCGCCGCGCCAACCTGCACGAAGCGCTTGACCGACGCGGCCTCTGCCGCACGTAGCAGGTTGGCCGTACCTTGCACGTTGGATCGCTCGAACTCATCGCGGTCGCCCCACAACTTGAAGAGGGCGGCGACGTGAATTACTACGCTGCAGCCGCGAGTGGCGATCGTTAACGACGCCATGTCGTCGAGCGAGCCACGCACGGCCTGCGCCCCACGCTCTGTTACAGTTTGCATGGCTTCGTCGCTGCGCGCCAGCGCACGAACCTGCCACCCTTGGGCGATGAGGCGTTCGATGAGGCGGCCGCCAACAAATCCGGAACCGCCGGTGATCAAGCAAATAGGAGCCATAACAAACCTTCCTGTAGTATAGTAGTATAGTAGGGGTACAGAGATAGTATATCGTTGCTATATTTAATGTATATCGGTGATATACTTTTGTCAAGAAGCTTCATGCTAAAAGGGTTGAGATGAACACCGAAACAAAGATTCTGGATGCGGCGGCAGCACTGCTTGAGGAACAAGGCCCGGGCGGCCTGACGACGCGAGCAGTCTGCGAGGCCGCAGGTATCAGAGCGCCTACGCTTTACCACCACTTCGGCGACAAGGGCGGATTAGAGCGAGCATTGATTCAGCGTGGGATGGCGGAATTCATGGAGCGCAAGCGCACGCCGCCACCTTCAGCCGATCCGTTGGTGCAACTACGCTTTGGGTGGGATGTCGCCCTGGAGTTCGCGCTCAAGCATCCGGTACTGTATGCACTCATCGCGGAGCACGCTCGCGCCCAACCAGCGCTGATCGCTGACGCCTATGCACTGATGCACTCGCGGGTGCAACGACTGGTGGACATGGGGCGTTTCCGCGGCTCGGTTGACGCTGCCGCGCGCGCTATATGGGCGGCATCTCAGGGGGCGCAGTCACTGGTACTACAGGGCGTGTCGCGCAAGGACATAGAAGCGGTTAGTGATCTACTATTCGAGGCGGTTGTCGGTAAGCTGTCGCAAGCGGCGTCTTAGTCACATCCTCAGCAGCCTTAACACCCAGCGCAACCGCCAAATGGGTTTTGCCTACCCCCGGTGGGCCGAGTATGAGTATGTGTCAGGTCACAGACCCTTTCGGAAATTTGATCGGCCTTCGAGGGCCATGGATCAAAGCCGAGCACGGCGACCGCTGACGCGGCGTTATATACCAGAAAGCACAAAATCGACTGCGGCAATAATCTCAGAACGATAGGCTGATAGATCATGAGCTTGACCCCGATCTGGACTTGGATCTCCGTTACAAGGGTATGGCCGGCTCCGGTGGCAGTAAAGGCAATGCGCTCTTGGCCAGCCTGCGTTGGCAGTGGTAGATGTCTATCATAGATGTGCCGTTCGCTCACCCCCACCGTTTTTAAACAGCCCATAGTGCCAGCCGCGGATGGCAATGATCACGGTTGCTCCGTGACGGGTATCAAAATCCAGCGCTACATCTTCCCGGTTAAACTCTTCAAACTCCCGCGCCAGGCGCTGCATGCGTCGCTGGAACGCCTGATTGGATGATTTCGACAGCATGCCGTTCAGCACGATCAGGTTTTCATCCTCGGCCTGAAAACGGGAATTGAAGTATTCGCTGGCGATACGCTGTTGGAAGAACTGCTGGATCGGGCCGTTTTCGATCCAGTTGAAGTTGGCGGCCACCTTCAGCTTGACCCGGTTTCGGGGCAGCAGGT
>NZ_REBQ01000202.1 GCF_007692655.1 Halomonas sp.
TGCTTGGCTCTCAACTACATATCTCCAACTACATATTTCCAGCTATATATCTCCAGCTATATATCTCCAACTACACGCCCAGATACCGATCACGAATGCTGCTATCCAGCGCGGCGGGTTGGCCATCCCATACCGTGCGGCCTTTCTCCAGGATGGTGCAGCGGTCGGCAATCGGCAGAATTTCGCTTAACGACTTATCCACCAGCAAGGTGGATTGGCCCTGCTCCTTAAAGATGCGAATCGCCCGCCAAATCTCCTGGCGAATCACTGGTGCCAAGCCCTCGGTCGCTTCATCAAGCACCAGCAGACGCGGGTTGGTCATCAGTGCCCGGCCAATCGCCAGCATCTGCTGTTCACCGCCAGAGAGGGTTTTGGCCATTTGCCCGCGGCGCTCCTCCAGCCGCGGGAACAGCGCTTCTACCTTCTCTAGGGTCCACTCACCAGGAGTGGCCGTTACCAGCAGATTTTCGCGCACGGATAAGTTAGGAAAGCAGCGACGGCCCTCAGGCACCAGGCCCAATCCCGCTTTGGCGATACGGTAGGCGGGTAAACGGCGCAGGTTATGGGATTCAAACTCAATGGTGCCCCGACTGGCGGGGGTAAGACCAAATATCGAGCGAATGGTGGTGGTTTTACCCATCCCATTGCGGCCCATCAGTGCCACCATTTCCCCGGCGTTTACTTCAAGATTGACCCCAAATAGCGCCTGGGAAGGGCCATAAAACGTTTCAATATCAGCAATTTTAAGCATCTGAATCCCCCAGGTACGCTTCACGGACGTGTGGGTCCTGTCTGATCGTCTGGCTATCCCCCTGGGCGATAACGCTTCCGGACACCAGCACAGAGATGCGATCAGCAAGCCGAAACACCGCTTCCATATCGTGCTCAATCAGCAAAATAGGCACTTCCCGTTTGAGCGCCTCAAGCAGCTCGGTTAATTTCGCCGTGCCCTCAGGTCCCAGCCCCGCCATGGGCTCGTCCAGCAGTAGGGCGCGGGGTTTTAGGGCAAGCGCGCAGGCCACTTCCACCTGGCGGCGCTCACCGTGTGAAAGCTCAAATACTGGCGTCCAGGCGCGGTGACTAAGCTGCATCCGTTCCAGCGCTTCATAGGCAGGTTCAAGCAGTTGCTGGTCCCGGGCGACAGGTTTCCAGAAGCGGAAGCTGTGACTCTGCAGTGCTTGAACGCCCATCATCACGTTACGCATGACCGAAAGCGGTTCCGCCAGGGATGAGACCTGAAAACTGCGCCCCAGCCCCAATCGCGCGCGCTGGGCAATACTCATGCCGGTGATTTCGGTATCCGCGAGAAACACCCGGCCCTCATCCGGGCGTATATTGCCGGCGATCTGGCCGATCAAGGTCGATTTACCCGCACCATTGGGGCCAATCAGTGCGTGGATCTCCCCTTGCTGAAGATCCAGCGAGACATCATTGGTCGCCTGCAACGCGCCAAAGCGCTTATGCAGCTTTTGCAGTGAAAGGACGACATCACTCATTGCGCTCCCTCCCGGCTAACCACCCCATCACCCCGTGCTTGGCAAACAGAACGACGCCAAGCAGCACCAGCCCTAAAAAGAGCTGCCAATACTGAGTGATGCCACCCAACAGGGTTTCCATCATCACGAACAGAACCGCACCGGCTAACGGGCCATAAAGGCGACCAACGCCACCCAGAATCACAATCACCATAAGCTCACCAGAGAAGTGCCAACTCAGCGAGGTAGGGCTGACAAAGCCGTTAAGGTCCGCATACAGCGCTCCGGCAAGACCGGTGATCACCGCCGAAATAACAAACGCCATCAGGCGAATGGGGTAAGGGCTAATGCCTGCAGTGGCCAGACGCACATCATTTAGCCGCGCCATGGTAAGGGCGGCGCCAAAGCGGGATTTCATCAGCCGTGAAGTGATCGCCATGGCCAGCACAAGCCCTGCGAAGCAGATAAGAAAATAGTTCAGCGCGTTGTTGGTATCTAACCAGGGCAGGCCATTGCGTAAATAGATCGGCAGGCCATCTTCGCCGCCATAGGTTGGCCAGGAGTTGGCAAAGTAGTAAATCATCTGCGCAAAAGCGAGGGTGATCATAATGAAATAGACCCCCGTGGTACGCAGCGAAATAGCGCCGATCGCCAGCGCCAACAATCCACACAGCACGGCTGCGGCCAACCACACCACCAGCAGGCTATCACTGCCCGGTACGGTGAAAGGCCAGGTCATAAAGGGCGTAAAATCAAAAGCGTGATAAGCACTGATGCCAGCAACGTAGCCACCCAAGCCGAAATAGGCGGCGTGGCCGAAGCTCACCATGCCCCCATAGCCAATCGCCAGGTTAAGGCCAACGGCGGCCATGGCAATAATGGTGATCCGCGAGGCCAAATTGACGTAATAGATATGGCCTAGAAAATACGCCGCTACCGGCACCAATAACAGCAGGCCGAGAAGGGCGATCTGGACGATCCCTTTGCGATCAAAATGGCTGTCCGCCCTGTTTTCCAGGCGGGCGCTAGTGCTCTCTTGGGCAGTGCTATGCCCAGGGGAAGCGTTATTAGTCGTGGGAGTGTTATTAGTCATGAGCAGAGAACAGTCCCTTTGGCTTGAAAGCGAGAATGACGGCCATGAGGATATAGATCAGCATCGCCGCTAGCGCAGCACCTACCCCACTTGCCTCAGAAGGCGGCATAAAGGCGCGGAAGAAAATCGGCAAATAGACCCGGCCAAGGGTATCCACCAGGCCAACGAGCAGTGCACCCAGCAGCGCGCCTTTGATGGAGCCAATACCGCCGATGACGATCACCACAAAGGCCAGAATGAGTACCGGCTCACCCATGCCCACCTGGACAGATTGCAGCGCCCCTACCAAGGCACCGGCCAAGCCTGCCAAACCTGCGCCTAGGGCAAATACCACGGTATACAGCTTGGAAATATTGACCCCCAGGGCACCAATCATCTCGCGGTCGCTTTCACCGGCACGAATACGCATGCCCAAGCGCGTTTTAGAGATGAGAAAGTAGAGCGCAATGGAAACGGTGATCCCCACGCCAATCAGCATCAACCGATAAATGGGGTAGCGGGTATCGCCAGGCAGGGTGACAAACCCGGTTAACCAGGAAGGCGGACTGAGCCGCATGGGCGACGAGCCGAAAATCCAACGCGTGCCTTCCGAAAAAATCAGAATAAGCGCAAAGGTGGCCAACACTTGGTCAAGATGGGGGCGGTGATAAAGTCGGCGGATAACGATTAGCTCCACCAACGCGCCCACTAGCGCGGCGGCCGCAATGCCCGCTCCCAACCCAACCAGAAAAGAGCCGGTTGTAGCTGTGACCACCGCCGTGGCGTAAGCACCCACCATATAAAAGGAGCCATGGGCAAGGTTGATCAGCCCCATCACCCCAAACACCAGAGTGAGGCCGCTGGCCATCAAAAACAGCATGGTGCCAAGCTGCACGCCGTTGAGAAGCTGCTCTATTAACAGAGTAACGGACACGTGGGGCATCCTTCGTTAAGAAAAGAGGTAAGGCTGGGTGGCGACACCCAGCCGCGGCAATATTACATCTGGCACTGTTCGAAATAGACGTCTTGGATATCTTCCACAGCGACACCGATCAGGCGATTGGTAGGCTCGCCATCGTCACCTTCCACCACTTCACGAACGTAAATATCCTGGATGGGGTGATGGTTAGGCCCAAAGCGGAAATCACCGCGTACGCTGTCAAAGTCGGCGGCCCGCAGCGCTTCGCGGAAGGCGTCTTGATCATCGGGGTGGGCAACGTCGAGAGCGCTAAGAATCAGATTGGCGGTGTCGTAACCCTGGGCTGCGTAGAGGGTAGGCGTGCGGTCATAAGCCTCCCGGAAGCCATCAACGAAGCGGTGGTTGGCTTCATTATCTAAATCGTAGGCCCACAGCGAGGTGTTGCGAGCGCCAATCGCTGCGCTACCTACGGCTTTGATCAGAATTTCGTCAAACGAGAAGGCCGCGCCAAAGATAGGCATATCAACGCCGGAACTCTCCCACTGTTTCATAAAGGAGATGCCCATGCCGCCGGGTAAAAAGAAGAACAGGCTGTCGGCATCGCTGGCACGGATCTGGGCAATTTCAGCGGCGTAGTCGGTCTGGCCCATTTGGGTGTAAAGCTCGTCGACCACCTCACCTTCGTAAAGGTGCTTGAAACCCGCCAGGGCATCGGTGCCTGCAGGGTAGTTGGGTGCCAGAATAATCGGCCGCTCATAGCCCTCTTCGCGCATATAAGCGCCCATGGCGCCGTGCAGGTTGTCGTTTTGATAGGCCACGTTAAAGTAGTTTTCATGGCACATCCGCCCGGCTAAATCGGAGGGCCCTGCATTGGGGGATAAATAGAAGGTGCCCTGACGCACCGCGGCAGGTACCACCGCCATCGCCAAATTCGACCAGATAATGCCAGTCAAAATATCGACGTTATCCCGCTGCATAAATTCATTAGCCAAGCTGCGGGCCAGGTCTGGGCGGTTGGCGTCATCTTGAATCAGAACCTCGACATCATCGCGGCCCGACTGCTCAAGGGCCAGCATAAAGCCATCGCGAACATCCACCCCCAGGTGCGAACCGCCCCCGGAAAGGGTGGTGATCATGCCAATTTTCACGTCATCTGCGTGAGCCGTTACCAAGCTTGATGAGAGCAGTAAACCAAGGCCAAAGTGAGTTATCTTTTTCATGGAGCATTCCTCATTATTTAATCGTTTTATTGCTTAGAGGGTCATACATTAGTATTGGTAGTATTAGTGCTGTTGCTAGAAGAGCCAGCGCTAGAACCAGAACCAGAACCAGAACCAGAACCAGAACCAGAACCAGAGTAATACTCCTGGCTCAGCCGAAAGCGCTGAACCTTGCCCGTGGTTGTTTTAGGTAG
>NZ_REBQ01000215.1 GCF_007692655.1 Halomonas sp.
CCAAACCACCAGCGCCAACCGGCAGCGCAGAGCATGCCCATTGCAATCGATACCAGCGGGCTTCTCAATACAATGGCCACGGTGCCAGCCGCAATGGCCGCCAGGCGAGCACCGCCGTCACCATGCACGATGATAGGCGTGATGACGGCAATCAGAACTGAACTAGACATGGCGTCGACGAACCTTCGAACGCGCAGGCCTAGCGGCACTCGTGACATGATGAACAGCCCCAGCACCCTTGATCCATAAGCAATCACCACCATCATCATGATGGCTGCCAACGATTGCCACACGGATGATGAGCTCATAAGGCGCTTTCCCTGAACCAGCGCCCAGGCAGCAATATGGCGACCACGCCACCTGTTATAGCGCCAACCATCACATGTAGGTAAGGCGGCAACCACCAGTACGCCATGAGTGCACTAGCCGCTGCTGCCAGCCAGGGCAGGGCCATTGCCGCTCTAGGGTTTCCCCCGACAACGATCATTAGAAGAAAGCACAGCATGATCACATCAAGCCCGAAGCGCTCAGGCTCGGTGATCCCCCCACCAAACACTAGTCCAATGCCAGTACCGACCACCCAGGCGCTCCACATGGCAATCCCACAGCCAATAAGAATGCCTAGATTCCGTTCCCCACGATGATACTCGCCTAACGCCATAGCCCAACTGGAGTCGGTTAGGAAAAAGACCATGGCGAATTGTTGATGCGTAGGTAGAGGTTTTAGCCATGGATAAAGCGCTGCGCCCATTAGCATATGCCGGGTATGAATAGCCATAGTGATGGCTGCCAGCGCAAGCAGCGGCAGGGGAGAGCTCCAGATTTCCAGGGCCGCAAATTGTGAAGGAGCAGTGAATACAAACACGCTCAGGAGCATTGCTTCCCAGCCTGCTAAGCCCTGATGCAAGCTAGCAACGCCGAAAGCCAACCCAAAAGCTACGGTAAAAACTGCCAATGGCATCATCATGCGAATGCCTCGCCAGGTGCCTTCCATATTAAGCTTGGTCGTTTTTTCTTTTAACTTCATCGCCTTAAATGCCCCCAGAAATAAAGCCATATAAAAACAAACAGGCTTGCTTGTTTTTTTATAACTTGGAGTCTAGATTGAATTTAGTGCACTCGCCATCTGGTAATGCGCCACCTAGGTTAAGCAATACCATAAGAAACTACCGATCATCTCGGACTGGGGAACAGTATGAACTTCAATCGTAATACGCTGACATTAGCCGTAGCGGCGCTGGCATTACCCACGTTTGCTACTTCCGCACATGCTTCAACTTCATTTATTGCCAATTCGTTCTACGATCAACAGCACCCTCATTCTCGCTACGGCTATATTGAATGGGCAGAAATGGTTAGGGATCTATCTAACGGTGAACTCCAACCTGAGGTTTACACCGGCACGGTGCTTTTGGCACCCCGGGCAAACCTTCAGGGTATCCAGGATAACATCGTTCAAGTTGCCCACCATGCTGCTATCTATACGCCTTCAGAAATGCCAGTTGCCAATGCCGTCCAGGAATTAGGGTTCAATTATGATGACCCGCTAGTCGGTATATTGGCGGTCACAGACTTCAGCCTAAATAACCCCACCCAGCTTGCTGAGTGGGAAGAGCTAGATATTGTCTATCTCGGCGCCTATAACACACCCTCGTATGTGTTGTTTTGCCGTGAGCCTGTTCGCAACTTGGAAGAGCTTCGGGGTAAGCGTATTCGTACCGCGGGTTCTACCGTTTCTGCCTGGGTAGAGGAAGCGGGCGCCACGCCGGTCAATGTTCCTTCGAGTGAGATGTACAGCGGGCTTGATCGGGGCTCACTGGATTGTGCGTCCAATGCGGTGAATGACCTTATTGACCGCTCATTATGGGAAGTTGCCGAGCACACTACGCTACTGCCTACCGGTATGTATTGGTCTGGGCCACAGTGGGGCTTCAACTCTGACTTTTGGGCCAGCCTCAGTGAGGAGCACCGCGACGTCTTCAAGGAAGCGACCGCCAAGGCCATGACGCGGATGATTGTCCAGTATTTGGGGTCTTCAGAAGCTGCAATGGAAGAGGCCGTCTCTTACGGGAATAACATCTATGAACCCGGTGAAGACCTGATGGCGTCAGTAGAAGCTTTTCGTGATGAAGCCTTGGCAAACGTATACGACAAGGCCCGTGATGAATATGGTGTCGAAGACCCAGAAGCGCTGATTGATGACTTTCTTGCTACCTATGAAAAGTGGGAGACATTAGTAAGTGAAGTAGATCGCGAAGACGAAGATGCTCTGGCTGAATTGGCAATGGAAGAAATCTTCAATAAGCTCCCTGCTGATTATGGAATTTATTAACATCGGAACACCTAGGCTGATCCTTTGAGGCGGCCTAGGCCACAAGAAGGGTTAGCTATGACCAAGCGGCAAAACCAAGAAGAACGCTCACGCCAAACCCAGGCTCGGGTAACGCAAGCGACAATAGAGTGCATTCTTGCAAAAGGAATTCGAGCCACTTCAACCGTGGATGTCGCTCGTTTGGCCGGTGTTTCTCGAGGAGCTTTGGTGCATCAATACCCTTCAAAGACACTATTAATGCAAGCGGCGCTTGAGGATTTGCTTAGCCGCGAGGTCGAAAGCGTTCGGGAGATGGCGGTAAGCGTTAAGGCCGGAGAGCTAAATTTTGACAGCCTATTGAAGGCGCTGCATGAGCACTTCAAGGGGGACATGTACATGGTGACCCTGGAGTATTTAACCAATGCGCGCACGGACCCCGCCATTATGGAAGTACTCGTGCCGTTAGCAGCAAAATTTAATGAATCCCTGGAGCAGATTTGGGAGCAGTTGGTCGCCAGTTCCGAGCATAGCTCTCATCAGAATCGTGTTGCCCTGAATGCCACCTTGTGCATGATGCGAGGTATGGGGGCACAAAGCATTTGGCGTGATGACCCAGAACTCTATCGCGATATGTTGTTGTTCTGGAAAGAGACGCTGATCAAGCTGGGCTTTTCTGCTTCAGATGAGGAGAGGAGAGGGCCCACGTGATTGCCGAAAAATTCGAGATTTTAACGCAGTGGATAGCGAAGGGCGCACTCGTGCTTGCTGCACTTTTTCTGGTGCTTATGGCCCTACATGTCTCACTTGATGTAGGGCTACGGTACCTGTTCGGGAAATCGTTTACCGGCACCCTGGAAGTTGTCTCTTTCTACTACATGGTCGCTGTTGTCTTTTTGCCACTAGCCTATGTCGAACTCCAGCAAGAACATATCAGTGTGGATGTTGTGGTGGGAAGGCTCCCGCCTGCGGTACAGCTAACACTTTATCTTCTTGCTGGAGTGCTCGGTCTTATCTATTTCGGAATGCTTTGTTACCAGAGCTATCTCGATGCAGTACGCGCCACGGTAAGAATGGAAACTGCCATGGCCAATTTCAAATTCTATCTTTGGCCTAGCCGCTGGGCGCTGCCAGTTGGTTTCGCGGCTATGTGTTTGGCCATTCTCGCCAACATGATTAAGGCACTGCGGCAACGCCAAGCCTTGTAGGAGTTTCCTAATGAGTAATATTGAGATAGGCGTGGCAGGTATTGCCATCGCCTTGGCCCTTATCGCTTTGCGCGTGCCAATCGGTATTGCACTTGGATTAGTGTCGATCATCGGCATTGGTGAAATGACCAGTATGCGCGTGGCATGGGGGATGATTTCAGCAACCCCATTTGACTTTGCTGGCACCTGGGAGCTCACCGCTGCGCCCATGTTTCTGTTTATGGGCTACTTGTGTACCAGCACTAATATGACCCAAGGTCTCTTCCATGCTATGCGCCTCTACTTAGCCCGACTGCCTGGTGGTTTGGCTGTTTCTAGCGTTATGGCTTCAGCCTTCTTTGCTGCCGCCTCGGGCTCCAGCGTAGCCACTTCAGCGGCCATGTCGCGTATTGCCGTCCCTGAAATGCTCAAGCACAACTATGACAAGGGGCTAGCAACGGGGACAGTAGCGGCGTCTGGAACCTTGGGCTCACTGATTCCCCCCAGCGTGCTGTTGGTGCTCTATGGTGTCTATGCGCAGGTGTCGGTAGGCCAGCTGTTTATGGCAGGGTTCATTCCTGGGGTGCTTTCAGCGCTGCTTTACATCGCCATGATTATGGTGCGAACAAAGCTTAACCCCAGTTTGGCTGGCAACACCGATGTGCGCTCTAATTGGGACGAGAAATGGGATGCCTTTAAGAATATATGGCCGTTGCCGTTATTGATCGGATCCGTGCTTGGGGGAATTTTTCTCGGTATTTTCTCACCGACTGAAGCGGGGGCCGTAGGAACCACCATCGCTGCAGTGATTGCTTTTGCTCGCCGTACGCTCACCATTGCCGCACTTCGAGAAGCCTTGATTCGCACGGCCGTGAGTACCGCAAGCATCTTTATTATTCTCATCGGCTCGCTGTTCTTTACCCGCTTTTTAGCCATGAGTGGCGTGCCCGCCGCTTTCTCAGAAATCATTCTCGGCGTGAGCACCGAGACCTGGTGGATCATTCTTGCTGTGGCAGTGATCTATCTGGTGCTAGGTATGTTCATCGATTCGATTGGATTGTTGCTGCTGACGCTGCCGCTGATTCTGCCCTTAGTGCATGGGGCAGACCTCAATTTAATCTGGTTCGGCATCATCGTTGTTAAACTGCTTGAAGTAGGGCTGGTTACTCCGCCAATAGGGCTCAATGTTTATGTCATTAAGGGCGCCCTAGGCAATAGCGTCACCCTATCTGAGGTTTTTAAGGGCGTAAGCTGGTTTATTGTGATGGACGTTATCGCCCTGTTACTCATCATCCTGATACCAGCGCTCTCACTATATCTTCCACAGCAAATGTTCTAGGGCCTG
>NZ_REBQ01000095.1 GCF_007692655.1 Halomonas sp.
TATGCGCCCGTAGCTCAGCTGGATAGAGTACCTGACTACGAATCAGGGGGTCGGAGGTTCGAATCCTCCCGGGCGCGCCAGATTCTAAACCCGCTCTCTTATGAGAGCGGGTTTTCTGTTTCCACCGTCTGTTAGTAGCCTGATTACCTTTTTACAGCCTGACCGGTAAGTAGCTCGCGCACCGGTCTTGCGATCGTGTGTAGCGCCCCCGCTTGCGGTAGGGCGCTTTTTTTTGTCTGTTGATTAGGCGGGTTCGATTGAGAGAAGGGGTTGCTAAGTCAGAACGACGTGCGATTCGTCGACGACAAGGCTTTCGAGCAGTTGATCTAGCTCGGTGAGACGCTTCACACGCTGAAAGTTCTCATTGGCTTCGCTGCTGCCCTGGCGCATCTGGGCAAGCCACTGTTTCACCAGCGAGACGACAACGCGATCAGGCAGCTGCTGGCGCTGAAGGTGGGCGTACTCCTTCAATACGCTGGCCCGCATCGCCCAGCTACTGTCGGGGAGCCGTTCGCCGGTTTGCTGCCAGTGGCGAATGCGCGGAGCAAGCCACGGGTCGGCCAACGCACTGCGCCCCAGCATGACATCCTGACATCCCGATAGCGTTCGGGCTTTCCAGTAATCTTCCAGGGTCCAGATATCGCCGTTAGCCACTACCGGGATGTTGACGTGACGACGGATCTTGCCGATCCACTCCCAGTGTGCCGGAGGGCGATAGCCTTCATCTCGCGTTCGCGCATGAACAACCAGCTGTGATGCACCACCTGCCTCGGTGGCTTGCGCACAGGCCACCGCCAGACGACGATTGGCGAACCCCAGGCGAATCTTGGCAGTCACCGGGATTTCACCCCCCAGGGCATCTGAGACGGCTTTAACGGCGTGGAAGACACGTTCTGGCTGGCGTAAGAGCGCCGCGCCGCCATCATGGCGGTTCACCAGTTTGGCGGGGCAGCCGAAATTTAGGTCAACGCTCACCGCCCCCAGCGTGAGTGCCTGGCGCGCATTGGCTGCCAGGGCGGCAGGGTCAGAGCCCAGCAGCTGTAAATGCACGGGAATACCGCTTGGCGTAGCAACTGAGGCTTGCGCAAGCTCGGGGCAGTGCTTATAAAACACTCTGGGCGGCAGCCGAGCATCGACGACCCGGACAAATTCAGTGACCGTCCAGTCAAAACCGGCGTGACGGGTCAACAGGTCCCGGGTGAGGGCATCAATGACCCCTTCCATGGGAGCTAGCCCGATTTTGCCGCTTTGTAGTAAATTAACAACCATGACTTCCACTATCGCGCCATTGCATTCTATTCTGGGTGTGGCAGGTTAGTGTATTCCCTGCACTACGCCAAGAGCCTTTAAGGCATTGGCGTATGGATGTGCGTACGAACAGTGCATTAACGCTGTACTTAGAAGCTCAGGAGAACACCTTATGCAGGATTCAGAACTGTTACATGACGGGCTCGCCTTAATGGCGCTCGGAATGGGGTTTGTTTTTGTTTTCCTAACGGTTTTGGTGGTTAGCGTGACGCTAATGTCGAAGCTGATTGGCCGTTTTCAGCCAGCCCCAATAGCCTCCAATACGAATAAAACCACGTTGTCGCCCGCCGCCACCTCCGATCAGGACGGCGAGACGCTAGCGGTCATCAGTGCTGCAGTGCACCGTTATCGCATGGCACGTCGTCGTTAGTGCCTGCATTTTTTATGGGTTACTGCCAGCGTTTGGCATTTTTTTGTTATTTTTACTACAAACATACAATTCTCTACTGTGAGCCCGCACCATGAACGAAACTAAACGCCCCCTAGGCATTACCGATGTCGTACTGCGCGATGCGCATCAATCGTTATTTGCGACGCGCATGCGCTTGGACGACATGCTGCCGATTGCCGAAAAGCTTGACCGGGTCGGTTACTGGTCGCTGGAAACCTGGGGAGGCGCTACCTACGACGCCTGTATCCGTTATCTTGGCGAAGACCCGTGGGAGCGTATCCGTGCTTTGAAAGAAGCGATGCCGAATACGCCCCAGGCAATGCTACTACGTGGACAGAACCTGCTGGGCTATCGCCATTATGCGGATGACGTAGTGGACAGGTTTGTTGAGCGGGCCAAAAAGAACGGCGTTGACGTCTTTCGTGTCTTTGATGCGATGAATGATCCGCGCAACCTTGAGCGCGCGATTCAGGCAGTGCGCAACGTGCAAGGCCATGCCCAAGGTACGATTTCCTACACCGTTAGCCCGGTACATACCCTGGATAGCTGGGTAGACCTCGCCAAAACCATTGCTGGTTTAGGCGCAGACTCGTTGGCTATCAAGGATATGGCGGGGCTGCTTACCCCTTATACGGCGTTTGACCTGGTCACCCGGCTTAAGAAAGAGCTTTCTATCCCGGTCCACCTTCACTGTCATGCGACGACGGGGCTCTCTACGTCGACCATTTTGAAAGCGGTAGAGGCAGGGATTGATAATGTCGACACGTCGATTTCATCAATGTCCATGACCTATGGCCACAGCCCTACCGAATCCGTGGTGGCGATGCTCAAAGATACTGGTCGCGACACCGGCTTAGACCTTGAATTGCTGGAAGACATCGCCGGCTACTTCCGCGAAGTGCGCAAAAAATATGCGGCCTTTGAGGGTTCGCTTCGGGGTATCGATTCGCGCATTCTGATTGCCCAGGTCCCGGGTGGCATGCTGACCAATATGGAAGGCCAGCTTAAAGAGCAGGGCGCGGGTGACAAGCTTGATGATGTGCTAGGTGAGATCCCTCGTGTACGTGAAGATCTAGGCTTTATCCCACTGGTCACCCCCACTTCGCAAATCGTCGGCACCCAGGCGGTTATGAACGTCATGATGGGTGAGCGCTACAAGTCGATTTCCAAGGAAGTTCAGGCACTTCTCAAGGGCGAGTATGGCTCTGCTCCTGCGCCTTTTAACGCCGAACTGCAAAAACGCGTTTTGGAAGGAGGGGAGCCAATCACCTGCCGTCCAGCGGATAACCTCTCACCTGAAATGGAAAAACTGGCTGCCGAACTTAAAGACAAGGCAAGCGCTGAGGGCATTCGCTTGGCCGAAGGCGAGCGCGAAGTGGATGATGTGCTGACCTACGCGCTGTTCCCTCAGATCGGATTAAAGTTTCTCAAAAACCGCGATAACCCGGATGCTTTTGAGCCCGTCCCTCAGGCGGCTGAAACCAGTGCCGCGAATGTGCCGGCAAAAGTTGAGAGTAAACCGCCTGTTGTGTCTAGTGGCCCGGAAACCTATACCGTTAAGCTCAATGGCAAAGCTTTCGTAGTAGAAGTCTCTGAAGGCGGTGAGCTAGGCGAGGTGCAGGAGCAAGCAGCTGGTGCTGCGGCCACTCCGGCAGCCAAACAGGAAGCGCCTGCGCCTAGCGGTGAAAGCATAGACGCGCCCTTGGCAGGCAACATTTTCAAGGTCAATGTACGCCCCGGCGATAAAGTCGCTGAAGGTGATGTTGTGATCATCCTTGAAGCGATGAAAATGGAAACCGAAGTGCGTGCCAGCAGTGCAGGTACTGTGTCTAAGGTGAACGTCAGCGAGGGCGACAGCGTAGCCGTAGGCGACACGCTGATCGAGCTCTAAGGGCATCCGGTAATGGATAAATTACTTACGTTATGGGAAGGCTCAGGGCTCTACAACCTTGAGCTGGGCCAACTAGTAATGGTGGTGGTGGGTTTGCTACTGCTTTACTTGGCCATCTACAAAAAATTTGAACCGCTGCTGCTGGTGCCTATTGGGTTTGGCGGTATTTTAGCCAATATACCTGAGGCTGGGCTTGCCATCTCAGCATTGGACCAAGCCATAGCGGTGGCCAGGCCTGCGGTGCTTCAGCAAATAGCGTCGGCCTTAGGCGCGACGCTTGATCCTTTGGCTGGCGCAGATGCATGGCGGGAAACGCTTAAGCTAGTGGTGGGCAACGGTTCCTCTCCCGATCAGCTACGCGCCGCTCATGATATCGCCTCTTTTGCCGGTTACAGCGACGGCCTGCTATATGTGTTTTATAGCATGGCAATTGCCACCGGGATTGCGCCATTGATCATCTTTATGGGGGTTGGTGCAATGACCGATTTTGGTCCGTTGTTAGCCAATCCGCGCACGCTGTTTTTGGGCGCTGCGGCTCAGTTCGGGATTTTTGCAACGCTGTTTGGAGCGGTGGCCATGTCTGCCATGGGGTGGATGGACTTCACGCTCAATCAGTCTGCGGCAATTGGCATCATTGGGGGGGCCGACGGTCCCACCTCAATCTATGTATCCAGTATGCTAGCACCTGAGCTCTTGGGTGCGATTGCCGTGGCTGCCTATGCCTATATGGCACTGGTGCCGCTGATTCAGCCGCCCATCATGCGGCTGCTCACGACTCAAAAAGAGCGTGAAATCAAGATGACGCAGCTGCGTCCGGTATCAAAGTTAGAGAAAGTGGTCTTTCCGCTACTGCTGTTGATGTTGGTGGCGCTGTTTCTACCTGATGCCGCGCCGCTACTGGGCATGTTCTGCTTTGGCAACTTGATGCGGGAGTGCGGAGTGGTTGAGCGGCTTAGTGACACGGCACAAAACGCGCTGATTAATATCGTCACCATTGTGCTGGGGCTGGCAGTGGGCTCTAAATTGATGGCAGAAAGCTTTTTAGCACTCGAGACCCTCGGCATCATGGCATTGGGTATGGTCGCTTTTGCTATCGGCACGGCTTCAGGGGTAGTGATGGCGAAGGTAATGAACATTGTCAGCCGTATGCCGATCAATCCCTTGATTGGTGCTGCCGGGGTGTCTGCAGTGCCGATGGCGGCAAGGGTGGCCAATAAAGTGGGGCTGGAATCGAACCCGCATAACTTCTTACTGATGCACGCCATGGGCCCCAACGTTGCCGGTGTGATCGGATCGGCGGTAGCCGCAGGGGTAATGATTAAATACTTAGGTTAAGCGTTAAATGCTTAGGTTAAGCGCTGGTTGGGCTTGCTAATAAAGCGCGGCATGCTGTGGAAAGCGGTATGTCGCGTTTTTTTTATGCCCGCTGTTTGCTGCCAGAGGCCTTATGCGTGGGTAGAAGTGTCGGTGCTAACTTCAACGGCGCTTTTTAAGCGGTTTTCCAGGGACGACAGATCCAGAGGGTAGTCACGGGGCCAGCCAATAGTGAGACGAACACCGTCACTGTCGTAATCAACTTTCTCAATGGGGATATTGAGCTCGTCGCTCCAACTGCGCGCCATGGCTTCATTGGCAAAGGTAAGGCGCAGGGTGTAAGTGTCCCGTTCCACTACTTCGCGGGTAGGCAGTGTTTCTAACGCGTGATTTACCGCCTGGGCATAGGCGCGCGCTAAACCGCCAGTGCCAAGCTTGGTGCCGCCAAAGTAGCGAATGACCACGCAGCCGATTTGACCTAATTGACTGCCTTGCAAAACATGAAACATTGGGCGGCCAGCCGTGCCGCCAGGTTCGCCATCGTCAGAGAAGCCGATCAGGTTTTGTTCGCCGGGCGGGCCCGCAATAAAAGCAGTGCAGTGATGGCTGGCATGGGGGTGCGCGGATTTAGCGGCATTTAACAGTGCGTCAAACGAGCTTATGTCGGGAGCATGGCAGATCCAGGCCAGAAACTGGCTTTTATCGACGTCTATTTCAGCCGTGTGCCAGGTTAATGGGAGTAGCTCGGGAACCCGGTAGCGCATTGATGCTCCATAACGGTATGGTTATTTTTTAGACAAACGCTGGGATGAGGTTCGATGCCCATCACCATGCCAAGCACCTGGATATCCTGGTTGTGTAAAAACAGGGTAGGCTGCTGAATATCCTCAGGCCATAGCTGGACACCAAGGCGACTGATCGAAAGCTGCTTCAGGGCTATTTCTTGCTGATTAATTTCAGCCACCGCCGTTTCGGCTTGAGTATCGTCCTGATAGCGCCGAATAATAATGACATCGCCATCAAACAAGTTGCAATCACGCATGCGGTTGCCGCGTATTTTCAAGGCATAGGTGTTGCGTCGGGTAACGTGGGGTGCCGACGTGTGAGTGCGCGGGACAGGTGGCAAAGAATTAAGCGGTGCGGTGGGTGCTGCCATCGATATCGTCATTATGGAGATCTCCAGTGCTGTGCCCGCTCCTTAGGCGTATTCCTTGCGGGGCTGGCCTTTAACAGACGTTGACCATTGCTACCCTTCATGTCGCTCTTAATTAGAGTGCGATTGCATGTTTTTTCATACAGTGGTTGGTAGTATAGGCCTGTTTTTGCATACAGTTCCAGGAGTATTTGGTCTTAGAACAATTTGACTGAGATCACGCTGCGACTCAGCGCCGCATCGTCTGAGTGGCGAGAAAGAGCCTTTCCGTGTAGAGTTCGACCCGAAATCAACGTGCCTGGAGAGTCTCTTGAGCCTGTGTCTAGAAGCCCGACAACTAGCCTGTGAGCGTGATGATCGCTGGTTATTTCAGGGGCTAGACCTCGATATACGCAGCGGTGAAATCGTGCGTATCGAAGGGCCAAACGGTAGCGGTAAAACCACGCTGCTTAAAATTCTCTCTGGGCAGCTTAGCGACTACCAAGGCGAGCTGTTTTGGAATGGCGTGGCAATGCGTGAGGTGCGTGAGCACTTTCTTGCCAATTTGCTTTATTTAGGACACGCCCCAGGTATTAAGGCAGGCCTGTCTCCTTTAGAAAATTTATCTTGGTATCAGGCGCTTAGTGGTGAAAAAAGCAGCCAAGAAGGCAGCGAAGAGCGCCGCCTGATAGCGTTAGAAAATGTTGGCCTGGCAGGTTTTGAAGATGTGCCCACTGGGCAGCTTTCAGCAGGTCAGCAGCGTCGCGTAGCACTTGCCCGGTTAACCCTAACGCAACGCGCATTATGGGTGCTGGACGAACCCTTTACCGCCATTGACCGTGAGGGCGTTGCCGCCCTGGAAAACCAGCTTATTGCTCATGCTCAAGGGGGAGGCTGCGTATTGGTGACGACTCACCATGAGTTAACCGCTTCCCCGTTGCTGAGACGGATAGTGCTGGCCTAGGAGGAGAACAGGGTTGCCGGAGATAAAAGCGCAGGAGACAGGTTTGCAGGAAACCCAAGGGCATTGCTCTTCGCAGGTGGCGTCTTCAGATACCCACCCTCAGGCTTCGGCAATGCCGATGATCGAGCATCAGGGTGGGATGATGATCGCAGTTAAGGCCACGTTGATGCGTGATTTGACCTTATTGCTGAGACATCGTGGTGAAGTGCTTAATCCGCTCGTGTTTTTTGCCCTGGTGATCACTCTGTTTCCGATCGCAATTTCGCCTGATCCGCAGCTCCTGGCGATTATCGCGCCGGGGTTGTTGTGGGTAGCTGCCTTATTAGCGGCGCTGCTCTCTTTAGACAGCCTTTTTCGCAGTGATTATGATGATGGCAGTCTTGAGCAACTGCTACTGGCACCGCAACCATTAGCCGCGTTGGGGTTGGCAAAAGTGGCTGTGCATTGGCTGCTGACAGGGTTACCGCTGGCATTAATGGCGCCGCTATTGGGTATCATGTTGGCACTGCCTGCAGGTAGCTACGCGGTGCTGGCGTTGTCGCTTGCTTTGGGTACGGCGAGTTTAAGCTTGATTGGTGCCATCGGTGCGGCGTTAACAGTGGGATTGGCACGCGGGGGGGTCTTGCTCTCATTACTGGTATTGCCACTGTATATCCCGGTATTGATTTTTGGCGCAGGTGCGGTACAGGCCGCTATTTTGGGCGACGGTGTGTCTGCCCACTTGGCAATTTTAGGCGCGCTGCTCGCCATCGCGCTGGTGTTGGCGCCGTGGGCGATTGCGGCATCGCTGCGTATCAGCATTAACGGTTGAGGATAGGACTCGCTATGTGGGCCTTTATACATAAGCTGGGATCACCCAAGTGGTTCTATGGCATCAGTGCTAAATTGCAGCCTTGGTTTTGGGCCGCGGCGGCGCTGCTGTTAGTTACCGGGTCACTGTGGGGGCTGGCGTTTGCCCCTGCGGATTATCAGCAGGGCAACAGTTTCCGAATTATCTACGTGCATGTGCCGGCCGCCTTTTTAGCGCAGTCGATTTTTATCTCTATGGCGGTATCGGGCCTGGTGTTTATGGTCTGGAAAATAAAGGTTGCCGATATGGCCGCAGCGGTCATGGCCCCGTTGGGCGCAGCAATGACCTTTGTGGCGCTATTCTCCGGTGCGGTTTGGGGAGTGCCTACCTGGGGTACCTGGTGGATGTGGGATGCGCGACTTACCTCCATGCTGATTTTGCTTTTTCTGTACCTGGGTGTGATTGCCCTACGGGGAGCTTTTACCAGCCGTGACAGTGCCTCCCGGGCAGCCTCAGTGCTGGCGATGGTGGGGGTTATCAACATTCCGATTATTAAGTATTCGGTAGACTGGTGGTACACCCTGCATCAGCCCGCCACCTTTACGTTAACCTCGCGCCCCACAATGCCTATCGAAATGTGGCTGCCATTAGCGATTATGGTGCTTGGTTTTTACAGTTTTTTTATCGCCTTGACGTTGATGCGTACGCGCAGTGAAATTTTGCGCCGTGAAGCTAACAAACGTTGGGTGCACGATCTGGTCAAAGGCCGGGTAGAGGAGACTCGCTAATGGCATTTGACTCAATATCCCAATTTTTGGCCATGGGTGGCCATGCACCCTACGTGTGGTCTGCCTGGGGCATCACTGCGCTGTTGTTGGTCACCATTGTTTGGCATGCCCGTGCAGAGCACCGTCAGTTGCTTAATGGCGTAAAGCGCCGAGTGCGGCGGGAAAGAGCCCGTTCGGCAGGCGCGTCGCAGGTACCGCCCAACGCTGCCCGGTTTAATTCAGTTAAAGGGGGAATGCGCGATGACGCCTAAACGTAAACAGAAACTCTTTGTCATCCTAGGGTTGGTTTCATTAACCGCAGTGGCCGTGGGGCTTACGCTTTACGCGTTGCGCGCTAACATTAACCTGTTTTTCAGCCCGGTACAGATTGCTCAGGGTGACGCTCCCTTGGAACGCCAGATCCGTGCGGGTGGCATGGTTAAAGAGGGGTCGGTTCTTCGTGACCCGGATAGTTTAGACGTGGCGTTTACCGTGACCGATTACGTAGATGACTTGGAGGTTTACTACAGCGGGATTCTGCCGGATCTGTTCCGTGAAGGCCAAGGAGTGGTCGTGGTGGGAGAGCTTCAGGCGGATGGCCGTATGTATGCTGATAAAGTCCTTGCCCGTCACGATGAGAACTATATGCCTCCTGAAGTGGCACAGGCATTGAAAGAAGCGGGTTATTCGCCTGCCGACTTTCAGGCCAAGGCCGCTGAAGTGGGGAAACGCCTTGAGGCAGAAGGTGTGCCGCAAGCCAACGAATATTAAGTCATATCGGTTAATCGGCTTGCCTCACCGCCAGTGCTAGTTCGGAGCGCACATGTTTATCAAAATGATTCCTGAAATCGGCCACTTTGCTCTTATTGTGGCGCTTCTTATGGCGATAGTTCAGTCGGTAATGCCCCTTGCCGGTGCTGCCACACGCCGTCCTCTATGGATGGCCTACGGTCGCCCCATGGCAGCAGGGCAGTTCCTGTTTGTCGCCATCGCTTACGCCTGTTTGACGACCAGTTACATGCTGGACGATTTTAGCGTGGCGAACGTTGCCAATAACTCAAATTCGCTGTTGCCCTGGTACTACAAGTTCAGTGCAGTGTGGGGCAACCATGAAGGTTCAGTGCTGCTGTGGAGTTTGATGCTCGCAGGCTGGGGGTGCGCAGCAGGGGCGTTTTCTAGTAATTTGCCTCGCGACATGGTCGCCCGGGTCATGGGCGTTATGGGCATGGTCTGCGTGGGTTTTTTACTGTTTATTCTGTTTACCTCTAACCCGTTTGAGCGGCTATTGCCTGATATGCCCCAAGACGGTGCCGACCTTAACCCACTGCTTCAAGACTTCGGGTTGATTGTGCATCCGCCTATGCTTTACATGGGCTACGTCGGTTTTTCGGTGGTCTTCGCGTTTGCGATTGCAGCGTTGTTGGGCGGGCGTTTAGACGCCGCCTGGACCCGCTGGGCGCGCCCCTGGACCAATCTTGCCTGGGCGTTCTTAACCGTCGGCATTGCGCTGGGCAGCTGGTGGGCCTATTACGAGCTTGGCTGGGGCGGCTGGTGGTTCTGGGATCCGGTTGAAAACGCATCGCTGCTGCCTTGGCTGACGGGGACCGCGCTGGTGCACTCACTAGCGGTGACTGAGAAACGCGGTTCGTTTAAAAGCTGGACCGTGCTGCTGGCTATCTCGACCTTCTCACTGTCGCTAATGGGTACTTTCCTGGTTCGCTCGGGGGTACTTACGTCGGTGCACGCCTTTGCGAATGACCCTTCCCGCGGCTTCTTTATTCTGATGCTGCTCGCCATCACCGTGACGCTGTCGCTGCTGGTGTTTGCCCTGCGCGCCCCGCGGGTGAGTCATAAAGTCGGTTTTAACTGGCTTTCTCGAGATGCGCTGCTGCTGGTCAATAATGTCTTCCTGGTGATTATGACGGTCACTGTGCTGCTGGGAACCGTCTACCCGCTGATTCTGGACTCCTTGGGCCTGGGTAAAATCAGTGTGGGTCCGCCTTACTTCAATGCGCTGTTTGTGCCGCTCACCGTCATGATGTGTGTCTTCATGGGGCTGGGTTCTGTCGCCCGCTGGAAAGGCATGGAAGGGCGTGAACTTTTGCGCAAGCTCTGGCTATCCGGAGCGGCTGCGCTGGTGCTAGGTATATTGATGCCGCTGTTATATCGCGGTGAATGGAATCTTTGGGTCTCTTTGGGCATTGTCTCTGCGCTATGGGTGGTACTGCCTATCGTGCGCGATCTGTTTGATAAAACCCGCCACGCCAGCTCGTTTATTGCCGGTCTGCGTAAACTCTCCTTGGCTTATTGGGGCATGGTATTGGGCCACGTGGGAGTCGCCGTTACCATTGTCGGCGTCGCGGTGGTTTCCAATTACAATATTGAACGCAACGTGCGCATGTCACCAGGCACCACGGTAGAAGTGGCGGGCTACCAGTTCACCATGACTGAGCTGATTGATCGTCGTGGGCCTAACTTCCTGGCGGATACGTCGATTATTGAAGTTCAGCGTGGCGACACTGGCCGCAGCTTTACCATGCGCCCGGAAAAACGCCTCTATATAGCCACCGGCATGCCGATGACCCAAGTCGCCCTGCGACCCGGGTTCTTCCGCGACCTTTACGTTGCCATGGGCGAAGACCTTGGCGATGGTAGCTGGGCAATGCGGGTTCAATACAAGCCGTTTGTCCGTTGGCTATGGTTGGGAGGTCTACTCATGGCCTTTGGCGGTATTTTGGCAGTGCTCGATAAACGCTACCGCCGTACATCGGTCGCTCGGGACACCGCTAAGGTGGCTGCGAAACCCCCAGCAACGCAGGAGGTCACCGTATGACGCGACGCCTGTTACTGTTACTGCTGCCGGTGGGCTTTATAGGCTTGGCACTAATTTTTTATCAAGGCTTGTCACTGGACCCCTCAAAACGTGATTCAGCCCTCATGGCGCGTGAGTTTCCAGCCTTTGAGGCCACCACCCTGCGCGATGAAAATCAGCGTGTGGACCAGTCGTTGTTCAAGGGTGAGATGACGCTGGTCAACGTTTGGGGTGAATGGTGCCCGGCCTGTAAGCAAGAAATGCCACAGTTGCTTGGGTTGGCCGATCAAGGTATTCGCATGGTGGGCGTTAACTACCGGGATACCCGCGAGAAAGGCATGCAGTTTCTCAGCGAATTTGGCGACCCGTTTGAAACCAATATTTTTGATCCAGACGGCGAACTTGGCTTTGATCTGGGCGTTTATGGTGCCCCAGAAACCTTTCTGGTGGATGCCGATGGCGTGATTCGCTACCACCATAAAGGCTACGTATCGCCTGAAGACGTTCGTGATCGGATTTTGCCGGAGGTGGAAAAATGGCGTTAATTCGTTCGTTCGCAGCGATTCTAATCCTCATGTTCACCGTCGATGCGATGGCGGGGGGCATTGAAGTCCGTGAGTTTGATGACCCGGTTATGGAGAAGCGCTACCGGGATCTGACCGCCTCAATGCGCTGCCCGCTGTGTGAAAATCAAGCCATTGATGACTCTGATGCGCCTATTTCCGCCGACATGCGTGATCGTGTGTACTTACTTTTACAAGATGGCCAGTCAGATATCGAAATTATTGACCATATGGTGCGACGGTTTGGTGACTACATTCTCTACAACCCCCGTTTAGAGAACCGGACCTATCTGCTCTGGGGGTTGCCGATTGCGCTGGTTCTATTAGGCACCCTGGTGGTTGTCATGATGGTTCGTGCCCGTCGTAATGCCTCTGCTAAAGCACTGAGTGCCGAAGAGCGTGCTCGTTTAGATGCCTTAATCAACCGCGAGAGGTCTTCATGACGCTGCTCTGGATTGCCATTGCTGTTTTATTACTCCCCGCGCTGTGGATACTGATAATGCCTCTTCGCAACGCGGACAAGTTGCACGATCAACTGCGCGACTTTGAGGCGAACGACACGTCAGCTGAGCAAAACGTGGCGATTTTTAAGCGCCGTTTAGCCTCCTTGGAAGCGGCTCGTGACCGCGGCGATATTGATGCTACCCGCTTTGATGAAGACCGTCTGGAACTTGAGCGCAGTTTGTTGGAAGACACGGAAGTCACCGTGCGTCGACCGCTGAAAACTGCAAACTCTGGTCGGCTTGTCGTGCCGTTTATTATGATCGGCGTCGTGGTGATCAGCGTGCTTTGGTACCAGCAAGAGGGTGCCGAAGGCGACCTGACGCTGCTGGCCGTGCGCCAAGAGGTGCAGAACGACCCGGATAGTTCGCTGGCGATGTACATTGAGCGTATGGAAGAGCAGGCTGCTCGCCAGCCCAACAATCCTAATGTGTGGAGCACGCTGTTCCCGCTATACCGCGAAATCGGACAAACGGATCAAGCGATTGATGCTCTTGAGCGCTTAATTGACATCGAAGGGCGCATCGCGCCGTTGCTGGCACAGCTCGCGCAAATTCGTTTCTTTGTTGCCGGGCGTGAACTCACCGAAGACGTTCAGATGCTGGTGGACGAAACCTTGGAGCAAGATCCTCGCCAACCAACGGTGCTGGGGATGCTAGGTATTCACGCCTTTGATAACGGTGATTATGAGCAAGCCATCGATCGCTGGCGTCGCGCCTTAGCGAATATTGAGGATGCCAATACCTCTGCGTCGTTACGTGAGGGTATCCGTGTGGCCCAGGAGCGGATGGGCGTAGCACCTGAAGAGGCTGCCGTAGAAGCTGCTGAGAGCACCGGCGTCCGGGTAACGGTGTCGTTGGACGACGCGCTCGCCGAGCGGGTTAGTGATGACGATACGGTGTTTATTACTGCTCGTGATATCGAGGGTGAACTGCCGCCCCTGGCCGTTGTGCAAGCATTGGTTTCCGAGTTGCCGATGACCGTGGTGTTGGATAACAGCGTGGCCATGTCACCGGAAGCGCAAATCTCCCAGGTGCAGCATGCGCGCTTAATGGTACGCGTATCGCCCTCTGGTCAAGCGACGCCCCAGCCGGGTGATTTGTTTGGTGATTTAGACGGCGTTAGCGTAGGGCCAATCGTTGAAGATGAGGCGTATGAAGTGGTGATTAATCGTGTTTTTGAATAGCCATGTCTCTCACTAACCAGGCTGTTGATCATCGACCTTTGGGCAGCATGTCTCTAGACAGCCTGTCTTTGGACAAGCTGTCTTTGGACAAGCTATTGTTAGGCACCCTGTTTGTAGATAAACGATCTTGGGAAAAACAGGGCGCGGCACCGGTATGCGCTTAAGCTCGATACGCCTAGTAGGCTTTAAGTCTTTTGTCGACCCGGTGACCGTGCCTTTCGATGGCAATATGACGGCCATTGTAGGTCCTAACGGCTGCGGTAAATCCAATATTATTGACGCCGTGCGCTGGGTGATGGGGGAGTCCTCAGCGAAAACCCTGCGGGGCGAGTCGATGGCTGACGTTATTTTTAACGGCTCCACCGGCCGTAAACCGATCAGTCAGGCATCCATTGAACTCAAGTTCGATAACCGTGATGGCAGCATGGGGGGCATTTATGCCCAATACGCTGAAATTGCCGTTCGGCGATTAGTCACGCGGGATGGCCAGTCCAACTACTTCTTTAACGGCCAGAAGTGTCGTCGTCGCGATATCGCCGATCTGTTCATGGGCACCGGTTTAGGACCGCGCTCCTACGCGATTATCGGCCAGGGCATGATCTCACGGCTCATTGAAGCCCGCCCGGATGACCTTCGCTCAACGCTGGAAGAAGCCGCAGGTATTTCCAAGTACAAAGAGCGCCGTCGAGAGACCGAGAACCGCATGCGGCGCACCCAGGAGAACCTGGAACGCCTCGATGACATCCGCGAAGAGCTGGATAAGCAGTTGGATCGTCTTAAGCGACAGGCCGAAGCCGCCAAACGCTACCAGGAGTTAAAGCAGCAGGAGTATCGTCTTAAAGGCGAGCTTGCGCTGCTCCGTGGCCGGACGTTGCGTGCTGAGCAGTCCCATCAGGAAAGCCGCGTTCGTGAGCTGGAAATTGCCGTCGAAAAAGACGTTTTTGGCGTGCGTCAGTGCGAGACCCGTCTTGAACAGGCCCGGGAGCAGCACGACGAACTAGCCGAAGTGCTGGACCGTCATCAGCAGCAGTTCTATGAAACCACGACGCGCATAGCCCGTTTAGAACAGGATCAGGCTCACCGGCGTAGCCGGGAAGCGCAGCTTGCGAGCGATATCGCCACGGCGCGCCGAGAGTTAGATGAGCAGCGCCGTGTCAGCGAAGGTGATCACACGCGGCTAACCGCCATTGATGAGCGCTTTGATGACCTGCAGCCCGAACACGAGGCGTTGGAAGAGCAGTTGGAGCGCCTTGAGCAATCCCTGGCCGATGCCTCGCCTGCGCTGGAGGCCGCCGAGCAGCAGTGGGCCGATGCTGAAAACCGCTGGCGAGATGCCAGCCGCGATGCTGAACGTAGTCAGGATCAACTGCGCGATCTTGAGCAGCGTATTCAGCGGTTGCAAGCCGAAAATCAGCGTCGCCGCCAGCAACGGGGAGAGGTCGCCGATCTCACCGCACTGAGAGAAGAGCACGCCTTGTGCCAGGCGCAGTTAGCGGATGCGCAGCAGCAGGTAGATGGCTTTCAAGCCGAACGCGAACAGTGGCAGCAGCGCTATAGCGATGCCAAAGCGGCCCACCAGCAGGCGACCCAGGCGCGAGATCAGCAGCGCTCTGAACTTAGTCAGCGTCAGGGCGAGCTGGCGTCGCTTAAAGCATTAATAGACGCAGCCCTGGTAGACCATGATCCTGATATCGGTGCCCGTTTAGATGCGTATGGCCTGGGCCAAGCGCCTCAACTTGGTGAGGCGCTACAGGTTGAACCCGGTTGGGAAGCGCTTACTTCCTGGCTGTTGGCGCCGTGGCTTAACGCTCGTCTGGTCGCTAGTCAGCAGCTAGCCGCCTTGCCGGAGGCCTTAGCGGCAGATTGGCGTTTGATTGACCGCACCTCGCCTGCCACCTCCTCCTCAGGACAGCGTCTGGACCAATTAATAACAGGTGCCGGGGCGCTAGGTGAGTGGTTAGCAAGTATTCACTATACGCAAACAGCCGAAAAGGCCGAGCAGTTGGTGCCCCATCTGGCACCGGGTGAGAGCGTGGTGAGTCGTGATGGTGTTTGGCGTGGGCGTGGCTGGTTGCACCAGCAGGCCAACGGCGAGGGCATTGATGGTCTGCTACTAACACGTCGTCGCTACGCTGAACTAACTGCCCAGTGCGAGGAACAAGAAGACGCGCTGGCCCTGGCAGAAGAGCGCTGTGAGGCTGCCGATGAATCCATTAATACCTTGGAGCAAGCTCGGGAGCAGCAGGCCGAGCAGGAGCGGGCCCACGCGGCGACCCTTCAGCAGCTGGCGGTAAAAGAGCGTAGTCTGGCTCAGCGTTTGGAGCATTTAGAGAGCCGCGCCACGGAACTGGATGAAGAGCTTGCCCAACTGCAGGAAGATGAAGCGGAGTTAGCGCTCACATTAGATGAACAGCGCGCTCGCTGGCATGTGGCGATGGAGCAGCTAGAAAGTAGCGCCGAAGCCCGGGAAAGCAGCGCGGAGCAGCGCGCTCGCCAGCGCGAGCAGCGTGACCAGCTCACCCAGCAGCACGCACCGCTCAAAGCGCAGCAGCAGGCCTTAGCCCTTGAACGCGAGCGCCTGAGCGCCGAACGCGAAAGCCTGCGCTCTCATCAGTCGCGCAGTGGTGATATTGAAGAGCGTTTAACGCTACGCATTGCTGAGCTGGAAGAGTCACGGGAAATGCTCGTTGAGCCCGACGAGCTAGCGGGGGAAGAGCTTGAAGAGTTGCTTCACCAGCGCGAGCAACAGGAAGGGCGTTTGAACGCTACTCGCCAACAGGCCCAGGCGCTGGCGGAACAGTTGCGTAATGATGAGCTTGCTCGTCAGCAGCACGAACGCAACCTGGAGCAGAGTCGCGAACAGCTACAGCAGCGGCGGATGGACGTACAGGCGCTGGCGCTAAAAGCCGCTACCCAGGATGAGCAGTTGGCTGAGCTTGGTCACAACGTTGAGACCCTTGCCGAGCAGCTGCCCCCGGAGGCCAGTGAAACCCGTTGGCAAGAGCGGTTGGAAAGCACCACGGACAAGATCCGCCGGTTAGGCGCGATTAACCTGGCGGCGATCGAAGAGTACGATCAGCAGGCCGAACGGCGTAACTATTTAGAAGCCCAGCACGCTGAGCTGACAGAGGCGCTGGAAACCCTTGAGCGGGCGATTAAGCGTATCGACCAAGAGACCCGCGTGCGTTTCCGCGAGACCTTTGATCAGGTGAATACCGGCCTGCAAGCGCTATTTCCGCGGGTTTTCGGCGGCGGTGCGGCATGGCTAACGCTCACCGGCGACGATCTGTTGGAAACCGGCGTGGCGATCATGGCCCGCCCGCCGGGTAAGAAGAACAGCACCATTCACCTGCTCTCCGGCGGTGAAAAAGCGCTCACGGCATTGTCACTGGTATTCGCCATTTTTCAGCTCAATCCGGCACCGTTCTGTATGCTGGATGAGGTGGATGCCCCATTGGATGATGCCAACGTAGGCCGCTATGCAAGGCTGGTGAAGGAGATGTCTGAAAACGTGCAGTTTATTTACATCACCCACAATAAAATTGCCATGGAAGCCGCCGAGCGCTTGATGGGGGTCACCATGCAGGAGCCCGGTGTGTCACGCATGGTGTCGGTGGGGATCGAAGAGGCAGCGGCGCTGGTTGATTAAGCGCCTTCACCCTTAACCTTCACCAAGTTCGCGCATCACAGCATACAGTTTAGACTTGGCTTCAAAGCCCACGCCTGGAATATCGGGTAGCGCCACATAACCATTTTCAACCTGAATACCATCCGCAAAGCCACCAAAGGGCTGGAAGACATCGGGATACGACTCGTTGCCGCCCAAGTGCAAACCCGCAGCGATATTCAACGACATTTGATGTCCGCCGTGGGGGACCACGCGGCGCGATGACCAGCCCAACTCATCCATTACCTTTAGCGTGCGCATGTACTCAACCAGGCCGTAGGAGAGTGCGCAGTCAAACTGCACGTAGTCGCGGTCGGGCCGCATGCCACCGTGGCGTAGCAAATTGCGCGCGTCCTGGTGCGAGAACAGATTTTCCCCCGTCGCCATGGGCAACTCATAGTGGTTGGCAAGCTCCGCCTGCAGCGCGTAGTCGAGAGGGTCGCCTGCTTCTTCGTACCAAAACAGGTTGTAGGGCTTTAGCGCTTCGGCATAGGCAATGGCGGTGGCTTGATCAAAGCGCCCATTGGCATCAACGGCTAAACGGCTGCCATCCCCAACGACCTTGATAACGGCTTCAATACGGCGTAAATCTTCTTCTAATGGCGCGGCGCCAATCTTCATTTTGACCACGTTATAACCGCGATCTAAGTAGCTGCGCATTTCATCTTGTAGCTTGCTGTGATCCTTGCCAGGGTAGTAGTAACCGCCTGCAGCATACACCCAGACTTTGTCGTCAGCCTGTCCATTACGGTACCGGTCAGCCAGAAGCTGGTAGAGCGGCTTGCCTTCGATTTTTGCCACGGCATCCCAAACAGCCATGTCGATTGTGCCTACCGCGACCGAGCGTTCGCCATGACCGCCGGGCTTCTCGTTGGTCATCAGGGTTTTCCAGATTGCAAAAGGATCGAGGTTGTTATGTTCTTGGTCGATAAGGCTTTCTGGGTCCGCCTCGCTGATCCGGTCAAGGAAGCGGTCGCGCATTAGCGCGCCTTGCCCATAGCGGCCATTGGAGTTAAACCCGTAGCCAATCACAGGTTTACCATCGCGTACCACATCGGTGATCACCGCGACCACCGAACAGGTCATCTTTGAGAAGTCGATATAAGCATTGGCAATGGGCGAGGCAATCGAGACGGTTTTCTCACGAATTTCAACGATACGCATGGTGTGCTCCTTTATGTAATAGAGCATCACAATAAGCATGGCAATCTCGCTTAACCAATGCTATTACTTGGCCACCCCATGCTGAAAAGGCATTGCCCCATGGAGCTTGTTTGGCTCGAGGATTTCATTGCACTGGCAGAGCACGGCAGTTTCGTGCGAGCAGCAGAGGCGCGCCATATCACCCAGCCCGCGTTTAGCCGCAGGATACGCTCGCTTGAGCGTTGGATGGGGGTCACTCTGTTTGTTCGTACGCCCCAAGGCACCACGCTGACAGACGCGGGCAGGCATATCCTAACCAGTTCGTTTGAGGCAACCAGTCGCCTCTACCGACTGCGGACTGAGGCGCAGGAAGTGGCTGGTAATGCGGCCAAAACGCTCCCCTTTGCCGCGACTCACTCGCTCTCATTCACGTTTTTCCCACGCTGGATTCGCCAAGTCGATAACGGCGCGCCTATTGAAGCTATTCGCCTCCACTCCGACAGCATGACGGGCTGCGAACAGCTGCTAGTCCATGGCGAGGTGCCGTTTCTGCTATGTCATCGCCATCCAGCCGTGCCTTCACTGCTGATTCCTGAGCACTTTCTGAGCAAACAAGTCGGCGAAGATACCCTGATTGCGTTGATTAGCCGTGCAGCGCGCCAAGATGTTGCGTCTAATCAACTGCCTTATTTGGCTTATACTGAAGCATCAGGCCTAGGCCGTATCGTGGCGCATCATTTAGCCGGTAACGCAGGGGTTTTGTCGCTTAAACCAACGTTCAGTAGCCACTTGGCCGCTGTGTTGATGTCCATGGCGTTAGAAGGTAAAGGGGTGGCTTGGCTGCCAAAAAGCCTTGCAGAGCAAGAGATTAGTGATGGTCGCTTGGTGCCTGCTCTGGATGAAAGCTGGGAGATCCCGCTGCAAATCCATCTTCATCGGCCAGTTGCCCAGCTAAGTGCCACGGCGGAAGAATTCTGGACAAAGCTGTAACTTTAAACAGCGGTTTTTTTAATCATCTGGCGATAAACATTATGCTAAATGCGTAAAAAAATTTCTTTAAGCGCTCAACTTAACTATATTACCCATATTAATATTGAGTGTATGGACGTTAAGCAGCTTATAGATGGATAACCCAAGAGATGGGGAGTCGCATGTTTAGCGCAGTAATAGCTGAAACAGCTAAGTCAATTTTCAGCATTCAAAACGGCTTTGCTTGCTTGTAAAATTCCTTTATAAAGCTGTGTATAAAGGTTAGATCAAACGCCCATGGCACTTTTGTTTGAAGTTAAGGTCGGAGTTTAGCCTTAAGCGGTGTTAGTAAAAATAGTGTTAGAAGAGTGCCAAAATGCTCCTGGCGTGCGAAAATAGCGTAATTAACAGCAAAAATTCGCCATTTTCATAGTAATCGCGCTATGCTGGTGGCAAGTACTTATTAAATAGCAGTTACCCATATTCAGGCATGGTGCCTTAGCAAACGGCAAGATGACCATGGAACGTTCGACATGGAATTAAGAGAGTGGCTAATTATTTTAGGGCTGGCGTTGGTTTCGCTCATCGTTATTGATGGTGTGCGAAGACTTCAACGGCAGCGTCGTGTACCCCGTCTTGATCAGGCGAATGAGGATCTCTCTGCTAATCAGATGGATGATCCTGATGAAGCTGCTAAAGCAGCGGAGATCAATTGGGAACTTCCCAATGGTGGCGCCCGAGTTGTTAAACCCGCGGACTATAGTGGACTTGGTAATAAACCAAAGTTAGAACGTCAAGAGCATCCTGGTCCTTCCAGGGTGCTATCTGAGTTTAAACGTTCAGCATCGGCCAAGGTTGCTAAACGCAGAGCGGATAAAGCTGAAAGAGCTGAGGCGCTAGCGAAATCGAAAGCTGCGGCATACACCGCTGAAAAGCCAGTGGCGGCTAAAGCGCCTTCTTCTCCTGTATCGACTCCTAGCGCCTCTACATCTAC
>NZ_REBQ01000163.1 GCF_007692655.1 Halomonas sp.
TCGCACTCATCTGCTAACGGGTATTTATGGGGCTCTTGCAACCAGTCAAAGCAGACGCCAATCAAAAAACCATGGAACTGGCGGCGCGCGCTGGTAGGGGTGAGGTCAGCGCGCAAGTGGCCCAGTGTTTTAGCCTGTTCAAATAACTGTTCAACCCGTGCCTCAGCGTGGTCTGAAAGGCGAGTGATCATACTGATGCGCGGGTGATCATCTTCAAGCTTCTCGCAGCGGTGCAGCACGATGGTGACTGCCCGTTGCAGAGGCAGGTCGTGACACATGGCGGCTAACAAACGTTTAGCAATGTCGCGTAAGCAGTTCACCGGCGTCGCGCTGAGTCGCTCGATGGCATCATCGACGATTTCATCCAGCGGAATACGTACCCGCTCAAGCAGCGCGTCAAACAGCGCTGCTTTGTCTTCAAAGTGCCAATAAATAGCTCCCCGCGTCACCCCCGCTGCCTGGGCAATATGCGCTAGCGTAGTACGCGAAACGCCTTGGGCTAGGAAGGTGGTCTCTGCCGCGTCCAGAATGGCTTTTCGGGTACGTTCGGCATCGGTCTTGCGACGAGACATAGCGGCTCCTATTAACAGAATTATCGTTATTTTCGCATTGATTAATAGCAAAGTCGCTGAGGGATGCTTATTATACATTTCACTGACATTCATGAATGTCAGTGAAATGTATACACTACGACAATTTGTTTCAAACGTCAGGTTGAAAAAGAGTACCCGCCGTCATCAAGGAGCCTACCGTGCCCGCTACTTTCGTTCGTTCACTGCCTATTGTGATGGCTCTACTCATGCTGATGGGGTGTGAGCAGCCTCAGACGCAGCTAGAGACGCCGGCCCGGCCGGTCAAATTAGTGACACTTGAAGCGGCGAATGCCACGGCACTGCGACAGTTCCCTGCACGAGTGGAAGCTTCCACTCGCAGCAACTTGTCATTTCGGATGGCAGGGGAGCTGCTGGAGCTTAATGTCAGCCCGGGGCAGCGGGTAACGGAAGGTGAGGTGGTTGCGCGTATTGATGATCGCAACGCCCAAAGCGAACTGAGCAGTGCCCGCTCGCGCTTGGAATTAGCCGAGGCAACGTTAGAGCGAATGCGCTATACGCTGGAGCGCGGGGCGGTCAGTCGAGCACAGTTTGATGAAGCTGCAAGCGAGGCGCGGGCGGCACGGTCAATCTTTGAACAGGCCCAAGAGCAGCTCAGCCATACCCAGTTGCGCGCCCCTTACGATGGGGTGATTGCCCAAGTGCCGGTGGATAACCGGCAGATTGTTCAGGTGCAGGAAACCGTTGCGGTGATCCAGCAGCCAGGGCAGTTAGATGTGGTCTTTCATCTGCCCGAGCAGATTGTGCAGCGCATACCGCGCAGCAATGGCGCACCTTTTGGTCAGGAGCTGGCCTATGAGGTTCGCTTTGGTAACAGCGATAAGCCCTATCTGGCTCAATTAGCCTCTTATACCACCCAAGCCAGCGCGCAGAGTCTGGCTTATGAAGTCAAACTGACGCTCCCCCAACCCGACGATATCACTCTTCTGGATGGTATGAGTGCCAATGTACGGTTGGATTTGAGCTTGTTGCAGGCCGAGGATAGTTCGCCGCTATGGCTGCTGCCCGCTGACGCAGTGAGCTACGCGGGCGACGACCCCAGCCGGGGCCTGGTATGGCGATTTGTCGAGCCGGAAAACGTTGAAGCGGTGGCGGTGGAGGTGGGGCGATTAACCTCCGGTGGGCTTGAGATCAGTGGTGATTTAGCGGCGGGTGATCGCGTCGTGGCCGCCGGTGCCCACCGTTTAACCGCGGATACCAAGGTTACCCCGTGGGAAAAAGAGCAGGGGCTTTAATATGGTTGACTACTTTCTACGCCATCGAGCGGCCAGTTATTTAATGACCGTGGTTCTGCTGGCGGGCGGCGCGCTGTCGTTTTTAGGCATGGGCCAACTGGAGTTTCCCGAGTTCACCATTCGCAATGCGCTGATTACCACACAGTACCCTGGTGCGACGCCCGAAGAGGTCGAGCAGGAGGTCACCGCGACGCTGGAGGAGTCAATTCAAGAGATGCCCTCGATCAAGCGGATAAGCTCGGTGAGTTCCGATGGCCTCTCCCAGATCACCGTTGAGCTTGAAAGCACGGTTCAGAACGATGAGTTGCAGCAGTTATGGGACTCTCTGCGCCGTAAAGTACAAGATGCCCAGGCCGCACTGCCGCCAGGGGCTAGCCAGTCCCGAGTGAATGACGATTTTGGCGATGTGTTTGGCCTAATGGTTAACCTGACCGGTGATGGCTACAGCATGCCTGATCTGGCGGATCATGCCGATTTTCTCAAGCGCGAACTCGCCCTGGTCAAGGGCGTCGCCAAGGTGTCGCTAAGCGGCGAGCATGAAGAGCGCATCTATATCGAGGTCGATAGGGAGCGCATGCGGGCGCTAAATATTCCGCTGACTCGTCTGCAGCAGCTGCTGGATACCCAAAATGCAGTGGCGGATTCAGGCCATCTCAAGCAGGATGGCCGCCGCTTTCGCATCACACCAACCGGCAGTGCCGCCAATATTGAGGATCTGCGCGCGCTTATCATCAGTGAGGGAGACGGTGAGCTAGTGCGGTTGAGCGATATTGCAGAGGTGAGCCGGGGGTTAACGGAGCAGCCTCAACTGCTATACCGCGATATGGGGCGGCCAGCGATCTCGTTGGGTGTCTCGTTTGAAAGCGGGGTTAACGTCGTCGAAGTGGGCGAGCGGCTACAGCGGCGTCTCGCGGAGCTAGAAGCACGCACACCGCTGGGGATGGAGCTTAACATCGTTTATAACCAACCCGAGGTGGTGGATGAGGCGGTATCGGGCTTTCTGGTCAGCCTGATCCAGGCGGTGGCCATTGTGATCGTGGTGCTGATGCTGTTTATGGGCTGGCGCAGCGGGCTGCTGATGGGCTTTATTCTGCTGATCACCATTGTCGGCACCTTTATGCTGATGCGCATCCATGGGCTCCAGTTGGAGAAAATCTCCCTCGGCGCGTTGATTATTGCCCTCGGTATGCTGGTAGATAACGCCATTGTGGTGACCGAAGGCATGCTGATAGGGCTAAAGCGCGGCAGCACTATTCGCGATTCAGCGCACCAGGTGGTTCGCCAAAACGCTTGGCCTTTACTGGCGGCAACGCTGATCGCGATTGCCGCTTTCGCCCCCATTGGCCTGTCGCCCGATACCACCGGCGAGTTTGTCGGCTCGCTGTTTTACGTACTGCTCTACTCGCTGCTGTTGAGCTGGATCACCGCACTGACCCTCACCCCATTCTACTTCAAACTGTTTTTCCGCAACGTTGCCCCCGGTGATGGGCAGGAGGATCCCTATAAGGGCGTGGTTTATCGCTCGGTGGGTCGCGTTATTATTGCTGGTATTCGTTGGCGCTGGCTGACCCTTGCGCTGATGGTGGCCGTCTTGGCCGCTGCCTTGGTGGGCTTTGGCTCGGTTAAAAATGCCTTCTTCCCAGCCTCTAACACGCCCCTCTTTTTTGTCGATTACCGGACGCCGGAAGGTACCGATATCCTTGAGACCCAGCGCCGTGTTAGCGCGCTGGAAGACAGCGTGATGGCGATGGAGGGCGTTCGCCATCTAACCACCACCGTGGGGGGCGGGGCGCAGCGTTTTACACTCACCTATGCACCGGAAGATCGCTACGCAAGTTACGCCCAACTGATTGTCGAAACAGACAGTAAAGCCGTTCAGCGCCAGCGTATGGCCGAGGTTGAAAGGGTGCTGGAGCGTGACCATAGCGATATCGACTTTAAAATCGCCCCGCTGGAAGTGGGCCCGGCACCCAAAGCCAAGCTAGAGGCGCGGCTTTATGGCAGCGATCCGGAGGTACTGCGTCGGTTGGGCGATCAGGTCGAAGCGATGTTCCGCGATACGCCCTATATGACCAGTGTGCGCACCAGCTGGCGTAACCGGGTGCAAACCATCGAGCCGGTTTTCCTTGAGGACACCGCGCGGCGATTGGGGGTTACCCGGGAGGACTTGGCCAGCACGCTGGCGCTAAGCACCAGTGGTAGCCAAGTAGGAGTTTATCGCGACGGCAGTAACTTGATTCCCATTGTGGCACGGGCGATCCCCGGGCAGCGCCACGATGTGGATAACTTTGGTTCGCTGAATGTGTGGAGCGACGAGCAAGGGCGCTATATCACCGCCGACCAAGTGATGAGCGATGTCACCACTCGGGTGGCGGATCCATTGATTATGCGCCGCAACCGCGAGCGCATGTTGGCGGTGTATGGCGAGCCGGATCCGCTAAGCGACCTAACGGCGGCGAGTGTATTCGACGAGATCCGTCCGCGGATAGAGGCCATGACGCTACCGGCGGGCTACCGATTGGAGTGGGGCGGTGAGCACGAAACCTCTAGCGAGGCCCAGAGCGGGCTATTTGCCTCGCTGCCACTGGGGTTGGCGATGATGTTTATTATTACCGTGGTGCTGTTTAACAACTTCCGCCAGCCGCTAGCGATTTGGTCGCTGGTACCGCTGACTATTGTAGGTGTGGTGGGCGCACTGCTGCTCACCGGCCTGCCGTTTTCGTTTATGGCGCTGCTGGGCACGCTGAGCTTGATCGGCATGGTAATCAAAAATGCCATTGTGCTGGTGGAGGAGATCAACGTTCAACTACCGTTGCACCAAGACCGTTACCATGCGGTGGTGCGTGCCGCCGTCAGCCGGGTGCGACCGGTAACGATGGCCGCGCTCACCACCATGCTGGGGATGATCCCGCT
>NZ_REBQ01000055.1 GCF_007692655.1 Halomonas sp.
CCTATAGGCCACCCACATGCCTGCATCTGTCATGCTCACTGCCGTCAGCCTCAATTTCAGAGCAAAGCGCATGAGCATATCGTATAACAAGTTCACATAAAAACGTAACCGCAGCCTTATGGTTTTGAGTAGGGCCGCAGGCGCATCAGCGATACGCCTGCGAGGAAGTTACAGGCGATTTTCACAAGATCACCATCTTGCGCGGAGCCCGATTGTACCCGCAAGCCCCCGCAACTTCCCGCCTGACAGTTCGCGAGACGCAGTGACTTCGCCATAGAGAGAGGTTGTCCCTCCGCTTGAGGTGTTCCAGTCATAAGACCCACCAAGGCCGATCTCGCCAACCCATTCGGGTGCTGACGTGGTAAGCTTGGTGCCATCAACTATGACGCTGGTTTTGCCACGCGCCTCATAGATGACATTGGCTATCCCGTAGAGACGGGCCTGTTCGCCGTTCTCAAAATCCCAGGACCGTTCCGCCGCCAATCCAAGGCGCGTCTTAAGGCTATCAGCTTCCCCGATGGATACGGTTTCTGCGTTAGGTCCTGTGAAGGAATCGAACGTCACCTTGGACCAACTCAGCTGAGCCTGTGGTGTGAGCGTTACCCCGTTCTCGAGCGTAAACGCCTGGCCCATTTCGATTGAGGCAAGGCGGCCATCCCCCTTAACTTTCGAGGCCAACAGGCCAAACACATCTGAGGACAGGCGGCTTCTGAAGCGGGTATATTGCAACTGGATGTCAGTATAGAAACCTTGATTGCCATACCATGTCCCGGTCAGGCCAAGGCCATGTGCATCCGTCGAAATATCACCATTCCCAAAGCTAGAGGTCACATCGACAGAACTTTTGCCGGTGAAAAAATTGACCCCTGCAACCCAACTTCCACGGTCTCCATGGTAAGCCGACATGTCTACCCCACCCTGAAGTCGCCATGCCGACTGGTCATATGACAGGCCGGTGGTCGAACTTTTTGGTGTTGTATCGCCACGCTGCCCTTCGACCCGCAACCACACACCAACCGGATGCTCAGAATCGACTGAACCAACCAGCATTTGGCGCCCCTCAATGCGCTGCGCGAGTGTGCTGACACGCGTCAAATCCAGTAGAGCAGATGGCAAAGCTTCGTAGACAGGCGCTGCTGGTTGAAAGACCTGAGGAGACGTGCCCGGCCCAGGCTCTGGCGGCTCTGGCGGCTCCGGTGGCTGCGGTGGCTCTGGCGGCTGCGGTGGCTCTGGCGGCTCCGGTGGCTCCGGCGGCTCCGGTGGCTCTGGCGGTAGAGGAATTTCCATGCTTGCCAGAACGTAATCGGTGCTGCCGGTCTCAGTAACATCGCTGCCGATAGCATAAATGTCATACGCGAAAGCTCCGGCCGCTATGTTTGTGCGGCCTGACAGTGGGGATACAAAAGTGTTATTGCCGCCCAGCACAAAGTGATTGGCGAATGACACTCCCGCAGCATTGGAGTCCAGTGGTGTCGCTCCGCCTACCTGAACAATCAGAATGCCTTCACCAGGATCAACCATCCCGTTGTTGTTCAAATCTGTCGACGCGCCTGAGCCGCCTGTATTGTTGACATTGACAGTTGTCACACCGACCACGTTGCCGCCGATTATCACCTGATCTGCAATGGTGTTAGAACCACCTTCGTTCAGAGTGACGTCCAAAAACAGGTTAGAAGCTGCTTCATAGTCCCCAGCGATCGTTAGGATCGTGTCCGGTGTCCCGTTAGGCGTAGATAGGTCCAGCGTGCCGAAATTGTTGACGTTACCAGCAATCTCAAAGCTCTCAGAAAAGCGGGCGAATGATCCGGGGTCGACCTGAAACAGCAAGCCGTTAAGCATATCACCATTGGCCAAACCCGTACCGGGGGCTCTGTTGTCCGTAAAGGTCACATCACCATTGTTGGTGATGAAAACCTCTTCCCAATTCACCATCTGGCTACCGTCAATATCGCCGACCCATCTATCAAAGGTCAGAACATCAACATCAGCTGGCAAGGGCTGCTCTAGGATAACGTCAGATTCATTATTGGTCTCGCCCTGGGGTGTAATTGCGGCTAACTCCCCAACACCACCGTCAAGTATGTCAACACCTTTGATGTTAGCATTATCCGCGATAGTCAGCCTGTCACTGCCGCCTTGGAGCAGAATATCGCCTGTGACAGTTGCATTATCCTCAATCCTTATAACTGCATCACCTGCACCATCAATAATACTCTGCGCGCCACTTACACGCGCTGTCGAGCTGACAGTAATCGTCCCGGTGCTGCCCAGTTGAGAGGGCGTAAATATACCTGCGCCGGAATCAAGATTAGCAGCTACACTTGCAGCGTCATCAACAAGAACTTCATATCCCATTCCACTCGTTGCTACGCCAATAGAATCTGGGCCGCTGGCAGTAATAACAGAGTCAGCTGACACCGACACCCTTGCATTCCCGAAACCCGCGTTGATTGAAAGTGCCCCAATGGAAGAATTGCCGCCAGTTGAAACTGTGCCAGACGACATTGTGACTATGGTCGCTTCGGTGCTGTTTGTGTTGGTAATCTGAGAGCGAAGGCCCTGAGCGCCATCGCCACTCATGATAATGGAGCCGCCACTCATTGTTGTTATGGCAGACCCGAGGCCTGACGTTCTTGCACGCACGCCAAATGAGTTTTTACCCAAGATGGTTAGGCTTCCACCGGTAAGCGAGGCTGTTGCATTTGAACTGTTAGATTGGTTTGATATGAAAGAGTAAACGCCCGTTGATCCAAATACGTCTCTATCAAGATTACCGCGCACGATCCTTCCTTCACCAGACCCGAGCACCTCAGCAGTCCCCCCATTCATTTCAGCATGAGTTGCACCAGACCCTCGCGTAAACGCATAGACCAAACCTGATTCTTGCCCAAAGGATTTAAAATCGCCTGCCCACCAACTCACAGTTGCATTACCGGTACCTGTGCCAATGTCAGCCAATGCGCCATATGCTTGAAAACCGTTCGTTTGCACTCTTCCGGCGTTCGGACCCACAGTGATACTGACATCGCCAGCAGGCCCTTGGTTCAACACCCAAAAGCCTCTACCAATGTCCCCCTCTGAGATCAGCTCGTCAAAGCTGTTGGCGATGATGATTATATCACCGGTATTGGTACTTGGATTTGTAGCTGGACTTGCTCTTCTCAAATCCACAAGCACGGTTTCGGAACCCATTTTGATATTTTCATCATTTAGAATGAGTGTTGTAGTGAAATCGCTATCGGGGGAATATTTTACTCCACTCGGATAGCTTCCCGCTGGACATGTCAGTGTAGTTGGCCCCGAAACATCCAGCACCCCACACTCATTAGCAGCCTGCGCGCTGCCAGCGCTAATAATGATGCCGCTTGCGACCACAAGCGGCGCAAAGCTAACGACGCCGCGTGCTGTCTTGGCAAGTCGGCCACCGCGCAGGATGCGAGAGTGTCTTTTGGTGATGGTGGAAGAATTTTTCATCTTATAGTTCCTGACCTTCAATAAAACTGACTCAGATGCTGAATCAAAAACCTTCAATACCGGTTGGATATCGAACACATCGTTGAATTATATTTTTGTGAGTTTTTATCGAGCATTATCAAATATGTCGCAGTGTGGACGTGTCCTAAAAAGCACAGTATTCGTGTTAAGGGGGATATAATATATATATATTACCCGCTTAGGTTGAGTTTATGGTCTGCACACATATGTAGAAGTACAAAATTTAGGCATGTTCGCCCTGTGGCTTAGTTCAAGGAGCCCATTATATGCAAGACATACTTGAGTATTTGAGTAATTGAGTGTTTACTCAAATACTCAAATACTCAAATACTCAAATACTCAAGGTGACCAACGTGCCCATTATCTCGATGCTAAATCCTAAGGGAGGTTCCGGAAAGACGACCATCACCACGAACCTTGCGCGTTCACTGCACGAGCGCGGCTACAAAGTTCTGATCGTCGATTCAGATCTACAAGGTAGTGCCCGAGACTGGCATGCGGCTAACGAAGGAAACCCCCTGCCCCTTGTCGCTCTGGATCGCGCAAATAACGTCAAAAGCCTTCCGGATATTGCCGCTGCCTACGATTTTGTCGTCGTCGATGGCGCTGCCAAGTTGGAGGACATGATTGCGGCGAGTATCAAAATTACAGATTTTGTGTTCATCCCGGTAACGCCAAGCCCATACGATCTATGGGCCACGTCTGATCTGGTTGAGTTTATAAAGGCTCGCCAGGAGGTGACAGATGGCAAGCCTGTGGCCCGCTTCATCATCAGCCGAGCAATCTCCGGGACACGTCTTGGCGATGAGATTGTCACCGCGCTCGCAGAACAAGGTTTGGGAGTGTTTACCACCCACATCACGCAACGACAGGTCTATCCTCAGACGGCAAGTGAAGGCGGCACAGTTTTCGATAGCAAGAACCTGGATGCCTTAGCCGAAATGAACGCTCTGACAGATGAAATCCTCACTTTGATCGATGTGGAGAAAGTATAATGGCCCTATCAAGCAAACGACCTACCCAGCGCGATGGCATAAAGTCAAAGCTTTTGCATGATGTGACCGAAACAGATGAAAAGAAGCGCCGCTTAAACGCTGAGATAGAGGATTCGCTCTATCGGCGCATCAAGTCGCGCGCGGCGGATGAGAGCCGGACAATATCAAGCATCACCCGTGAGCTATGGATTGAGTATTTGAGTAAATGAGTAAATGAGTAAATGAGTAAAGATGCCAGAAAGATGGCTGTCCTCAAATAAAACTTATGC
>NZ_REBQ01000056.1 GCF_007692655.1 Halomonas sp.
TGCAAGTAAGGTTCCAGCTGTTCACGCGTCAAGCGGGTGATCCAGGCGGGTTCTTGGCCGTGGCTTTCCGCTTGTTCCAGCAGACCGTCGATTAACGCAGCAGGGGTGAGTTCACCGTGCTGGTAGGCGGTGTGTAGTGATTCGATGGTAAGTGAGTGGCGCATCGTGTCTTCCTTGCTTGGGGGCGTTTTCAAATTCAGAGTTTTCAAATTCTGTGCTCGTCAACGTAGTGCTGAGTGCTAATACTGACTTGCATAACATGCGAACGAGTAGCGCGTGCGGCAGCCTCGGCATCGCCTTCCATGATTGCAGCAACAATCGCGTCGTGCTCTTGCCAAGAAAGGCTAGGGCGTTGGGGCATGCGAAATTGCGCTTTCCTAAAAGGCTTTAAACGGCTTCGAGTTGCTAGCGCTAAATCCCGCAGGTAGGGACTGTGGCTACCTTCATAAAGTCGGGTATGGAAGTCATGGTTGAAGGCTTCGTAGTCACTGGTAGTGCCGTCGCGCACTAGCCGCAAGGCATCTTTGTGGGAGCGCTGGAGTGCCTGACGTTCTTCAAGTGTCATTCTTAAAGCGCATAAACGTGCGCATGCTGCTTCCAGTTCGGACATGGCTTCGTACATTGCCATCAGCAACTCGTCGGTAATATTAGCCACCGTTACACCACGGTTGGGTCGTTTCTCGACGAGCCCCATCGCAGAAAGATGCCCAAACATCTCACGTACCGGCGTGCGGGACACAGAGAAGCGCTCAGCAATTACCCGAGCATCCAACTTGGTGCCTGGCGCGATCTCACCGCTGATAATCTCATCTGCGAGGATACTTAGCATGCCATCGACGGTGGTGCCCTCACGTAACTTAGCGGTGCTCAAAGCAGGGAGGTTCTTCATAAAGTGGCCACACTAATGTTATTAGGATTTGCGTGAGCAGGCGGGTGAGGAATGGCAGCCAGAAGTGCTCTTGTGTACTGGTGGCTAGGTTCGCTCAAGAGCTTATCGGTGGGGCCTTCTTCAACGATTTGGCCCGCCTGCATCACCATGACACGATCACAGAGTAAGCGTACGACATTGAGGTCGTGACTGATAAATAAATAACTCATATTGAGCTGTTCACGCAGGCTCGCCAAAAGGTTTAACACTACCGCTTGAACGGAGACATCCAGCGCTGCGGTGGGCTCATCAAGAATCAGCAGTCGAGGCTCAAGTGCAATAGCTCGCGCAATACCCACTCGTGCCTTTTGACCGCCGGAAAGCTGATGGGGGAAACGGTCTAAAAGATGTAAGGGGAGCCCGACGCGTTCAGCCAGTAGGGATACACGAGAGTTAAGCTCCTGACGGTTAACGTGGGTAAGCCTGCGCAATGGATCTTCTATAGAGCGCCGAGCGCTCCAGCGTGGGTTTAGGCTATCCGTTGGATCCTGAAACACCATTTGTAGTTTGCTGCGAAGGGGATGGTGAGCAAATTGCTTTGCGCTGATAGCAGCAATATCGGTGCCAGCAAACGTTAAAGCGCCGCTGGTAGGATCTAGTAGGCGCATGATCATTGCTGAGGTGGTTGACTTGCCGCAGCCGCTTTCACCCACCAAGCCGAGACTTTCGCCTTCATGAAGGGTAAAGCTTAGATTGTCCACCGCTTTAACTGTATCCGACACCTTAGTGCTGCCAAAGGCTTTAACCAGCGCGTCTACCTCAAGCAGTGGTGGGCCAAGTGGTTGACGTTCTGTGCTGGCGCGTCGTTTATCATCGACGGGCAACAGGTCGGCTACCTGGGAGTCGAGCCTGGGCGTGGCACGCATCAAGCGTTGGGTATAGGGATGTTGCGGGTTGGCAAACAGTTCATCTACCGTCGCGGCCTCAACGATTTCGCCTTTCTCCATCACCACAATTCGGTCGCAATAGCTGGCCGCCAAACCCAAATCATGGGTAATCAGCAGAGTTGCCATCTGTCGTTCGGCAGCTAGTTCGACGATCAGGTCCATGACTGCTTTTTGGGTCGTTACATCAAGCCCGGTGGTGGGCTCGTCAGCGATAAGCAGTTGAGGGCGGCAGGCCAGCGCAATGGCAATCACAATGCGTTGGCACATACCGCCGGATAGCTCAAAGGGGTAGGCGTGGTAGCGCTGTTCAGGTTCACGAATCCGTACGGCTTCGAGCATCTTGATGGCTTTGCCACGAGCATTTCCCCGCGTGGCCAGGCCGTGCTGAATCATCACATCTTCAATCTGTCGGCCCACGGCACGGATTGGGTTTAGGGCCGCGCGAGGGTTCTGAAAGATCATCGACATTTCGCGCCCGCGCAGCTCGCTCATGGTGCGTTCGTCAGCGCCACCTACGTCAACGCCACCAAACACAATGCTGCCGTCAGCGATGCGGCCTGCACGATCAAGAATGCGCAGCAGGGCGTAGGAAGTGACAGATTTGCCAGAGCCAGACTCGCCGACGATGCCCAATGTCTCGCCCTTATTAATACGGATATCAACTTTTTTGACCGCCGTGACGGTGCCATTGCGGGTAGCGAACTCAACCGTTAAATCACGAATATCAAGCAGCGGAATAGCCACAGTATGCTCCTTAGGTACGCCGTAGCGGATCAACCAGATCGCGCAGTCCGTCGCCTAACAAATTGAACGTAAAAACCGCTAGCATAAGCGCCATGCCAGGAAAGAGTGCGAGCCACCAATGCCCTGAAACGATGTAGTTAGCACCTTCCGCGACCATGATGCCCCACTCTGGAGTCGGCGGACTGACGCCTAAGCCAATAAAAGAGAGCCCCGCTGCGTTCAGAATCGCCCAGCCCATATTGAGCGAGATTTGCACCATCATGGGGGGGAGTGAATTGGGGAATATTTGAAACGCCAAAATGCGCCAGTCCCGGTTGCCTGATAGCCGGGCAGCTTGAACGTAGCCGGCCTGACGACGCACAGCAACTTCGGTGCGTGCCATGCGGGCATAAAAGGGCAGGTTGATAATCGCCGTGGCGTAGATGATATTCTCAATGGTATTGCCCGCTGCTGCGACAATGCCCATGGCCAGGACGAACAGTGGGAAGGCCATGATGGTGTCCATCAGTCTTCCGGTAATGCGGTCAGCCCAACCACCGTAAAAACCTGCAATTGCGCCTAAGGCTGAGCCCACAATGAAGGCAATCGCCACGGCAGTAACCGCAATCATCAAGTCAAGGCGGGTCGCAACCACTACTCGTGAGAAAACATCACGCCCCAGGTGGTCTGTGCCGAACCAGTGCTGCCAAGAGGGGGCTTGTAACGTGCTACTAGAGTCTGTTGCAAGGGGGTTGTAAGGAACTAACCATGGCCCGAATAAAGCAGCAATTATCATAAGAAGAAACAGGATAAAAGCGATAGCCGTGACGGGGTTGTCAGTCATGACATAAAGCAAGTGACGTATAAATCGCCGCAATGCACCCTCATTTGAGGTCGGGTTGGAGGTTAATGTGGACATTGCTTACTCCTCCGCACTTAAACGTGGGTCAACGAGGGTGTAGACCACATCAATAAATAAGTTGAGGGTGACGAAAAGTAGCGCCATGGTGAGTACAAACCCTTGTACTGAGGCGTAATCCGAGACGACCAAGGCTTCGACAGCATAGGAGCCAATGCCGGGCCACGAAAAAACCTGCTCTACCAATACGTTAGCACCTAGGGCAAAAGAGAAGACCATGCCTAGTGTGGTGATGACAGGGAGGATGGCGTTACGTAGGGCGTATGTGAAGAGCACCCGTCGGCGGGGTAATCCGGCAGCGCGAGCGGTACGAATGAACTCACTCTCCAGCGTTTGTAGCATAGCGGCGCGGGTCATCCTTGCGATGGGGGCGAGCGTAAATAGGCCAAGCGTAATAGCGGGCAGCAGAAGTTGTGATAAGGCGGCACGGGCGGTTGCTAAGTCTCTATCTATCAGCGCATCAATCACATAAAAGCCGGTTACTTTGGGCGGTGAAAAATATAAAAAATCCAGCCGCCCCATGGGTGAAGGCGCCCAGCCAAGCAGATAATAAAATACGTATATAAGCGCCAGGCCGGTGAAAAAAGTAGGTAGTGATACCCCGGCGGTGACCACAGCACGACACAGATGATCCACCCAAGTATTGGGGCGGGTGGCGGCCAGAATGCCCAGCGGTAAGGCAATGGCCATGGAAAAGAGCAGCGCAAAGCCGGTGAGTTCCAGTGAGGCAGGCAAGCGTGTGGTTAGCTCGTGTATTACCGGTTGGCCAGTAGAGATTGCGGTACCCAGGTTACCCCTCAAGAGATCCTGGACATAGCTAATAAACTGAAGCGGTAGCGGGCGATCTAGTCCCATGCTGACGCGAACTTGCTGAATCGACTCGGCATTAGCCGCAGGCCCAGCAAAATAAGCTGCGGGATCCCCGGGCAGCGCCCGGGTAAGTAAGAACGAAACAATCACAATACCAATCAAAACCGGTACCGCTTGAACCACCCGCCAAGCAACCAGGCGTGTTCGTGACATAATGGCCATGCTACCTCCTTAACTGATACGCAGCGGGCGGTTATCGAGCTGGCGGTGATACCAGAATTCGTAGCCAGCAATGTTGGGTTGCATGGCGACGTTAAGCGTGGGCTGATAGAGCGGAATACGCGGCACATCTTCAAAGGCTATTTCGATCATGCGGCGAATTTTGGGTTCGTAATCTGGATCGTCCATTTCCATGAAGAGGGTTTCATCGACCAGTTGGGCAATCTCGTCATTATGGTAATTGGAAGAGTTGAACAGGTTGCCTTCGATATAGGCCCAGAAGAAGTAGTAGCAGGGCGTGTTAAGCCAGCCGCCGAAGTTCTCAAGGTGAAGCGGTAGCTGCTTCTCTACCAGTGCGCGGGTGCGCCAGTTTGCTCCTGGGATACGATCCAGGGTCACGATAATGCCAATTTGTTCAAGCGCTTCCTGGATAAGCAGTGCGGCGGGTTCGGCCCAATCGGCCTGGCCCAAATCAAACGAAAGAGGCACCTCAAACCCTTCTGGGTAATCCGATTCCGCCATTAGCTCCCGAGCGCGCTCCAGGTTATTGCTATAGGGGAACGGCTGTGGCCAGGCGATATCAGCAGGCGACTCGCTATCGCCTCCCCACATGGGAACCCCACGGCCATAGGCGGCATTTTGCATAATGGCGTCGTAAGGAATAGCCCAGGCGATAGCTTGACGCACGCGTACGTCCTGGAAGGGCTCAAAATTTAAATTGGGGCAGAGCACGTGCAGGCAGTTTTCAATCGGCGTGCTGATCACGTTGACATTCGCTTGTGCGTCTAGCTCCATGGCATCGCGAGTAGGAACATCCTGTGAGATATGGGCATCGCCACGCTCAAGCAGGGCACGGCGCGTGGATGTTGACGGCACTTCCCGGAGGATAATGCGCTCTGCACCAGGCTGTTCACCGCTGGCCCACTCGGCGTTGCGGCGATAAACCAGCTGTTGACCTGGTTCCCAACGCTCTACTTGGAAGGCACCAGAACCTGCAGGTGTGCGATGAAGGTACTCGGTGGCCCAGGGATCGTCGTCTGTTGCATGCTCAAGCGCTAATTCGGAATTAATCACGATGGCGATCGGGGTCGTGAGGTTGGGCAGGGTAAGCTTAGAGGCGTGGGGTAAATGAATACGGAAGGTGCGTTCGTCGACGGCTTCAAACTGGTCGGGATCTGTGGTTGAACCAGCCGCCATTTGGGTGGTGGGGAAGCCGCCCAGCGTGACCGAACGATCAAACGACCATTTTACATCCTGTGCTGTTACTGGCCGTCCATCCCAAAAGGTGGCCTCGCGTAAATAGAACGTTAATGTGCGCCCATCTTCCGACACTTCCCAGGATTCGGCTAACTCACCCTTTAAATTATCGTAGTCATAGCTTAACGAGCCATCTTCCAAGGTTTTGGTGCCGAAGGTCATCAGACGGTCATAGCAATTAACTGCGATTTGGTAGCTCGGGCGATTCGTCCCGCTGCGATGAATATCCAGGCTATTAATAGTGCTACCCATCACGACGACCAGCGTTTCATTAGTGCTGGCCATAGCGGGAAGTACTTTTAGAAAGGGCAGTGCAGCAGCGCCCAGGGTTAGGGTTGAGGTGCTTTTAAGGAAGTCGCGACGATTCATGGTAACTCCTAAGGGAAGGACTGATGGACTAAAAGTGTATGCACTTTGAAGGCCATGATTCAGGGGGCGCGCAACTTTTATAATTAAAAACAATGGTTTGATTTTTGTTTGAAAATGCTCAAAAGTTGAGCTTAAAACAAAAGTGCTGCTAAAGAGCGCAAAGTGTATGCACTTTGCGCTCTTTTGGATCAATGTTTTCTAGAGGGTCTCCTCAACCCGCCAGGGCTGGGTGGATAGCACTACCTGCCAACCGTCTTGGTCGCGTTGCAAGTAGTCGAAGCAGAGGCTGGCGCGCCAGCGCAGGGCGTCGCCAGTTAAGTCACTTAATGGTTCAAATAAGGCAGCTGAGCTGGCCGTTACCGCTCGTGGAGTAATCGCCATGGCGTGATTGCCTATTTGCAGCCAGCGAAGGCGCCCCTGCTCGTCGCAGCGAATCTCTTCTTCAGCAGCCTCAGTGGAAATCTGCTGCCAGTGCTCAACGTAGTGGCCGTGAGGGTGTCGCTCTTCCAGGGTGGTGCCGTTAATCCATTGCAGTAGCCCTACATCCTTTTCTAAGCCGGGGCATAGATCTTGAAAACGGTGCCAGGTGCATAGCGAGGGGTGCCGTTCGCCTTCGATTTGGGTAATACCGGCAAAGGCAGTGAGTCCCGCCAGCCACTCAAGCTGGCGGCGGTCGCACTCCTCTAAACCGGAGATGCCGGAAAAATCCGGGCCGTTGGCGGGCAGGCGTAGATCTGCATGCCACAGCTCACCCTGCAGCCAGACAACCTGGGTGGTGTTATCGGCCTGTTGGTAAGGCTGGGTGGCAGGTTCTGCATAAAGTGTGCGCTGCCAACCCCCGCGAAATTCGCGAGGTATGCTAGGCAATGAGGCGCTCATTCGGGGCCCTCCTTATGCTTGCCGTGCTGGCCAAGGCTGCCCACTTCCCGAGCACCTTCGGGAAGCGCAATCTCACCCTTTGCCAAACGCTCGCGCAGGTAGCGGAAGGTTTGGATGGTTTGGGCATAAAGATGATCGCCCGCTTTGAGCGGTGCGTAATGGGCTTTACCGTGTCGATCAACTAATTCGGGTAGCGGCGCAACTTCGGTATGGTAATCGCAGGCGAAAAATAGCGGGAAGGAGTAGCGCTCCTGTTTCACTTTGCGCACCCGGTGGGACGTCGCCACAAATTCGCCGTTGCTCCAAATTTCCAGCATATCGCCAATATTGACGACTAATGCATCCTCTTGATACGGGACATCAATCCATTCGCCCGCACCGTTCATTACCTCGAGCCCAGGCGCAGTGGGTAGCAGCAGAGTAAAGCACTCGTAGTCGGTATGAGCACCGATGCCTTGGGCATCTTTGGCATCAGGATTATACGGATAGTGGATCAATCGCAGCTGGCTGGGCGGCTTGGTGACGTGGCGCAGTAGCTGCTGCTCATCAAGACCTAACGCTCGTGCAAAGCCGCTCATGAGTGCGCGGCCCACTTGGTAAGCAGCGTCGTAGTAGGCGGCGACAGGCTCGCGGAAACCTTCAAGATCGGGCCAGGGGTTGGGGCCGAGGAGTGGCGTACCTGCTAACACCTCAGGGTCGTCACCGGGCAGTTCAAAGGCAAGATCAAACGCCTCTTTCATGTCCGGCTTTCTAGGGTCTGGCGACTCTTCACCGGGAGGAACATAGCCCCGGTGGTGGTGATAGAGGCCGATGTAGCGCTCCATTTTGATTGTTTCAGGTTGAGCAAAGAAGCGTTTGGCTTGGGTAATTAAACCCTCGCGAAGCGGGAGATCAATCCCGTGACCCACCATTTGAAAGAAACCTACTTCCCGTGCGGCGCGACCAAGGCTATCAGCAACCGTTTGGCGCGCAGCTGCATCACCATGGAGTAAACCGCTAATGTCGATAACGGGTATTTCTTGAAAGTCAGCTAAGCGCTGATCGGCGGTGATCTGGCTCATGCGTTTACCTCCTGTTCACTGGTGAGCACCACAAGTGGCTGTCCTGGCGCGATGGAAGCGCCTTCAGAAAGGGGTAACCGAGCAACGCGGCCAGCGCAGTGGGCGGTAATCTCAACTTCCATTTTCATCGACTCCACCAGCGCCACTGGCTGGCCAGCCGTTACCTGATCACCTTCTTCCACCAATAACTTCCACAGACTGCCGGTGACGGGGCTTTCGATACCTATTTCGTTGTCATCCAGCGCTGTGACTTCGGTGGTTTCCGGGGCCTGATCTTCAAAGGTGAACTGGCCATTGGCCCGCCAAGCGGCCATTTCCGCCTGGAAGGCGGCTTCACGTTTTGAGCGGAAGGCTTCAATCGCGGTGGCATTTTTGTCGATTTCGGCCTGGTAGTCCGCCAAGCGAAAGCGAGCGGTTTCAATGGATAAATCGTAACGGCCATGGGGGAAGTCGCGGCGAATTTGCTCCAGCTCGTCGTGGCTAACTTCATGAAAACGCAGTTGATCAAAAAAGCGCAGCAGCCAGGGGTTTTCGAAGTGCGCCGTGGTGCGGTAGCGGTTCCACATTTGCAGCGTGCGACCGACAAACTGGTAGCCGCCGGGGCCTTCCATGCCATACACACACAGGTAAGCGCCGCCAATGCCCACGGAGTTTTCTGCCGTCCAGGTGCGCGCGGGGTTGTACTTGGTGGTCACCAGCCGCTGGCGGGGATCAAGCGGTGTGGCAACGGGCGCGCCAAGATAAACATCACCCAAGCCCATTACTAGGTAGCGGGCATCGAAGACGATATCGCGCACCTGCTGTTCGCTCTCAAGTGCATTGATACGGCGAATAAAGTCCAGGTTGCTAGGGCACCAGGGTGCATCCGGGCGCACGCTGCGTTGATATTTGTCGATGGCTTCCTGGCAGGCGGGGTCATCCCAGGAGAGCGGCAGGTGTACCACACGAGACTCGACTTCCAGCGACTCCACATCCACCAGCGCCTGCTCGGCGCTTTGCAGATGGGTGAGCAGTTCGTCCAGGGTCAGTTCCAAGGGCTCATAGTGAATCTGCAGCGAGCGAATGCCAGGGGTTAATTCCCGCAGACCGGGCAGCGAATGCTCCCGCAGCCACAGCATCCAGGCGTGTACCCGAAAGCGCAGCGCGATATCCAGCTCCATGGCGCCGAACTCGATCAGCAGGAAATCATCGCCGGCGCGGCGGTAGACGATGCGTTCACCGGCCTGCTCGGCGGGGACATCGCGAACGACAGGCGTGTCGCGCTCTGGCTGAATCGCTTCGACGGGCACTGCGGTGAGGGATGCCAGCTGGGCGAGCTGGCGCTCTTCAAGGGCGCGAGCGGTGGCCAGGCTCACCGGCACAAAGCGTATGCTGTCACCCGCTGCCAGCTGCCCCAGCTTCCAACGCTCGGCGCGCACCACGGTGGCGGGGCAGACAAAGCCGCCTAATGATGGGCCATCGGGGCCGAGGATGACCGGCATATCGCCGGTAAAGTCGATGGTGCCGAAGGCGTAGGCGTTATCGTGGATATTGGAGGGGTGCAGGCCCGCCTCACCACCGTCGGCTCGCGCCCACTCAGGGCGGGGGCCAATCAGCCGCACACCGGTACGGCTGGAGTTGTAGTGCACTTCCCACGGGTGATCAAAGAAGCGCTGTATATCGTCATCGGTAAAAAAGTCTGGTGCGCCGTGGGGGCCGTAAAGTACCGCTACTTGCCAAGTTTTACCGCCGCTTTTATTGCCAAAGGTGGGGATAAGCGCCTTATCCAGCTGGGCCGCCGGGGTGGGCGTGAGCAGAGGCAAATCGAGCATATCGCCGCTGCGCAGTGCGCGACCGCCATGACCACCAAATTGGCCCAGGGTAAAGGTACTGCGGGAGCCAAGATAGCGGGGGCAGGCGATACCGCCCCGCACCAATAGATAGGCGCGGGCGCCCGCGGCGGCTTTGCCTAGGGTTAGGGTGGCACCGGCAGGTATATCCACTACCTGCCAAAAGGCGACGGCTTCTCCATCCAGCGTGGCAGGCAGCTCGGCACCTGCCAGCACGATTTGGCTGGCGCGGTGAAAGCGCAGCGTCGGGCCGGTGAGGGTGATTTCAAGCCCAGCGGCATCGCTGGGGTTGTCGAGCAGACGATTACCCAGCCGAAACGACCAGTCATCAAAAGGCCCCGAGGGCGGTACGCCAACATCCCAGTGCCCCTGGCGGCCGGGGTAGTCCTGGATCGTGGTCATGGTGCCAGGCGTGATCACTTCTATAACCGGGGGCGCCCAATCAAGGGTGGCAAGCCAGTGGGTATCCAGGTCGGCACGTTGAAAACGCTCGGCGCGCAGCACATGGGCAAGCCAGCTGCGGTTGGTGGTAATGCCGTAAACACTGGCATGATCCAGCGTCTCCGCTAAGCGCTCGATGGCAGCGTCGCGGCTGTCGGCATGAACCATCACTTTGGCTAGCATGGGGTCGAAAAGGGCTGAGATTTCCAGCCCCGCTTCAATGGCGTGGTCGATACGTAGGCCACCACCCTGGGGAAAATCGACCTCCGTCAGCAGGCCTGCGCTGGGGCGAAAGTCGTGGGCGGGATCTTCGGCGTATAAGCGCGCCTGAACCGCGTGTCCGCTAGGCACGAGATCTTTTGTCAGCGCTTCAAGATCGGGCAGTTCACCCGCCCCCAGCTTCACCATCCACTCAACGATATCAATCCCATACACCATCTCGGTGACGCCATGCTCGACCTGGAGCCGGGTGTTCACCTCGAGAAAATAGAACGCCTGGCGCTCGGTGTCATAAATAAACTCAACGGTACCGGCGCTGCGGTAATTGACCGCTTTGCCCAACTGAACAGCGGTGGCGTGCAGCGCCTGGCGAACATGTTCCGGCAGATTAGGGGCCGGGCACTCTTCGAGCACTTTTTGGTGGCGGCGTTGGGTGGAGCAGTCTCGTTCGCCGAGCGCCACCACACTGCCCTGGCCATCGCCAAACAGCTGCACCTCAATATGGCGGGCGCGGGCAATATAGGCTTCCAGAAACACGCCGCCATCACCAAAGTTGCGCTCGCCCAGGCCTTTGACCGAGTCGAAGGCACGCTCAAGTTCGGCGGGGGTGTGGCACACTTGCATACCGATGCCGCCACCACCGGCGGTGGATTTGAGCATTATCGGGTAGCCAATCTGCTCGGCGTTTTTGAGCGCTTCGCCAACGTTTTCAAGTAGCGCTGACCCTGGCACCAGCGGCACACCGGCTTGCTCAGCCAGGCTGCGGGCTTCGTGTTTTAAACCAAAGCGCTTTATTTGTTCGGTGGTGGGGCCTAAGAACACCAGTCCTGCTGCGTCACAGGCGTCGATAAAGCGGGTGTTTTCGGAAAGGAAGCCGTAGCCCGGGTGCACCGCTTGGGCGCCGCTCTGCTTGGCAATGGTGATCAGCTTGTCGATATTAAGGTAGGTATCGCTGGCACCGCCTTCGCCGAGGGAGTAGGCCTCATCGGCCTGGTGAACATAGGGGGCGTCGCGATCCGCATCGGCGTAAACCACCACGCTGCCAATCTTGAGGGCTTTCAGCGTGCGTAAAATGCGGGCAGCAATGGCACCGCGATTGGCAATCAGGACTTTGCTAAACGTTTTATTGATGGACATGGCACTGCCTGCAAACAAAGGCGGGTCGTCCCGCAGAATAATAGGCCTTCCGGAGTCGTCTCCAGGGCTACCGAAGCGCCATGGCTGGTCAGGAGCATAAGCGGAACGTCTTTTTCAGGGATGAAAAAGCCGAGCGCCCATGGATGGGTTCACAGCGTTTCCGTGTTGCTTCTGACCAGCCAAACTCTCCCGTCACTGCTCAACTCTCACTGCACCACTTAGCTCTCCCAAACCAACAGCTCGATGGGCGTTGGGTTGTAGCCGTTGCAGGGGTTGTTGAGCTGGGGGCAGTTGGATACCAGCACGATGACGTCCATTTCGGCGACCATCTCCACGTATTTACCCGGTGCCGAGATGCCGTCTGCAAAGGTTAATTCGCCATCCGCGGTGACCGGCACGTTCATAAAAAAGTTGATGTTGTGGGTGATGTCGCGCTTGGTCAGGCCGAACTCTGGATAGTTGGCGATGGCCTGCATCCAGTTATCCCGGCAGGAGTGCATATGGCGCTTTTCAAGGTCGTAGCGCACGGTGTTGCTTTCGCTGGCGCAGGCGCCCCCCAGCGTATCGTGGCGGCCACAGGTGTCGGCGGTAATCGTCAGCATGGTGCGGCCTTCGCTGGAGATCAGCGGGGTGCCTGCGGTGAGGTAAACCGCGCCTTGCTCGCGAACCGTATCCATGGCGCTGTAGCGCTCGCTGGTATCGTCGGCGCTGAAGAACAGGGTGTCGGCGGCCTGGTTGCCCTCTAAGTCGAGAATGCGCAGGGTTTGGCCGCGCTTGACGGTGCCAATGTAGTGATCACCCGCGTTTACCGTGGTGCGGCTGACGGCGTTTGCGGGGCGTAGGGTGCTTTCAATAATCATGCTGTTCGTTCCCCCTTATAGGCCAAGGTGATAAAGACGGTTATTAGCAAAGCCGCGAGCGTTTTCGGGCCGTGAACGGTAGCAAGGGTCGTCTTCCGTGGGTGGCTCGGCGGTGCCGAGGGCAATATCGACGCCGCGACGAGGGTACTCCGCGCTGGGGTCAAGCGGGTGCGGGCAGGTGTGCAGCAGCACCAGGGTGTCCATCTCAAAGCGCAGCGTGACGCTGTTACCTGGTTGGCAGTGGCCAGAGACATAGCTCAGCTTGCCGTCGTCGTCGCTCTCAACGCGGGAGAAGAGGTTGAGGTTGGCGGCCATATCCCGACGGCCCAGACCGTACTTGGCAAGCTCAACCAAAAAGGCGTCGAAGCCGGTGCGTGTCCACTCATTGCGGCCCTGTTGATAGCTGACTGGCTGCCAGCCTTTGGCTAACAGATGGTGGGGCATCAAGTTGCCGCTGACACTGTCGTGCCAGCCCAGGTCGTCGTGGGTAATGGAGGCAAAAATACGCCCCATATCTGAATAAAGGCAGTGGCCCTGGGTGAGCTTGAAGGTGTGCTGGCACTTCAGGGTATCCGGCAGATTTAAGCGTTCCAGCAGGTTTTCCGGGTTATAGCATAAAAGCCCCACATTGCTGTCGGCTTGCTGCGCGGTCAGGGTCAAGGTAGTGCCGCGGCGCAGGCGCAGCGACCAGTGATGCCCGCCGGGTAAATGGGTGGAGTAAGCGGGTTGGCTATTGATAACAGCGTCTGTCATAGCAGCGTCTCCTGGGTGTGGGTTTTCAAGCCGCCTTGGCTAAGCGCTTCTTGGAGTGCTGTTGATGGGCGGTCTCGGGAGATGGGCAGGTCGTAGGTGATGGTGGCGCCATACGCCTCCGGTGCCTGTGGGTCGTGGCGGGTCTTATCGAAGACCCATAGCCGGGTACCCAGCTCGAAGGCCTCTTTTAAGTCGTGGGTAATCATAAAGATGGTCAGCTGCTGCTCTTGCCACAGGCGATTAATTAGCACATGCATATCTTGGCGAATGCCTGGATCCAGCGCCCCGAAAGGCTCATCCAGCAGCAGTATGCGTGGTCGCATCATCAGCGCTTGAGCAATGGCCAGGCGCTGCTGCATGCCCCCGGAAAGCTCGTGGGGGTACTTTTTGAGCGCGTGGCTCAGGCCCACTTCGTCGATACGGGCACGGGCCTTCTCGATAGCCTGGCGCTTGGCAGCCCCAAAACTTTTGCCCAGTAGCTTGGCGCTGCTTAGCTCATCGGCAATGATGACGTTGCCCAGCACCGTTAGGTGGGGGAAAACCGAGTACTTCTGAAACACCACGCCACGGTCGGGGCCGGGTTCATTGGGAATCGGCTTGTCGTCAAGGGCTAGGCTGCCACGGGAGGTGGCTTCGGTACCCAGCAGCATTTTTAGAAAGGTGGTTTTGCCGCAGCCCGAGGCGCCCACCAAGGTGACAAATTCGCCGGGCTCAACGCTGAAATTAAGATTTTCGAGCACCACGTGATTGCCGTAGTGCTTTTCTAACCGTTTAGCCGCTAGCAGGCTCATGAGTTATCTCCTTCGCCAGCGTGATACCAGGGGAAGGCCAGCCGCGATACCCAGGCCAGCAGTTGGTCAAGCAGAAACGCCAGCAGGGTGATCCAGGCCACATAGGGCAGTATCACGTCCATGGAGAGGTAGCGGCGCACCAGGAAGATGCGGTAGCCAAGCCCTTCCTGGGCGGCAATCGCTTCAGCGGCAATCAAAAACAGCCAGGCGGTTCCCAAGGCCAAACGGGTGGCGTTTAGTAGCCGTGGGGTAAGTTGGGGTAGCAGTACCCTTAACAGCACCTGCCAGGAGCTGGCGCCCAGGGTTTGCGCTTTGATCAGCTGTTCGTCGGGGAGCCGCAGGGCATGGCCCTGAAGGTCGCGAATGAGAAAGGGGGTAACGCCAATGACAATAAGCGCGATTTTGGCGGCTTCACCGGTGCCAAAGGCAATAAACAGAATGGGCAGTATCGCCATGGGCGGTATTAATGAGGCGACGGTGACCAAGGGAGATAGCTTAGCGCGCAGGATGGGTAACCCGCCGGTTAAAATGCCCACCACTAAGCCAATCAAGGCACTAATGCTCACACCGATGAGGATCCGCTCCAGGCTTGCAAAGGTGTCGGTCCACAGCACAATTTGCCCCGTTCGCACGTTCTCGGCGGTGGCCAGGTGGTAAAAAGAGCTAGCCATCGTAGAGGGCGTGGGGAGCAAGCGGTCGTTAGGGTTTTCTGCAAGTCTGGCGTTAGAGAGGCTCATATAGAGCATCGCCAGTAGCAAAAATGGCAGCAAACCCAACAGCCAGCGGCCGCCCCTAGAGGGCGTTAGGTTAATTAATCGCTTCATGGCGGTGTCCCACAGAAGATGAGAACGGGGGAGTGGCCAGGGCCACTCCCGTGACACGCATTACTGAGCGTCGAGGTAAGCTTGAGTAAAGCTTGGGTCAAAGCGCAGCTGAACGTTGTTCTCATCACCGAACACGCCGCTGGGCGTTTCGATGCCGACGACGCCCGCATTGGGGGCCATATCGCCAAGTAAGCCGTGGGTAAAGCTGAACTCGGCGACCCGCTCCATCGTTTCGAGCAGTTCGGGACTCTCCATTAGCTCGATGGCTTCCGCAGGGTCGGTGTAGAGGTAGGTGGCCTCTAGCTGAGCGCGATAACCTTCAAGGTCGGTGCCCGCTGCATCGGCCATAATGGTGAGGGCATTTTCATCATCGGCTTCCACCAAGCCCATCACTTCATACCAAGCGCCTACCAAGGCATGGCCAAGGGCGGGGTTATCGGCCAGGGTTTGGGTATTGACCACCATCATGTCGAGGATTTCGCCGGGAATTTCCGCTGAGGTATACACCACATTGGCATCCGGCATCTCGGCGATGGCGCTTAGCTGAGGGTTCCAGGCGGCCACGGCTTCGGTCGTTCTACTGGAAAACAGACCCACGATATCCGCATCGGAGGTATTCACCGTCTCGATATCGCGCTCGGTTAGGCCAACGCTTTCAAGAGCGCGGGCAAGAAAGTAGTGGGAGACGCTAAACTGAACGAGATTGACCCGGCGGCCTTCGATGTCGGCAAGGTCATCGCTGTCCTTTAGTACAATGCCGTCATTGCCGTCTGAGTAGTCGTTGATAATCAGCGCGGTGGAGTCGACGCCACTGGCAGCGGGAATCGTCAGCGCATCCATATTGGTCATGGCGCAGCCGTCAACGTTGCCCGAGGTAAACTGATTAATTGATTCGACGTAGTCGTTGACCTGCACCACATCGATGCTGATGCCGTATTCGTCGGCCCACTTATCGACGATACCTTCAACATCGGCATAGGCCCAGGGCATCCAGCCGGCATAAATCGACCAGCAAACGCTAAATTCGTCGCGTTCTTGTGCCTGTGCAGGAGTGATTGCAAGGGTTGATGCCAATAGCGCGGCAGATAAGGGAGCGAGCGAAAAGCTTTTTAAGGAGATACGATTGGCACGGGTCATGAAAGCCTCCAACGGCTAAGGGAAAACTCGGGGGCATCGGCGCATCACTGCACCTTATCCTCCCGGGCTTTTGTCCCGCCGTGTAACCTATCGCCTTAACGTTAGGTCGATTGCTCTCGGACCAGCCACACCATCGGGGGTTGTGTATTGATGGTGTCGGAACCCTAGCGATCTATTGGAAACTAAATTGTGTGGCAGCGTTTGCAGCCAATACCCCGTTTGTAACACTTAGGTACAAAGCAAAATCTTGGCCTATTCGGTTTAACACTAGTTATTTCAGTCGGTTGACATACAGAAATAAAAGCGGCCATGGTGACATTTACTGCGTTACGCGTCTTAGAACCTGCTTTGTGCACTTTTGTGGTGCGATAGAGGTTGTTGTTGCACTGTTTTGGGCCCCTGTGTTTAAGACCTCTTTTTTTAAGACCTTTTAGCTATTTGTTAAAGGTTGCGGCTGCTTGGCAAGTATTACAACGGGGTTTTACTCGCTTCGCCTGGGACTTCGCGAACCAGGCGTGGCATTAAGAACCCTGGTAATACGTCGCGCAGTTGAGCTACCAGCGCGCGAGCTTCTTCATCGGGCACGTCAAAATGAGCAGCGCCCTGCACGGGATCTAACACATGCAGGTAATAAGGCAGAATGCCCGCTTCAAACAGTCGTTCCGACAGCGCTGCTAAGGTGGTAACGTCGTCGTTTACCCCGCGTAACAACACACTTTGGTTAAGCAGCGTAGCGCCTGTCTGTTTGAGCCGCGCGCAGGCATCAATCACTGCTTGGTCAATTTCATTGGCGTGGTTAATATGCAGTACCATGACTTTCTGTAAGCGGCTCGATTCCAGCCAACCAAGTAGGGCATCATCAACCCGGTCGGGGATCACCACCGGCAGGCGAGTATGAATACGCAGTCGTTTTAGGTGCGGGATGCTTTCGAGCTGTTTCACCAGCCATGCCAGTTGACGATCACTGGCAGCCAGTGGGTCTCCGCCCGACAGGATTGCTTCGTGAATGGAGGTATCTGCGCGCAGGTAATCTAACGCTTCCTGCCACTGAGCCCTGGAAGGTGAATTATCGCTATAAGGAAAGTGGCGCCTAAAACAGTAGCGGCAGTTGATGGCACAGTTGGGGCTTGCAATAAGCAGTACGCGACCCGCGTATTTGTGAATAAGCCCTTTGGCAGGTTGATGTTCGGCTTCGTCCAGTGGGTCTAATACATAGCCTTTTGGCGTTAAATCCTCTTCATTGAGAGGCAGTACTTGCCGAAGTAGTGGGTCATCAGGGGCGTTAGGTACAATACGTGCAAGATAAGCTTCAGGTACGCAGACCTGAAACAGTTGATGTCCTGCCTGGGCACCTGGTAACCAGCGTTCGCTTAAACCGAGCCGCTGACAAAGGGTAATCGGGTCGCGGATCGCCTGGGAAAGCTGCTGCTGCCATGAGAGAGAGGCCTGGGCAGATGCCTGCTTAGTGGCGATAATGATGTTCTCCTGCAAAAAAGCCCTCCTTCGGGTTATCATGCGCGCACTTATTTAACGGCGCCATTTACAACGCTGCTGGCACATCATCAAGCTGACAGTGGCAAAGTATGGCGTCGCGCAGCACATACTGAAACAAATAACTGAAATGGATAATTGAGAGACATTTATGGCGAACTATTCTACCAATGAATTCAAAGCAGGTTTGAAAGTAATGCTCGACGGCGATCCCTGTTCGATCGTTGAGAATGAGTTGGTCAAGCCGGGCAAGGGGCAGGCGTTTAACCGCGTGAAGCTACGCAACCTGATGACCGGCCGTGTGGGCGAGAAGACTTTCAAATCTGGTGATTCGCTGGAAGGCGCAGACGTCATGGATTTGGAGATGGAGTATCTCTACAACGATGGAGATATGTGGCACTTCATGAAGACCGATGGCTCGTTTGAGCAGTATGCAGTAGAGAAAAAAGCGCTTGGCGATACCATTAAGTGGCTGAAAGAGCAGGTGCCCTATGTCATTACGCTTTGGAATGATAAGGCCATTTCTGTCACGCCTCCTAACTTCATTGAGTTGGAAGTCGTGGAAACAGACCCCGGCTTGAAAGGCGATACCGCCCAGGGCGGCTCTAAGCCTGCTACATTATCATCAGGTGCTGTTGTTCGCGTTCCGTTGTTTATCAACCAGGGCGAAGTGCTGAAAATTGATACCCGCAGCGGCGACTACGTCTCCCGCGCCTAATCGCTTGCTATGGCACTCAATTAATCTAATGGCCACGCCTTTTACGTGGCCATTATTTTTAAAAGACGGTGTTAAAAGGATTTACTATGGCCAGTGATTGGCAACCTTCTGCGACGATTGAAACACTCCGTGCGCGTGCGCGGCTAATGGCTAAAGTAAGAGCCTTTTTTGCCGAGCGTGGCGTGTTGGAAGTGGAAACACCCGTGTTAGGGCAGGGAGGTAGCACGGATGTGCATTTGGTCTCGCTGCATACCTTGGCGCGTACCGATAGAGGCCAGCGACGGCTATGGTTGCAAACCTCGCCTGAGTTCCATATGAAGCGGTTGCTAGCCGCCGGTAGTGGCCCTATTTTTCAGCTCGCCAGAAGCTTCCGTGATGGTGAAGTGGGCAGTCGTCACAATATCGAGTTCACTATGCTGGAGTGGTATCGACCACAGTTTACGCTGGATAAACTGATCGATGAAACCGCTACCTTGGTGATGTCATTGCTACCTAGCTTTCCTGGCCCGGTCACCCATTACCGTTACCGAGAGCTGTTTCATACCCATTTAGAGGTTGATCCGTTTACCACGTCATTGGATAAGCTGCGTGCCTTGGCGGCTGAGCGTGGACAAATGCCTGCCAAAGCCTTGGCTGCTGAAGGACGCGAAACCTGTCTTGATCTGTTGATGAGTATGGTGATCGAGCCTCAACTGGGAAAGGCTGAGCTAAGCGTGGTGGTCGATTATCCGGCCAGCCAAGCGGCACTAGCTCGCCGCCATCAGGATACGGACGGTGAGTGGGTTGCTTCCCGCTTTGAGCTTTATCTGAACGGTGTGGAGCTTGCAAATGGCTACGACGAGCTCACCGATGCAGGCGAGCAGCGCGCGCGCTTCGCTCAAGACAATGCTGAGCGTCGTCGACTGGGATTGCCGGAAGTCGATGTGGATGAGCGCCTATTAGCTGCGCTTGAGCACGGCATGCCCTCAGGCGCAGGAGTGGCACTGGGGATTGATCGTCTCATTCAGTTGGTATTAGGCAAAGCACGCCTGGAAGACGTGCTCGCTTTTGCTACCCCTCGCTGCTAGAAAATTTTTCGAGCAGGTGGCGTTTATGCGGGTATAGGCATATCAGTGCTGCTTAGCGACTGGCCCATTTGTACGTAAGCGTCAGGTTTGAAATCAGCAAAATCCACCGCTTTGGCGAAGCACATCACCACGGTGGAACCAAGCTTGAAACGGCCCATCTCTGCGCCTTTTTCCAGCACAATGGGTTGCCCGAATTGCATGCGCTGGGGGTGGCCGGCAAGTGGCGTCACTTGCCCTGACCAGACGGTTTCGATGGCGGCCACAATCATTGCACCCACCAATACCATGGCCATTGGGCCGTGTTCGGTATCAAAGATACACACAAGGCGCTCGTTGCGGGCGAAAAGCCCCGGCACATAGTTGGCGGTGGCTTGGTTTACCGAGAACAGCCGACCCGGTACGTAGATCATTTCCCTGAGCGTGCCGGTTACCGGCATATGCACCCGGTGGTAGTCTCTTGGCGAGAGGTAAACCGTGGCAAAGCTGCCGCCGAGAAACTCTTCTGCCAGAGTGGTATCGCCGCCAAGTAAGGTTTGCGCGGAGTAGGTGTGGCCTTTGGCCTGCACCAGCTGTCCTGCCTGCAAACGCCCGTGCTGGGATAACACGCCATCGGCGGGGCTAAGGATGCCCTCACCGAGTGGGCGCGCATCGGCTTTTAGCGCACGGGTGAAGAAGTCGTTAAACGTTGCGTAAGCGGTGGGGTCTGGCTCCAACGCTTGGCTCATATCCACATTAAAGCGTTTGATGAATGCCTTAATCAGGGTGTCTTTTACCCAGCGGTTATCGCACTGGGCGAACTTGCCTGTCAGGCGCGAGAGCGCATGGTGGGGCAGCGGATACTGAAGTAGCGAAAAGGCTTTTTGGGAAAGGGTCACA
>NZ_REBQ01000255.1 GCF_007692655.1 Halomonas sp.
ATAAAGAGCCATTAGCTAGCCAAGCTGTATCACGTGCAATGCGTTGGCGCGTGCACGCCATCGCATTGCGTACTGCGCTTGAAAGCAGTGGCTGGGACGGCCAATGGTACCGGCGCGCGACCTTCGATGACGGCAGCTGGCTAGGTAGCAAGGATAGCGATGCCTGTCAGATTGATTCGATCGCCCAAACTTGGGCGGTGCTTTCCGGTGCGGCGACACCTCGCCGAGCAGCGCTTGCCATGCACTCCCTTGAACACAACCTGATCCGACACAACCAGCAGCTCGCGCTGCTGTTTTGGCCTCCCTTCGATCAGCCCGAACGCGACCCCGGCTATATTGGCGGCTACCCACCGGGCATGCGCGAAAACGGAGGTCAATATAGCCATGCTTCCATGTGGGCTATATTGGCGTTTGCAAAGCTAGGCGAAGGCGGCAAGGCGCATAAGCTGTTTTCGCTGCTCAACCCCATTAACCATGCGCGCACTGCTGCGGAGGCTGCCCGCTACCACGTCGAACCTTACGTTGTAGCGGCGGATGTTTACTCTGTTGCACCTCACACAGGACGCGGCGGCTGGACATGGTACACCGGCTCTGCAGGCTGGATGTACCGCGCAGGTGTTGAAGGAATATTAGGTATTCGCCGGGAAGGTAAGTGGCTGGTGATTGCCCCTTGCCTTCCCCATCACTGGCCTGGTTTTAGTGCAACGCTTAACATAGCCGCCACGCACTACGCAGTTAATGTCATTATGACCGACAGTGCCCCCAAGACTGAACTTGATGGCATTACGATCACCTGCCTGCATGGGGCAATACGCATTCCTTTGGATGGGAAGCAGCACCAGTTAGAGGTTTACCTCCAACGACATCGACCTGTCACGGAGTAGCCGTTTGCGAAGTATTTGATAAGTTATTTTTCGCATTTGCTTCTCACTCGGGGCTATATTAACCTCAGCCGTGCACACTGGTGCGCTGTTCAACACGTACTGTTCAAAACGTACTATTTAAATTCGCATTCACACGGAGCCGTGACATGCACAGCGAAACGCAAACCGACCTTTCTCAGGCGGGTCTATATATCGCCATTCAAGATATCAAGGATGAGTTATTTGATACTCCCGAGTGTGATTATGCCATTGCCCAGTTGTTGAACCGCTGGGGCCAAGCCGATAAAGCTGAACAAATGCTTGATGAAATGCCACTCAAGTGGGGCGCGTCTCCCGATGTGCTGACACTCACACAGCGCGGATACGCAGAGTTTGGCAGTGTTACCGAGTCCACCCCGGATAACAGTGAGCCCCTGCGCAAACCGCAGAATCCCCTACCCGCCACACTGGACATCGTTGCAGCCTGATCAGTATCTGCTAGCCTAAGTGGCTATCCCCTATTGTTTATCAACGCCCCTGTTCGCTTACGCGACAGGGGCGCTTTTACAGTACGGGAACGGTCTTTAAAAGAGTTCTGTAAAACAGCGATGCTTATTAACTGAGCAAATACCCGCGTAAGGGGGGCATCAACTGTTCGAGGGGTTAACAATGCCGTTCAAGCGCCGGCGCTCATCTTCTTCGTAAAAACTTGGGTCATCAAATAGATCGCGCTGCGTATCATCAAAGATCATTTCCAAAGCCTCTGCACTACTTTGTACCATTGGCTCGAAGTGAGCGGTACGAGTCACCAGCGCTCTAACGCGACGGCGGCGATAAAGGGCGTAAACACCCAGCAGGGTAAACACACAGGCAATATAAATCGGCAGGCCATGGCTACCCACTATAGTCATCAGCGAACCGGCAGCAATCGGCGCTACCGCACAGCCTGCCCCGTGCATCACCAGCATATCCGCCGAGCCAGAGACAATCTCATCCGGATGCAGCTGGTCAATCAGCTGTGCCACTGCTAATGGGTAGAGCGAAAACGCCAACCCACCCCAGATAAAATAGAGCCCTACTAATATTTCATGACTGGGCGCAAAAGGCATAGCCGCCGCAACCAGCGCCGCTAGCAGCACCACCCAGATCAGCACTTTAGGGCGATCATGTTTATCGGAGAAGCGCCCGATCGGAATCTGCAGCAGCGCGCCGCCAACAATCGATGCGCTCATGATGAGCCCAACGCCGCTAATATCGAACCCTAACTGGATAGCATAGACCGGGGTCATCGACCAGAACGCGCCCATTGCAAGCCCCGATAAGGCGGCAGAAGCGACCGCCAGCGGCGCAAACCCTAGCAGTGCTCGTAGGCTACTTTTAGGTCGTTCAGAGATTTTAGGCTGAACGCGGCGGGTCATCGTGATAGGTAACAGTGCCCAACTGATCAAAATAGCGATGACCACAAACAGCAAAAACTCTTCCGGTGAAGAGAGTCGCAGCAACTGCTGGGCCAGCGCTAAAGCCCCCAAGTTGACCACCATATAGACGGCAAAAATACGCCCCCGCTCGTGGCCGGCCGCTTGGCTATTCAGCCAACTCTCAATCACGGTAATTAAGGTAATAAACGAGAGCCCATAGACAACGCGCAGAGGTAGCCAGACCCAGGGATTGATAAACACAAGGTGCAAAAGCGCCACCGATGCACAAATTGAGGCGCAAAAACCAAAGGTACGAATGTGCCCCATCCGGCGGATTAAGCGCCCGCTGACCCAGGTGCCACAGATAAAGCCGACAAAGTAGCCGGACATAATGATCCCTAACACCGCACTGGAAAAGCCTTCCGCCGTGCCACGCAGCGTTAGCAGCGTATTCAGCAAGCCGTTGCCAAGTAGCAGCAGTGCGACGCTCCAAAGAATCGATTTAACTGGCTTGAGCATTGCCAATGAACGCATTGCGTTTCCTCGTAGCAGATCACCTAACGTAAATTCATCACACGCATCTCTATGACCATGCATAAAGAGTGCCATTAGCTATTTACAAGCCAACTGCTCATAAGCCAATCGTTGACAGGCTAACGTTCTTTATATAGAACGTTCTATAAAAGGAACGATGGGCAGCGCGTCATGGATAAGCTTTCACTCAGTACATTAGGTCAGCACCTTCAAACACTTCGCCTTGAGCGAGGCTGGTCGCTGTCGCAGTTGGCCAATGGAGCGGGCATCGCCAAGTCCAATCTGTGCCGCCTTGAGCAAGGCAACGGCAACCCGACGCTGGATACCATTTGGCGGCTGGCGGTGCAGCTCAATGTTCCTTTTGGCACGCTGGTAGCGCCGATTAGCGTGCCGCTGGGTGAAGATGGTGTGCAGGTTCGCTTGATTGATCAGGGCAAAGACTACCCTCAGGTGGATGCTTATTGGATGCGTTGCGCGCCCCATACTCTTCGCCATGCGGAAGCCCATACGCCGGGTACCCGGGAATCGCTTACCCTGATAAGTGGTTGGCTGGAAGCAGGGCCGGAAGGGGCTACTACGCCGCTGACACCTGGAGACACCATCACCTTCTCTGCTGATCAGCCCCACCTCTATCGTACCCAAGCAGCAGAAGCGATATTGATGATGACGATCACCTACGGCGCAGGAGGTGAATCGCAATGAATCAGCTTGCCAGCCACACCCCCCTCTATTCGACATTCAAAGGCGTGCGTGAAGCGATCCCCTTGTTAGGAGGCTACATCCCCGTGGCGCTCTCATTTGGCGTGGTGGCGACTCAGGCAGGGTTTAGCATGTGGGAAGCAGCGGCAATCTCTTTACTGATTTACGCGGGCGCTTCACAGTTTCTGTTTGTGGGCATGGTGGCGGCGGGTTCGCCGCTCTGGCTGGTGGTCGCAATGACGCTACTGATCAATGTTCGCCATGTGGTTTACGGACCTAATTTAGCCGCTTTGCTACCACGTAGCCGTCACTGGCCCTGGTTAATGCATGGCTTGACCGATCAAGTATTTGCCCTGGCACTCACGCGGTTACCTCAATTGCCTGCCCCTGAGCGGTTTGGCTGGTTCTTGGGCGCCTCGCTGCTGGCCTGGGGGGTATGGATAGTAGGCACCATAGTGGGTGCTACCGCCGGTGAAACATTAACCGCCCGTTGGCCGCTGCTGGGTGAGATTATGCCCTTCGCCCTCCCCGCGCTGTTTCTCACCATGGTGGCACCGCGCTTTACTGACAAACGCTGGGCGGTAGCCCTGGGGGTCACCATCCTCTCGGCCCTGCTGTTAACACTCTACGGCTGGAGCAATGTGGCAATCCCACTGGCCGCTGCCTGCGGCGCGATCTGCTTTTATATGGTGAAGTTTCAAGCCAGGAGGCACACCCCATGAGCACTGCACTTTGGTTCGCCGTGGTAGCGTCAGCCTTGGGCACTCTGCTGATGCGGGTAGTGCCGTTCTTATGGATGCAGCGCCGATTAAATAGCGACACTGGCCTTAATAACATGCCCCAGTGGCTCGGCATTCTCGGCCCGCTGATGATTGCCGCGGTGCTGGGCGTATCGACTGTACCCGTCAGCCCAAGCGCTATTTCCTGGCTAGCCACTGTTATTGGCTTGTCGGTCACGCTGTTGGTGTGGTGGCGGCTACGCTCATTGGGCTGGCCGGTGGCGGCGGGAGTCGCGGTGTTCGGGGTGGTTCAGGTAGCCGTTGCCATTTGGTAATGCTTTACATTAGCTTTTGCGTCATGCCATCATCCTGGCTCAGTGGTTCTTGCCAATCGTAAAGTGACGTTAATGTTTAAAGCATGCACCCAACGCAGAAACGTTTTAATGAGTGTGTTGCTGATAACATTGGCGACGCT
>NZ_REBQ01000165.1 GCF_007692655.1 Halomonas sp.
TAGCTAGTAGCGTTTAGGTAAACGGCCGCTCACAATGTGCCGACTATCGCTAAGCAAATCTTCAAGAGGGTGCCATGCACACAGATAACGAAATAGTAGTGCAAACGCTGAACTGGGTGCGCACCTTCATAGTGGCGCAGGATATATGCCCGTTTGCGCAGCGGGAGTTAGAACGAGAGTCCATTCGTGTGGAAGTTGTGCGCTCTAAAAAAATCGAAGTGGCGTTAGAAGAGCTGATGGTCGAAGTGCAGTGGCTGGACCAGCATCCTGAAACAGAAACCACGCTGCTGGTGTTCCCAACGCTGTTTAAAAGCTTTGACCACTATCTCGATTTTGTGGAGCTTGCGGAAAGTATCCTGGTCGATCAAGGCTACGAAGGTGTCTATCAATTAGCCACGTTTCATCCCGATTACTGCTTCGATGGGGCTGAGCCCGATGACGCCTCGAATTATACCAACCGGTCTCCTTACGCCATGGTGCACCTGCTGCGCGAAGAGAGTGTCGAAAACGCCATCGACTTTTACGGGGACACCGAAGCAATCCCTGAACGCAATATCGCTAAGTTAACGGCGATGGGCAGCGCCGCCGCTGAAACGCAACTGCAGCGCTGTTTTGATGTGAACAAATTTGATGTGAACAAAGTATGAACTTAATGGCTCGGCTTGTGGATCACTAGCTGATGCTTGCCTTGGTTTTTCGCAGTGTAAAGCGCCGCATCAGCAAGCTGCAGCACAGTGTCTATACTATGGGCGTGGTGAGGCCACCAAGCGGCGCCTAAACTACAGCCTACATGGGCACGCTTGTTTTCAGGTAAGGGTATCGGCTTAGCGATGGAGGTAAGTAAGCGTCTGCTGATCTCATGGGTTAGCTTCTCAAGGTATTCATCCTTGGTTTTAAGCACCATCACAAACTCATCACCTCCTAAGCGTGCCACAACATCTCCACTGCGCAACGCGCTTTTTAATCGTTGCGTTATCTCGATCAGCAGTAAATCCCCCGCATGGTGGCCCAACTCATCGTTGACCTGTTTGAAGCCATCTAAGTCGATGAATATCACCACCATGCTTTGCTGGTTCCTTTCCGCTTCAGGAATCGCAAGCAATAAGTACTGATTAAGAAACGCCCGATTAGGTAGGCCCGTTAGTGGATCCGTGTTAGCTAAATCTTCTAGTCGGTTAATCGTATGATGTTGATCCAACAGTCGGCCAACCATATTCCGCATTGATGTTGAAAGGCGTTCGAACTCTGGGTAGCCGCTTTCCATGGGAATAGCGTCGGCACCTGCGCCGTCGTAAATCAGGTCTGCTGCATGGGATAGACGTGTGAGAGGAGCTACCATGCGAGAAGCAATCACCCAGCCGATCACCGCGAACAACAGTGCTAGTAATACCCCCATACCCATAATGGCGGCTTTCAAACGGTCAATAGGGGCAAAGGCAGTAGCAACGGGTTTGCGGCTAATGGCAACCCAGCCCAGACCAGCAAAATCCTCGTAGCCATCACTGCGGGCATACCCTGTCACGAAGCGCTCGCCATTAGGCCAGGTTTCAATTGCCCAACGTGGCGCTGTATCGTCAAGAGCGGGTACATGCTGCAGGCTATCCAGTGGTTGCCCAATAAAATTTTCTGGCCCTAATAGCACGGTGCCATCGGCCGAAAGCAGTAATATCTCTGCGTCATGTTGGTGAGTCGTCGGAGAGAACATCGACGCCTGTACATATTCTGCCCATTCCCAGCTTAAATGAACGGCGAGTACGCCCTGAAACTCACCGCTTGGATCATGAACAGGGGTGGCGATATCGACAAATTTAAGCGCTTCGCCACTAGGGTTGGGTAACAGTTGGGCCAATAGCACGGCCTCGTGGACATCGCCAATCCAAAGCTGCTGCTGTCCTTCGATAAACACCGGCCGATGGGCGATTGAAACCCCTTCTAAAATTCCCCCGGTGGCCGCTTGAACAGTCCCCTCCGGATCGGTGAAGCCTATCCAAGACACGACGTTATGATTGTCTTGCAAGCGTTCTAACTGCTCTCGCAGCACGTTAGTGCGAGTATCGTTGGTGAGCGCCTGGATGCCTAACATTAGCTTTACCTCTTTTACCCGCGCATCCATGCTGCGGTCCAGCTTATCCACCATTTGGTAGGCGGCTTCTGAGGTCGCATCACCAATGTCGGCTTCCATTTGCCGAGCAGTCTCCCGCGAGGCTACCCAAGCAAGCAGTAGCGTGGTGGCAAAAACAAGGACGGCAATTAATGCGATAAAGCGTGAGCGCAGTGAGAAGCGAGTTATCCATGAGGGGGGAGCGGACATAATTAGCCATCATAAAGAAAGGGAGTATTTAACCAGATATTGTCATTGAGCGAATGAACTTACCGTATTCCAGGGATATTTGCATTTGACTGATTGCTATTTATGATCAGGACTTTCTCGGTGTAGAAAAAAGGCCAGCTTAGCTGGCCCAAGAGGGAGCGGTTAAAATGTCTCCCAGTCTGGCGATGAGCTTTGCAAGTTTTGAGGTGGCAAAGTGTGATTAGTGGCCACCGTATGTTGTAGCGTGGAAACAGAGGAACTGTTGGTATGACTGCTTGTTAAACGTTTAAGTTTGAAGGTCATCACTAACTCAGCCAAGCGTTCAGCTTCATCTTGAAGTGAGGCTGAGGCGGTGCTGGTCTCTTCAACCAATGACACATTTTCTTGCGTGGCGGAATCCATTTGAGAAACAGCTGTGCTGACTTGGCTAATGCCTGACTCCTGCTCTTTCGCGGCGAGGGCAAGCTCCTTCATCATTTCCGTCACTTTACGAATGGCTTCGTTGATTTCCGCCATATCATGGCCATTCTTGGCTGCTTGTTCCGCACCCACGACAATACGCTGAGAGATATCTTCAATCATCGTGCGTATTTCTTTCGAAGAGGTGGACGTCTTGGTTGCTAACGAGCGAACTTCGCTGGCTACCACTGCAAACCCCCTGCCATGTTCTCCAGCTCGGGCAGCTTCCACCGACGCGTTCAACGCCAGGATATTGGTTTGGAAAGCGATTGAGTCAATCACCTGAATAATGTCGTGGACTTTGTGGGAGGTTTCTTCCAGTTCGCGCATCAGCAGGCTGGTGCGTTCCGACGCCTGCTTGCCGGTATTCGCCTGATTTGCAGCATCGAGTGTTAGCTGTTGCGCTTGATCTGCGGTGTCAGCGTTTTGGCGCACAATGGAGGAAATTTCATCCATGCTCGCGGCGGTTTGTTGCAGCGCTGCTGCCTGTTGTTCTGTGCGCGATGCTAAATCCTGGCTGCCGCTAGCGATTTGCTTTGAGCTAGAGGCGACCGCTTCGCTGCTCAGGTTGAGAGTGCCGATCATTTCTTCCAGACGCTCTTGCATATCCTCCATGGCACTGTAAAGGCGGCCAATCTCGTTACGTCCCCGGGCTTCAATTTGGCTGGTCAGATCGCCCTTAGCGATGTTTTCACATATTCTAACCGCACGCTGTAGTGGGTTAATCACACTCCTGTTAATAATTATTTGCACCGCTATATAAAGTGCAGTAGCCGTTAGAATGAGTATCCCCACGGTAATGCCAAAAATGATACTGGTGCGCTGTACATCTTCGTAAACCTGGTTGCCTCGACTAAGTGCGTAATTGTTAAAGTGATTTATTGCAGTGCTGAAGTTTGAGAAATGTGTGTTTATTGAGTCTCTGTATGCATCGAGTGCATCATAATGACTATTGGCTAAATCATTTCTTAGCGTATCAGTGACAATAGTATTATAACTCTCAACAATTTGATTAATCATAGGGCGCCGTTCAGAATCACTGGGTAGCTCAACGCTAGTAAGATCTGCCATACGTTGGTCGGACCTTTGCAAGCTTTCCTGTGCCTCCTGTAGCGCTCGCTGAGCCTGATTCTGATCGCCATTGCGGTAATGCTGGGACATCCGCTCTAACCTTACCCGAGCCTCCATCAAATTCGTTTCTGCCCGATTAGCAGCGCTGGCTTGCTGGGCGCTTATCTCATTTATTTCTGCGAGTAACCGAGCGGCTTTGCGCTCCTCTATAACGCCTACACTGCCCAGCACGATGATCATTGCTAAAAGTATTAGCAGTGCTCCGGCTATCATTTTTTTGACTGAAATGTTTTGCACAAGTCTCTCTCCTAAAACCTCTTCACCAGTATTGGTGTTTTAAGGGAGTTTTAAAAGTAGCAAGTGCTAATCAAAAGAATGTCTAAATTAAGTTGATTTTTGTCTTTAATTTCCTTTGATTGAGATTGTGATTAAAGTCGTATGATTAAATATTTTGTTTTATTTTATTGTTTAACCGGTTTGCGATGTGGGAAGTTTGGCTGGGTGTAGGGATGTAGGGCTAAGGTATGATGTTGCATGAAAACAAGGTCACTTGTTTAATCTGCTTGTTTGTATTTTTGTTTATTTAGATAATTAAATAGCCACTGCTGAAAGTGGCTAAGTGATGTTATAAACGGATATGTTAATTGACGAAAGGTCGCGCAATAAGCAGGTTTTTATGGTTTGCTATGGGGCTTGTTAGAGTTGTTTAAAAGGCAATGCCTATCACTGCTTATAGTGCCTTATACATCACATAGGTGTCGACAAGCCCAAGGCGCCCGTGCCGGAAAGCATTAGGCACCGTACCCACGATGCTAAAACCTAGCTTTTTCCATAGAGCGACGGCCACGTCGTTGGTCGCGACGACAGCATTGAATTGCATGGCGTGAAAACCAAGCGCCTGGGCCTGCTGCTGCGAGTGTTCACACATGGCGCGTGCTACGCCTTTGCCACGTGCAGCGGGAGCCACCATGTATCCACAGTTGCAAATGTGGTCGCCAGGTCCCGCTGCGTTAGCTTTTAGGTAGTAAGTGCCCAGCAATTGGTTATTGTCATCTTTAACCACCCAACTGACTTGGGGAGTTTTACACCAGAGCTGATAGGCCGCGTCAAAGCCAATACCTGGTTCGATCGCATAGGTTTCTTGCGCTTGTACAATGGTTTGAAACGTTGGCCAGAAGAAGGCGAAATCATCTTCCGATATCAACGTAAACGTGAGTGTTGTCATAAGATATCCATCAGCACCCTGTGTTTTAAGCGTCACCGAGCAGCTTCGGTAACGATCTCGTAGCTACGCATGCGATCCGCATGGTTATAAAAGTCGCTGTTAATCATCAGCTCGTCAGCACCCGTGCGGGCCTGGAACTCTTCTAACTCCGCTTTTACCGTTTCAGGCCCGCCAATAATCGCCGCACCTAAAAACTGGCTGACCTGTGCCTGTTCCATCGGCGACCAGTCCAGTTGCTCAACGGGGGGCTGGGACTGAGTAGGCTTACCGCGAATAAGATTTAGAAACTTTTGCTGCGCGGTGGTCGCTAAATAATGCGCCATTGCATCGCTTTCAGCAGCCATGACGGGCAGCCCCACCATGGCATGAGGCTTATCAAGGTGCTCGGAAGGGCGGAAGTTGTCGCGATATAAGCGCAGGGCCTCAAATAAATAGCCTGGCGCGAACTGCGCAGCAAACGCGAAGGGTAATCCAAGCTTCGCGGCTAATTGTGCACTATAGCCGCTGGAACCCAGCAGCCAAATCGGCACATGCGTACCTTGGCCAGGTACTGCTTTTACTCGCTGATGGGGTTCTGCTTCGTCTAAATAACTGCGCAGTTCATTAAGCAACTGAGGGAAATCATCTACCCCCGCCTGGGCGTTACGCCGCATTGCCTGCATGGTGGCGCCATCGGAACCCGGTGCACGGCCTAGTCCCAAATCAATGCGCCCAGGATAAAGCGTTTCCAAGGTGCCAAACTGTTCGGCAATCACCAGTGGAGGGTGATTGGGTAGCATGATGCCGCCGCTGCCGACCCGAATGGTGGAGGTTTGTCCAGCGACATGCCCAATCAAAACGGCGGTCGCCGCGCTGGCGATACCTGCAATGTTGTGATGTTCGGCTAGCCAGTAACGGGTATAGCCGAGTCGCTCGGTTAATTGCGCCAGCGAAACGCTGTCGCGAAAAGTCTCAGCGGCGCTGCCGCCCTGGCGAATAGGCGCCAGGTCGAGGACAGAAAGCGCCGTGTTAGCGAGTTGGCTCATGGGTCACCTGCATATAAATCGTCGTTGGCACACTCAATGGAAAATTACTTAGCGCGCTTGGTAATTAGACGTTATGCGGTCAGTACCGATGAATTACAAGGTGTGGTTCATTCTGGTGAGGGTTTGACGCAACAAAACCCTCTTCGAAGACACAAAGGAGTGTTGAGGTTTCTTTCACGACCGCGATGAAACCTCAACAGGCCTTAGGCATTTACTCAAGGGAAGGGGTAGGACGAATGAGTATTTCATTCACATCAACATGGGCAGGTTGGGAAAGGGCGTAGATAACCGCATTGGCAATATCGCGATCCGCTAAGGCATGTTCGGGTGGTTCATCAAAGAACGGGGTGTCGACCATGCCAGGTTCAATTAACGTCACGCGTATGCCCGTACCGCGTAGCTCTTCACGAAGGTTATAGCCGATACCCGTTACCGCCCATTTAGTCGCACTGTACATGGAGCCGGGGATGGTTGTGCGCCCTGCCGCAGAACCCGTTAATAATACGTGGCCTTTGCTGCGTTTCAGTTCAGGTAGGCAGGCTTGCACGGTGAGGCCAACGCCATAGATGTTGGTGAGAATCATGTCGCGCCAATCTTCGTGGTTTGCTTCACTAAAACCGCCTGGAGAACCCCCGCGACCAGCATTGGCAAAAATGGCATCCAGGTGTCCAAAGGTTTCAATCGCTTGCTCCACCATGGCGCGTTGCTGATCCATATTGGTGACATCCAGTTCACAGGTCAGCACATTCTCTGGTCCCAGCTCTTGGGCCAGGGCAGTAAGTTTGTCGTGAGAACGAGCGGCGAGTACCAGCTTATAGCCCTCACGAGCGGCTGCTCGGGCGGTGGCTTCGCCGATCCCGCTCGATGCGCCGGTAATCAGTAGTACGCCTTTACGCATGGGTTACGATCCTTGCTAAGTCGTTAGTATGACGAACTTTCAGCATGGTCAATGCGCAACTATCTTGCAAACCTGTTGTGCTTTCTTATAAACGTGGTGCGCTAAGCGCCTTTCTCTTTACGTTTAAGCATCGCTGACAGATCAAGAATGGCCTGGGACATATCCGCCATGCTTTTGCTTTGATCCATCGAGGTTTTGCGCAAAAAGCGGTAGGCCTCCTCTTCGCTCATGTCCTGGTGCGCCATAATCAGTCCTTTGGCGCGCTCGATAAGCTTGCGCTCGCGGAGGGCTTTGCGGGTATTTTCCAACTCATCGCTAAGCCCTTGTAAACGGCCAGCTTGTGCTTGAGTCAGTTCAATCAGCGAGCGCCCCAAGGGTGAAGTCAAAGCACTAGCGGTTAAATCTCCCAGTGGCTGTGGGCCGTTTAAGGCTAATAACTGCTCGCAGGGGGCAGGAGCATAGCCACAGGGTTGCGCCTTGGCTTTTTCCAAGGCGTCCTGAGCCTGCGCGATTTTTCGGTGACAAAGCTTGCTCAGTTGAATGATGAGCGCGTCTTCTACCGTTTTAATCGTATCAATACGTAGCGTGGTGAGTTCATACCAGGTTTCGCCAAGCGTGTCGTCAGGGCCCGTATGCGGCGCGGACGTGCGCTGGCAGGCAACGTCACGTAGATGACAAATGCCTGCTAATGTGCGCGGTGAAAGCTCTTTTTGCCACGCCTGCTGCGCCTCTGGCGTGGCAAATTCCACAAAGGTATCGAAACAGCGATGCTGGTCATTAACAAGCTGATTCAATAAGGCGCGATGTGCTTCATCAAAGTGGCCGTGGGTAAAGCCAAAGGCGCCACAGGCGCGCTCCTGACCAGCCAGCTCTTTACCCTGCATGAGATGGAAAATAGCCACTAATGCACGGGTAATATCAGGATCCGCCGATGTGTCAGCCGCTTCAAAGACAATGGCCAGTAAACCACTGATGAGTTGATTAAAGGCTTGAGTCGCATCATCTGCTGAGATGGTAAATGTATCAATGGAGTGGCGGAGATCAGCAAGTTCATCCAAGGCATACCAAACAGCAGCAATGCGCCGCAATAAACGAGCGGCTGCCTGCGGGCGTACTTCGTAGCTCAACGCTTCCAGCCGTTGGCGCATTAACGCCTCGGCATTCTGGCTATGTTGTCGGTAAGTATCGCTGCGTGTTTTGAAACGCTGGCCTTGAGAGGCGAGGTAGATCGCCGATGCCCCACGCTCGCGCTGTAGCATATGAATAAAGCGACTAATGTCGCCAACAATATCGGCGCTGGTAGCAAGGTGGGTCAGATTATCGATGTCGCAGCGAATGGCGGTTAAGAGCAGTTGCTGTGCTGAAGACATAAAGGTTTCCTTGTGCACTCGCCGCCTGAAAGTAAACGCTTCCCTGCGGCTGTGGCGCCGCAGGAAAGAGAGGTTAACGTAATGATAGAGCGCCCGCCCCAACGTCATCGCCAACCGCATCACTGTAAGCTTTGGCTTCTTCAGCTTCGGTGGCATCGCTAAAGCGGACGAGTAATACACACGATGCCAGCACCAGCACAGTGAGACCCAGATAGAATAAGCCTTGCTGATAGGTCAGGCTTTCGCTACGGAACAGAAACGCCGCGCCTACAGCACCTACGTTACCGCCTGCACCGACAATGCCTGCTACTGCCCCCAGGGCTTTTTTGTTGATGAAGGGTACCACACCGTAAGTGGCACCTTCCGCCATCTGCACAAACAAACTGAACACCAACATAATACCAATGGCGAGGCTTAATACGTGCATTTGTGAGAAGGCGATTAAGGCGATGCCTTCGCAAATTAAGGCAATAAACAGCCAGCGGACACGGCCCTTAAGCCCTCCATGCTTGGCAAACAGGTCGGAAAAGATGCCGCCCAGGGTGCGAGCAAAAATATTCATCAAGCCGAATAAGCCAGCGATGAGACCTGCCGTGGCCAAGGTTAGATCAAATTTGTCAAAGAAATAGATGGCCGCAATGTTATTAATCGTCAATTCCACACCAAAGCAGAGGCCATAAACCACAAACAATGCCCATACCCGAATATCTTTGGCAGCGGCTAAAAAGCTTTGTCCTGCGCCATTTTCACCCGTGGCTTCGGGAAGTTCACCGCGTGCGCGCAGATCACTGAAGTTGCCATTGGGCGCATCCTGGGTAAAGAACCAATAACCAATGCCGGTAAAGAACATGACCACACCCGGCACCATCATTGCCAAGCGCCAGCCAAAGGCTTCGTTTACACCCAGCATTAACATGCCAGAGAATATTAGCGGCATCAGAATTTGCGTCGTACCGCCGCCTAAATTGCCCCAGCCTGCGCTGGTGGCATTGGCGGTGCCGACCACATTGGGAGCAAACATCATGGAGGTGTGATACTGAGTAATCACGAACGAGGCGCCAATTGCACCAATCGCTAAACGAGCCAGTAGAAAAGTTTCAAAACTATTGGCTAAGCCAATGCCCATGACGGGAATAGCACCTAACATCAGTAGGCCGGTATAGGTTTTACGTGGGCCAATCCGATCACATAAAACACCAATGGCAAGGCGCACAATAACGGTAACAGCGACCGAGGCAATAATCGTATTGCCAATCTGTGTTTGGGTTAGCGAGAGGTCTTCGCGGACAATCGCCATTAGAGGGGCAATGCCGAACCAGCCAAAGAAACAGATATGAAACGCAAACCATGAAAAATGGAAAGCGCGCATTTGAGGAGTCGAGAAATTTAGCAACCGAATGCGGTTAGCCTTGTTGCGTATATCCATGGGATGGCCTCACTGGACATCAAACGAGTTTATTGCCACGCAACGTTAGTGAACGGGAACGCTACGCAAGCAATTTACGAGAACATGCCTTCACCATTGAAGGTCAGGTTCGACGCACTCGTACCCAGTTGGGCCTGGTCCACGCCTACAACCACTGGCAGAAAATATGCAGGTAGTTTGCCATCTGTGTTTTTGTTTATTTAATTCAATCGATTACTGCTAATCCATCTCATGTTAATTGACGTTTTTCAGTTAACATGCCACATGGTTGGGCATGCAGCATGCTCTCTGCGTCATCTTGGTGCTTATTTAAAGGGTGGGTTAGCAAGGCGGGGCAGTGGTTATTCGTGCAGGTAAACGGTGTCAATATCCAGCGTAGAGTGATCGCCGATGGCATCGAAATGCTCGCTCAACCAGCGTTCAGCCGCCGCTTGGCCTTGTTCAAATAAGTGGCATAAAAAAGCCCACTCTGAATTAGACTTACTGGAGACTGAAAGCCCCTCAAGCGCTTGTTCACCACTGATACGGTGAAACAATGCCTGCTGGTAGCAATTTTCAATACCCTGTTCATCAAAGGCATGTTTAAGCATTGCGATCATGCGGATTTCTTTGATCAATGCCGAATTGAACGTAATTTCGTTAAGTCGGTTCATGATAGCTGAGGCCGTAGTAGGCACTTCATCGCGGCTTATGGGGTTAATTTGTATTAAAAGGATATCGCGCGCGGTGCACTCTTCCATCAATGGAAACAGCGCCGGGTTACCCATATACCCACCGTCCCAGTAGGCTTCGCCATCGATCTCCACCGCTTGAAACATAAAAGGTAGGCAGGCTGAGGCCATCACGGCATCCACGCTCATCTCTTCACGGCGGAAAACACGCTGCTTTCCTGTGCGTACATTCGTCGCGGCAATAAACAACTTTAACTGCTCACACTTTCGGACTCGTTCAAAATCAATATGCTTGATCAGGATATCGCGCAGTGGATTAATATTGAGCGGATTGAGTTGATAAGGCGAGGCAACGCGGCTTAAAAGATCCATGGCGACAAAGCCAGGAGAGTTATCCAGGCTCCAATTGCCAGTCAATACATCCATGGGAGAGCGGCGAATAGGGCTGGCCATTCCTGCTCGACTAACGGCTTTCCAGAAGTCATGCAGTGCTTGCCGTGCAGTTTGCTTATCCCCTCGTGTAAGTGCATCCGCCATTACCACCCCGTTCATTGCGCCAGCGCTGGTGCCGCTGATCCCTTCAATTTCAATACGCTCATCCGCCAGCAGGCGATCAATTACACCCCAGGTGTAAGCCCCATGCGCGCCGCCGCCTTGTAAAGCGAGGTCTAACTTTTTGACCTGTGTCATATGATTTTTTCCCATTGCGACTAATAAAAAGTGGTAGCAGTGGAACCAGCATGGCATAGGCGACTTGGTAAGACGATATGCTAGGTAAAGATGACGGGCTTAATGGTCAGTTGCCAATAGAGGTGTAAGGCGCTTCATAAACAGCATGCTCCATTAGTTTGTCTAACTGCACTGCCAACTGCTGGCTGGCTTCTTCCATGACGCCGAGAGCAGCCATTTGGCCGCTATGGTCACCCCGTTGAGCAAACTGAAGTGCCTCGGCGCCGCTCTCGTGCATGCGGCGATGGGGAGCTGCAAGCGCTCGATAAGCTTCCGTCCGTGCATAGCGCCGGTGGTCTTCACCGTGAAGGTGCCACCGCCCCAGGCGGCATTGGTGGTGATCCTCCAGCGGTGTTTCCGTGTTTGCTGACAACAGCTGCTTATAAAGTTTGGACTTCCATACGGCATGATCAAGTTTTGCAGAGTGTAAGAAAGCGGACGTAGCACTATGGTAAATCACCTTATGCATATGCCTTGCCTGGTCTGATAGCAGCTTCAATGCCTGTTCGGTGACTTGCGCAGAGTGTTTAATGTCATCGTCAGCTTGGCGTTTTAACGCCACTGCTTTTGAGTGTTCTCTAACTTGGCTATTAACGTTTTCCAACTGTTGACTGAGTTGATGGCTTAGCTGCTGGCTGTGCAGTGCCAAGCGATGCAGGTCGTCAGCGATGGCGGATAACCCTGGTGGTTGCGGGGTTGAGCTGTCCGCTGAACGCTCAGGTTTAAGCAGGCCTTGACTGTGCGCGGTTTCGAGAGCTGTGCTGACTGCCAGAGCCTGGGCATGACCCGCATTGCGAGCGAGCGATATTTGTAACTGGCTTAGGGCGTGCAAGGTTTCGTCTAGCACTGCCGGAGTGAAAGGTGTGCTTTCAGTTTGGCCTGTTGGCTGGCAGCGTTGGTTCAGCGTGCGGGCTGCCTGTTCGACGGTGGAAATGAGCTTAAGTGTGTCAGTCAAAGTGGCGCGCTCACCAGCCAGCTGGTCGGCAAACTCCTGGACACCAGTGTTGAGAGAGGAGAGCAAGTCCGTCCCTTTTGCTTGCAGTATGCCAACCGACTGGATTGGGTTCATCATGCTTAACAAACGGCAGCTAGGGGAAGGCGCTGCGGTTTCAAGCTGGGCGCGTAAGTCAGCCACCTCTTGCTCTAGGCGGCGGATTTTTTGATACGGATGCATAATGAACATGTCAGGCACCTGCGCAAGAGAAAATCTATTTGTGTTGATTTGTTACAAATTATTGCAGAAAGTTCTCTTGTGCGCCTGCTTTAAACGTCATCAATGAAAAAATTGAGACTAAAACGGCTAAAAATGCTTGTTTTGTGAATATGCAGAGTCCTGAATCGATAACAAATGGTCAGCGTTTTGCTAGCTGTGCAGCAGTCGCTGTGCAGCCTAAAAAAGCCGAGGTGGCAAGCCACTCAGCGTCTGGGTAATAGGCAAAAACATAGTGATCCTCTTTTAGGCTATCGATCAGTGGATACGTTACATCCTCACGCACAGCAGGGCAGCCGTGGCTTCGTCCTAATCGACCTGTCTGGGTAATAAAGTCCTCGCTCACATAGTCAGCACCATGGATAACGATCGCACGTTCATAAGCGAGGTCATTGATATTGGGTTCAAGCCCATTTAAACGCAGAGAGTAGCCGTTGCGCCCATAGTAGCTATTCATCGTACGAAATAGGCCAATGCTTGATTGGTGGCTGTCAGGGGTATTGGAAAACGTTTCGGCGTGGGCGTCTCCAGAGCCCTGGCCGTGGGAAACCAATTCTTCAAAGAGTAGTTGATGACGGTGTAGATCAAACACCCATAAGCGGGGCTCAGTAGACGGCAAGGAGTAGTCAATCACCGCTAGCCGTTCAGCATTGGGTTCTGCACAGTTAAGGGCTTGAGCGGCGAAGCGCAGCGCTGCCGGAGTGGCCTGTGGGGCAAGCTGCTGTAACTGATGATTTAAAGGTAAAACGCCGGGAGGCGGTGTTGAAGCCACCTGCGCAAAGAAGCTGGCGGCGTGGAGTGGCAATGTAAATAGCGCTAAAGGCAAGGAAAATAATAGCGTGGCAGAGTGTAAACGAAGAGTCATATTGATCGATCCCGCAAGCAATATCCGTCATGATTAAGCATTAGTCGACTAAGATAAGAGTTAATGCAAAAGCTCTTGTCGGCTGACGTGGAAGGCTGATGTTGAGGACTATAGTAACGCAAGGAGAGGGCGATGAACGAGAGACATCCAATACGACGATGGGCGATAGGCATCGCGCTGTGTGCAACGCTCACTCATGGCCCTTTTGGCATCGCTAGTGTGCATGCTGGCTCAGCGTCAGTACAGCAAGCCCTGTCGCAGCAGCTTACCGCTGTAAAGGCACATAGCCTGCCTATTACAGATTTTTATCAATTGCGTGCAGAAAAACCAGCTTGGCAGACAGTCTCAGCCGTCGAGTCACTGGTCGATGCCCTTAACAGTTTGGAAAACGATGGCTTAATGCCAGCGGATTACCATGCTGAAATGTTGCTTGATGATTTTCAACGCAGCCAGGCAGGCAGCGAAATCGCTCAGGCAGCGTTTGATATCAAGGCGACCCAGTCACTACTGCTTGCGTTAGACCACTTAGAGCGTGGCAAGGTGAACCCACGCGACGTCGAGTCCGACTGGGATGCCTCCCTACCTGAGAGAGGTTATTCGCTGCTGCGTGTTATGCATGCCGTTGAGGATGGTGAGTTAGAAAACGCCTTGGCCCTTGCTCGTCCTTCTTCTCATGAGTACCAGCAGCTACGAAATGCGCTTAAGCAGCACTATCAGCTGGCTAACCTTGGCAGTGCACCTTATCTACCCGCACGGGATGCCTCGCTTCGCCCAGGAGACGAAGCAGACGATGTTGTTGTGCTGCGTCAACGGCTGGCGCTGTGGGGGGACGCAGACGTCATGGTGGCAGATAGCAATGCGTATCCAATGATTGGCGTGGCGACTGCAACGAACCGGCAGGTATTTGACACTTCGTTAGAAGCGGCGGTAAAGCGCTTTCAGCGCCGCCATTTGTTACAAGAAGATGGTGTGGTGGGTGAGCAAACGCGCCTCGCGCTAAACACCCCTGTAGCGTCTCGAATCGATCAATTGAGAGTCAATCTTGAACGTGCTCGCTGGATGCGCTCTATTCACGCTGCCGAACCTCGGGTGTGGGTCGATATTGCAGGCTACCGAATGCACTATGTGCGCCCTAATGGCCAGCACTGGGATGCACGGGTCGTCGTGGGAACGCCGCGCCGGGAAACCCCAACGATCCACTCAACGATCAGTCATTTGACGATTAACCCCTCTTGGACGATCCCTCCCACCATTATGCGTGAAGATGTATTGCCCAGGGTGCGTGCTGACATTGACTACTTAGCGCGTGAAAATATTCAGGCGATTACTCTTTCGGGTGAGCAGCTCAATCCAGATGAGATTGATTGGCAGCGCCCTGGCGGCATTATGTTGCGTCAAACGGCAGGGGCGAGGAATCCGTTAGGTAGAGTGGTTGTTCGCTTCCCAAACAATGACATGATTTACCTACACGATACTCCGGCGCGAGGACTTTTTCAGCGTGAACAGCGAGCACTCAGTTCAGGCTGCGTGCGCGTTGAAGGGGTGACAGAGTTAGCGCAAATGCTCTTGCAAGACACTGGCAGCCACTATCAAATGAGTAGCCTGCTCAGCGGGGGAAGTGACCGCCATATAAACCTGCCGCAGCGAATACCCGTTGCGCTTTACTATTTAACCGCCTGGCCCAATGCGCAAGGGGAAGTAGAGTTCAGACCCGATATTTATCGCCGTGATGCTGCGCTACTGTCAGCACTGCAGCGACCGGTCTAAGCAGCTGTTATTACAGCGTATTAGCCACAATGCAAAACGCCGCCTGATTAAGGCGGCGTTTTACGTTAAGTGCTTATCTTTAAGTGCTTAGGCTAAGTCATTTGATGACCATTAGTCATCGCTTTCCCGCTGATAGTTGGCGACGTCGATGGGCCCTGTTTCACCGCTGTCCAGTGCGGCCAGTATCGGCTCTGCCTGGTTCTTGAAGGCGATTAAGGTATCACCGCTCAAGCTAGTGTTCTCGGGTAGATCGACCGTCATCGCATTAACCGGGGTGTTGTTGACGATGACTTCATAATGCAAATGAGGACCGGTACTACGGCCCGTGTTACCGGAAAGAGCAATTCGTTCGCCCATATCTACGCGTTCACCTTGGCTTACGAGTGGGCGAGAGAGGTGCAAGTAGCGCGTTCGATAACCGTTGTCATGGCGGATGACAATATAGCGTCCCGCAGCGTGGTGATTGCCAACGCGCTCAACGCGGCCATTGGCAGGAGCGATGATGGGTGTACCAATCGGCATGGCAAAGTCAGTTCCGTTATGTGGACTGATCCGGCCAGTGACAGGGTGCACGCGACGTGGGTTGAAGCCCGAGCTTAAGCGGTAGTTGCCCTCAAACGGATGACGTGCAAAGGCGGGGTCTAAACTACCGCCTTCGGGAGTATAAAAATTGTCATCGTTGGGGTTGCGCACAACGGTCAAATCCATCCGTTCGCCGTCATATTTTACTGCCAGCACGCGTGAGTCCAGCGTTTCACCATCAATCATGTCCGACTCAACCAGCACTTGAAAGCGATCTCCACGGCGGCTATCGCGACGGAAGTCGAGTTTCTTTTCAAGCAGTTTGGTCAGTTCCGTTACTGAACCGCTGTTTAAACCGGTGGCCTGCGCTGAACGTGCGAAGCTACCGCTAACACTACCTGCATAGAGGCGTTGAACCGGCTCGCCTTTACGCTCAATGGTAGTAACAGCAAAATGATCAGTGTCCCGCTCCAGCATGATGCCATCGCGAGTATTCTGCATCATACGCAGCGATAGAAGACGGCCATCTTCGTCAAGCTGGTAATCAAAGCTATTGCCTGCGCGCCAGTTAGTAAGCAGGCGTTGATCGGGCAAGTCTTCAAGCAGTGCTAATACTTCACTGTAACCCAGGCCAAGCTGGTTTTGTGCCACCACGGCAAAGGTTTCGCCAGATTCGACAATATGTGTTTCCCACTCAGGCACAAATGGCTCATCTGCCGCCAGTTCTAATTCCAGAAATGAGATGTCGTCGAATAAATCAATACCGTAATCTTCATAAGAAGTGGCATCGGCCATTTGAATTGCAGAAGTATCGTCTACATCCAACATGCCACTGCTTAGGGTTCCGATCACCACAGCCATATGCAGCGCGCCGCTATCTAGCCCTAGGTTATCGAGTTCTGCTGTGTCCAGAACGGCGACACTATGTGTAGGGGCATTGAGCGCTAGAGGAGGCTGTGTCGTCGAGCCGGCTTCAGCAGAGGTGATAATATCCACATCTAGATCAACGACTTCAGAAACGGTTATCTCGCTGAGCGGAATACTGTCGCGGGAGGCGTCGATGGCGCGAGAGGCGCGATCGATCGCTTCAGCAACCGGTGTACGTTCTTGACGTAGCGAAGGGACTCCGGGCGCTGAATCACTAGGAAGCGGCACTAGCACGCTTTCTAGTGGTGTGTGTTGTTGGTTTAAATCTTGGTAAGTGTTCAGTAATTTTTGTGTGCCCAGCACAGTGACCATAGTGGCCACGGGTAACAGTAATAATTTATGCGTACGGGGCAGCGAATGAAGGATTCGCAACATGGGTAAATGGACCGCCGAGTTCGTGATTAAAAGTAACTATAAAGTAGATAAACCCAGAAACCATACCCCATGAGGGGGGAAGTGCATAGACTGTATATCTATACATAAAATATACTTAAACTAAAATGAGAGCTTAACAAATTAAACTTACTATTAATAAACGCTGTTTGCAAACAAGTGTAACTGCTTAAGCATGCTAACTAAATAACCTGAGTTAATCATAGACGAAAACTGTTTTTTTAAAAGTATTGATATAACAAATGTCTAGTATTGTACTTGTGATTTAGTTTCCGCACGTCTAAAGCTGAACTGTTGAGCGATTCCTGGCATTCTACCTGTGTTTTTCGAATAGTAAGCGCATTGTTTCGCTGTTTTGCGTCAAGGAAATCGAAATGTCTCGGGTAACACTTGCACAATGGCAAATGCTGGCCGCTGTTGTTGACCATGGTGGGTTTGCGCGTGCTGCAGAAGCCGTGCACAAAAGTCCCTCCACGCTAAACCATGCCGTGCATAAATTGGAAGAGCAGTTAGGGGTTCAAGTGCTAGAACCCATCGGTCGTCAGGTTCGCTTAACCGAAGCCGGGGAGCTGTTGCTTAGACGTGCGCGACAGCTGATTGAGAGCGCGGCGTCTCTTGAAGATGTCGCGTCGCGACTGGCGGCTGGTTTAGAGGCGGAAGTCGTCGTGGCTATTGATCAAGTCTTTCCTGCTGCTGCTCAAGCGAAAGCGTTAGAGCGTTTCTCTGAAACCTATCCTCAAGTGCGCGTTCAACTTCACGAAAGCGTTCTCAATGGCGGCATTGAGATGCTCTACGACAGCCGAGCAGACTTGGTGGTATCAGGCATCGAGGCTCAGGGCTTCTTAGGTGAGCCGCTGGTGACGGTACGCTTCATAGCAGTGGCTCATCCCCAGCATGCGCTGCATCAGTTAGGGCGTTCGTTAGATTTACGTGACTTGGCACAGCATCGTCAGTTGGTTGTGCGTGATTCGGCGCTAAGGCAATCGACAAACGCTGGCTGGTTAAAAGCAGAGCAGCGCTGGACCGTAGGCCACCTCAATACCTCACTCGATATGCTGCGGCGCGGATTGGGTTTTGCGTGGATGCCGGAAACGCGCATTGTTGACGAGTTGAGCAGCGGCCAATTGAAGCCGCTACCGTTAACGGCGGGGGGCATTCGAGAGGTGCCGATTCAATTAATTTTCCGTGATAGAGATCGCGCGGGTCCCGCTGCGCATGCCATGGCAGAAGCATTAAAGCAGGCCGTTGTGAGCGAGTGTGAAATGCATGATTCGACTCACTCGAATGAAAGGGCGTAAAACATCCGCTTGAGCCTCCACGGTGCGGGCGTATGCTACAGCTAAATACCTTTCAGGAGATGCCCCATGGGATTGTTGGTCAACGGTGAATGGCACGATCAGTGGTATGACACTAAAAAGCACGGCGGTGAGTTTGTCCGGGAATCAGCTCAACTGCGTGACTGGGTTGGCGACCAAGCGGAAACCGACGGTGCTAACTACCCGGCAGTAAAAGATCGCTATCATCTTTATGTGTCACTGGCTTGCCCCTGGGCGCATCGCACATTGATTATGCGCGAGCTTAAAGGGCTAGCGCCGCTTATTGGAGCCTCCCACGTCAGTCCTTTAATGCTTGATCAGGGGTGGACGTACCGTCAAGACGAAGGTGCAAGCGGTGACCCTATCAATGGTGTCGACTTCCACCATCAGCTATATACCAAAACTGACCCGCACTACACTGGTCGAGTCACTGTGCCTGTGCTCTGGGATAAACAGCGTAGCGCTATCATCAATAACGAGTCTGCTGATCTTTTACGTATGTTCAACCATGCGTTTGATGAACTGACCGGTAATGACCTGGATTTTTACCCTGAAGACCTTCGCCCGCTGATTGATGAGGTGAATGCTGATGTGTACGACCACATCAATAACGGGGTGTATAAGTCGGGTTTTGCGACAGAGCAAGCGGTGTATGAGAAGCACGTACAGGCCTTGTTTGAAGCCTTGGAGCGGATGGAAAAACGCCTAGGTGAGCAGCGTTACTTAGCGGGGCAGTGGTTAACTGAGGCAGATATTCGCCTGTTTACCACGCTGGTGCGTTTTGATGCGGTTTACTACGGCCATTTCAAATGCAATTTCAAGCGTATTGAAGACTACCCCAATCTTGCCAATTACGTACGGGAAATCTATCAATGGCCGGGTGTGGCTGAAACTGTCAATATGGACCATATCAAACGCCACTATTACTACAGCCACGAAACGATTAACCCCACTCGGATTGTGCCAGCAGGACCGCTGCTTGATTTCCAGCAGCCTCATGACCGTGAGCGTTTGCCAGGGCAGGGCGTGCGGCGCAAATAGTCGGTTAATCGTGAGCTGTTCGCTTAATTGTAAATATATCAATGTAAAAGGGCTGCCCATAGGGCAGCCCTTTTTGCGTCACTCGATCAATATTCAAGCGTTGTGTTTGAGAGTGTTTAGCTCATCAAGAATTCTACTCTTCAAAACTTAAATGACTAGCTTTACTTAAATTTCTAATGCTTAAGTTGCCAAAGACCAAGTTGCTAAGGGCTAAGTTGCAGAAGACTAAGTTGCAAAAGAGTAAGTGAGCCGGTTAATCGTCGGCGCCAACGGCTTCGCGGGTGCGCTGCCAAGCGCTTTCAGCACCTTCTTGGGTCGCTTGCCAAGCGTCACGGGCATTAGCTTGTGTCTGCTCCCACCAATCACGGTTGTAGGCGGGGAAAGCTTCAACCTCTGCCTGGTCGGCTTCGACCATAATGCGGTGCTCTGTATCACCGTCTCCTTCCGTGTGCGTTTCTAGCGTAAAGTAGTCCGCATCGACGACGATCTCACGTCCACCGAGTCCAAGAACTGCGCCACTCTCGATAACTAGTGCAGTAACGCGCATTTCCTCGTCGAAAAGGATGTCATAGACATCGCCGATCTCTTCTCCGGATCCGCCAGCGAAGTAAACGTCAGCATCAAGAATATCATTGGCGGAGTACATGCCCTGTGGCTCTGTGGCGGCATGAGCACCCATTGCAACACTACCCATTAATGCGGTGCCGATCACAGTAGTAAGGATTCTCTTACGCATAGCATCTCTCCATGTGGCTACGTCAGTTACATCTATCTCATTA
>NZ_REBQ01000188.1 GCF_007692655.1 Halomonas sp.
GTAGAAAGTGTGTCGGTAGAAAGTGTTTCGGTAGCAAACGCTTCAATAGCGGATACGTCGATGCCGAAAGATCCGATGTTAAATGAATCGAAGCACGACGCTATACCAGAAGCTACTCAGAACGTAAGTGGCAGAGTAAGTGGGCAAGACAGTGAATCTGCTTTACCGCCAGAAGATGTTCACAGCGCTAATGCTGCTTCTATGCCTGTTCAACCCGCGACTGCTCAAGAGCAGGTTGCTGAGGAGACGGTTTCTAAAGTAGCTGACTCTAAAGTAACCGAGACTACAGAAGCAGGTCCCCAAGAAACAGCTTTTAAAGAACCAGCTAAAGAATCAGCAGCCGTGGCCGCTGAGCCGAGAGAGCGTATAACGGAAACACCAGAGCCTGTCGCGATTACCGCAAGTGACGCGGATGCCGAGCAGGTTGCTGTGGAACAGCAGCAGCCTGTGCTGCGCGCTGAGCCTGAGGATGCCGTTTTTGCCAAGCACTCTACCAGTGAGCACTCCTCTAAACGTCGTCAGTTGCGTCCTGATACAGTCGGTGAGCACGGTGAGCTTGATGATGACGCCGTAGATGAGTACCGGTTGGTCGATTTTGAAGGTATGGCACGCTCCTTGAAGCGTCGGCTAATTCAGCATCGCCAAGAAAGACAGCGTAAGAAAGCTGAGAAAGCACTACGCAACAAAGCGTTGGCAAAGCAGAAGGCCGAGCGTAAGGCGCTCGAGGCTGAGCAGCGCCGTGAAGCTAAAGAAGCCGCTGACGCTGAACGAGCGCGCCTTGCCCAAGAGCAGGCTCAGGCTCGCGAAGAGGCGGCGACTGCAGCGGCGGAAGACCGGCTTGCGGCCCAGCAGCAGCAACAGCGCATGGCAGCTGAAGAGGCCCGCCAGTATGAGCTCAATCGCCATAGTGAGCAGGTAAGCGCTAATTTTTCTGAGAACGACGGTTATGCCGGCGATGAGTATGTGGGCGATGCTGACAGAGCCTATGAGCATCACGCAGCCGATGAGCATGCGATGAGTGAGAGTGTCAGCATTCATCCCACCTTGGAAAAAGCCTTACGGCATGATGTCAGCGGTGAGCATGCCAAAGAAACGCTTTCAAACGCCGATGAAGTCGTGGTTATTAGCGTGCTTTCACGAGACGCGGAAGGGTTCGACGGCAGTAAATTGCTTGAGCTAATGATGGTTTGTGGGCTGCGCTACAGCAGTGAGATGGGTATTTTCCACCGCTTCGAAACCGAAAGTGAAGATAGCGCTTTACAGTTTTCAATGGTCAACGTGGTTAAGCCTGGCACCTTCCCCATTGAACAGATGGGCGAGTTTATGACGCCGGGTATCACACTGCTGATGCCTCTGCCTGGCGCTATTGATAGCTCCGCTGCTTTTGAAGCAATGGTAGAAACGGCCATGGTGCTAGTGCGGCACATGGGTGGTGAGCTAAAAGATGAAAACCGCAGCGTAATGACGGCGCAAACGATCGAGTTCGCCCGTCAGCGTGTGCGTGAATTTGAGCGCCGCCATCGTCTACACCGCCAGATGCAGGCTCGTTAAGCCAAAAGCCCTATCAGCTTAGGCAACCTCTGCTGTGCGACACCCGCCTTCTTGCTAGAAGGCGGGTGTTTTTGTTCAATAGGCGGCCATCTTTAAGCCGTCAATGTTTAGTCGTTTTCGTGCAAAGCCTAGCAAGTACTGGAATCCAATAAATGAGCAAGCCTGATTCACACCCCCTGGAAGAGATTTCCCAGCTGCGGGCCGCCCTCGATGAGGCAAATTACCGCTATTACGTGCTGGATGAACCCACGCTGACGGATGCTGATTACGATCGCAAGTTTCAACGGCTGCAGCAGCTGGAAGCTGCACATCCTGAGTTAATTACTGCTGACTCGCCTACCCAGCGGGTTGGCGCTGCCCCTGCGGATGGCTTTCCATCGGTGGCACACGCCATCCCAATGCTGTCGCTGGATAACGCCTTTAGCCGCGAGGATATCCATGCCTTCGCTGAGCGAGTGGCTGAGCGTTTAGAGTGCACGGCAGACGACATTGAGTTTACCTGCGAGCCCAAACTGGACGGCGCGGCGGTATCGTTGGTCTACGAACAAGGCGTATTAATAAGCGGGGCAACCCGGGGCGATGGCCGCACTGGTGAAGGGATCACCTCCAACCTCCGTACGTTGCGCTCCGTGCCGCTTAAGTTGATGGGCAGTAGCGTGCCTGAGCTTTTAGAAGTGCGTGGTGAAGTGATCATGCGCCATTCCGGCTTTGAGGCGTTGAATGACCGTGCCCGTGAAGAGGGTAGCAAGGTATTTGCTAACCCGCGTAACGCAGCGGCGGGAAGTCTGCGCCAGCTGGATCCGCGTATTACGGCAAAACGCCCACTGGAGTTTCATGCCTACCAAGCCATCCGTCTGGAACCTGATTTAGGGGATACCACCCATAGTGAGTTAATGGCGAGGTTATCGACGCTAGGCTTTCGTGCCAGCGCAGAATTGAAGGTCGTTAAGGGCCCAGAGGCCGTTGCGGACTACTGCGAACAGCTAGGCGAAAAGCGCGATGGCTTAGGGTTTGATATCGACGGCGTGGTTATTAAGGTGAATGACCTGCGCCACCAGCGTGAGCTAGGCTTTGTCGCCCGCGCGCCACGCTGGGCCGTAGCCTTTAAGTATCCCGCCCAGGAAGAAGTCACCACCCTTAACGATGTTGAGTTTCAGGTCGGCCGCACCGGGGCCATTACCCCGGTCGCTCGACTTGAGCCGGTGACCGTGGCGGGGGTGACGGTCTCCAACGCCACGCTGCACAATGCCGATGAGATTGCCCGCCTGGATGTCATGATTGGCGATAGGGTGTCGATTCGCCGGGCGGGGGATGTGATTCCCCAGGTGGTTAGCGTTCATGTTGAGCAGCGGCCAGCTGATGCAAGGGCCATTGTTTTTCCCACACAGTGCCCCGTATGTGACTCGGAGATCGAACGCATTGAAGGTGAGGCGGTGGCGCGCTGTTCTGGTGGTCTTTACTGCCCGGCGCAGCGCAAAGAGGCGCTGAAGCATTTCGCCAGCCGCAAAGCGCTGGATATTGACGGCCTGGGCGAAAAATTGATTGTGCAGCTGGTGGATTTGGACTGGGTGAAAACACCGGCTGACCTTTTCCAGTTAAGCGTAGAGCAGTTGCAGAGTCTGCCGCGTATGGGGGAGAAGTCGGCCACCAATTTGGTCAATGCGCTCGAAAAAGCTAAATCCACTACGCTGGCGCGTTTTATATATGCGTTGGGTATTCGTGAAGTAGGCGAAGCCACGGCGGCAAACCTTGCTAATCATTTTGGTACGCTGGATGGTGTCCAAGAGGCTGAGCTTGAAGCGCTGGAAGCAGTTAACGACGTAGGTCCAATTGTTGCGGCTCACGTGCATACCTTCTTCCGCCAACCCCACAACCAGGAGACCATTGCTGCGCTCATTGAGGCGGGGATTACCTGGCAAGAAGCCGAAGTCACCCAAGGCCCCACGCCGCTTGAAGGCCAAACCTGGGTGCTCACCGGCTCCTTGGAGAGCATGACCCGTGATGAAGGTAAGGCGCGCCTGCAGGCACTGGGGGCAAAGGTGGCAGGCAGCGTCTCGAAAAAAACCAGCTGTTTGGTGGCCGGTGAAGCCGCAGGCAGCAAGCTTACCAAAGCCGAACAGATGGGCGTGGATGTGATCGATGAAGCCACTTTTATTGAACGTTTGGCAGAGTGGGAGCAACGTTAATGAGCCGTTTTATTGAAGTCCCTGCACGCATGCTGCCAGCGGAAACCCTTAACGCCTTGTTGGAAGCGTTTGTGACCCGGCAGGGTTACGACACCACCGATACCACGGGTGAGGGCATGCACGGCTGGGTCGCCGAACTGAAAAAACAGCTAGAGCGCAATGAGCTGATCATCGCTCACGACCTTGAGCTAGAGATGACCGAAGTGATGACCCTCGCCCAGTGGCGCTCCTTTGGTCGGGATATCGCCGACGATGAGGAAGAGGGTGATTACTGAGCGCGAATAATCGCGCTGATAATGCGCCGCCCTGGGTGGAGGTGATCCACCAGCGGCGCTTCTAACGGCATTGGTTCATCGCACATGCGTGAGGCAATGACCTCGGCGCAAAGCGGTGCGCTGGCTAGCCCCCGGGAGCCATGAGCCGTTGATATCCACAGCCCTGGATGATGCTCGCCAGGCGTGTCGGGCACGCGGGTGGCATCCTTGCTTAGCAGTGAGTAATCCTCTCGCCATGCCTCTGCGATAGGCACTGGCCCCGCGTAAGGGGTTTTATCGGGGCTTGCTGCGCGCACCGCCGCACGACCCTGAAGATGGTCGGTCGATAGCTTAACCCCTGCCTGTGCCAGCTCCTCCACCAAGGCGGGCAGTGTTTGGCGCAGCTCATCAATATTGCCCTGGTGATCTTGAGCCGTCACATCGGTGGTCGCGTTATTGGGCACAAAGCTGGCCCCAAAGGTCAGTACGCCGTCCAGTGCAGGCGCCACATAGCCGCCGGCACATACCACCCGTTTAGGGCCCGCTACTCCAGCAGGAAGTGTGATTTCGCTAATCTGACCGCGCACCGACTGCAGCGGTAGTTCCTTGGTCTGTGCAAAACGGTTGGCCAAATGGGCGCTGGCAATCACCACCTGATCCGCCTCAAGCGTGCTGCCATCGGCTAGCTGGAGCTGCCAGCCGCGCGCTAGCCGGGTGAGGGAGCTAGCTTCGCCCTGGTGGACGCTAATGCCTGGTTGGCATAGCAAGTGTTCACACAGTGCCTTGGGTTTCACCCAGCCTGCCTGGGGATAAAACAGTCCGTGGGCAGCGTGAATAGGGACCCCCGCCGCTTCGGTTAGCTCAGGCGTTTCAAGCGCGGAAACCACCTCGCTGGGCAGCGGGTGCTGCTGCATAAAGCGCTGCTGGCGGCGTGCCTCTTTATCGCTGGTGGCCAACTGCACTACGCCGCAGGGCTGCCACAAAGGCTGAGTAGAAGTCTGCTGTGCCAACCAGCGCTGGCTATATTGCAGCCCGGCGAGATAAAAGCGGCTCTGGTGGTTCGTTTCAGCAGCCAGCTTCACATACAGTGCCCCCTGGCGATTGCCCGAGCCCCCTGCGCCAGGGGTCTCGCGTTCTACCACCGTCACCTTAACGCCACGTTTAGCCAGCGCGGCTGCCATGGTGCTGCCTGCAATCCCCGCGCCGACGATGGCAACATGCATCGGGTGATCCATTTCAACTGGCCTGGTGGGTGTAGCGGGGGGAGTAAACCAAGGCGTTGACTGACGGCGCTGGTCGAGGGGTGGGGTGTCGATACTGCCCGCCAGCATCTCCCGCTTGCGGCCGTAACCGAGCACTTTTTGCCAAGCAAAACCTGCTGCTTTTAAACCGCGCTTCACAATGCCCGCACAGGTGAAGGTGGCAAAAGTCGCCCCAGGTCGCGAGCGAGCGGCCATGGCGTTAAACAGCTCAGGCTGCCACATATCGGGATTTTTAGAAGGCGCAAAGCCGTCTAAAAACCAGGCGTCGACCTGGCCATCCAGCTGCTCCAGGCGTTCAGTGGTATCGCCAAAATGCAGATCCAGCGTCACTCGCTCGGTTAAGTGCAGCCGGTGGATGCCGCTAACGGCGGCGGGCCATTGATCGCAGAGCACCTGTGCATAAGCTGCCAGCGAGGGCCAACTGGCTAACGCCTGCTCAAGGGCACTTCGCTCCAGGGGAAACTTCTCTGTGGATAACAGATGCAGCCGGGCACGCGGTGGCGCATGTTGTTCAAAGCAGAGCCAGGCGCAGAGCATATTCAGCCCGGTGCCAAAGCCGGTTTCGCCAATCACAAAAGGCCGAGCTAAATGCCACGCCGCAAAACGCTCCGGCAGACGATTCGCCCCCAGAAACACATGCTCTGTTTCGGCGCGCCCGTCGCCACGGGTGAAATAGACGTCATCAAACGCTGCCGAGTGAGGTGCCCCCTCGTTCCATGTCAGTGTTGGCGTGGTTAATGCCGCGAGGGGAGGCAAGGCGTTGGGACGTTGGGTCACGCAGGTATCCGTTTTAATGAACAGGTGGTTAAAAAATGATCAATTTGTTAGCGCTGGCGTAATCTCTGGCTTAGCGCAAAGCGTCCGCCGGGTTTGCACAGAGTTTTCCACAGGCTCTGTGAAAAAGCCGACGGACCCTCCATATTCACCTAATGGGGTCAAGGCAAAACTTTTTTGAATGGCTTAACAATTACCTTGGCATAGACGCCTGCAATCATGTATGGGTCAGCATCGGCCCATGCCTTTGCGGCGTCCAGGCTGTCGAATTCAGCCACGACTAAACTGCCCGAAAACCCTGCATCACCCGGGTTTTCACTGTCGATAGCCGGGTGTGGCCCCGCTAATACCAAGCGCCCCTCATCGCGAAGGGTTTCCAGGCGGGCTAAATGATCAGGCCGAGCCGCTAAGCGGCGCTCTAGGCTATTGGCAACATCTTCACTAACAATGGCATACAGCATATAGGGTTAACTCCTTGATAAGACGAGGATGCACCGCAACCGCTAATTGACCGCACGGGGATAAGCGCGCACCATATCTTACCCACTGTTCTTACCCCCTGTGAACGGTTTATTAACGGCTGACAGCGCTTGTTGCTTAATCTTGTTGCGTCATAAAGTACATTCTCAAAAAAGCGCATTCTGACAAACTGTCCACATGGCGTCATTTATGTCCCGACTTCCCTACACCTTTGATGCCGATCAGCGCTACCCGGTTGATTTGCACATGCACTCCACCGCTTCCGATGGTGCGTTAACGCCTACCGAGCTGGTAACGCTGTGCGCTGAGCGCGGCCTGACACACATGTCGCTTACCGACCACGATACCATGGACGGCATTGAAGAGGCGGGCCGTGCGGCTGAACAAGCAGGGGTGTGTCTTATTCCCGGCTGCGAGTTATCCACACGCTGGCAGGGAATCAATATCCATGTGGTCGCGCTGATGCCCGGTGGCTTACAGGGGGCGATGATTGAGGGGTTGGTTCAGCAGCGTGAAGCGCGCATCCAGCGCGCAGTGGTGATTGCCGAACGGCTGGAAAAGGCCGGCATGAACGACGCCCTGCAAAAAGCCCGCGACCAGGCAGGCAGTGATCGCCCCTTAGGCCGCCCTGACTTCGCCCGTGCGCTGGTGGCGGATGGGCTAGTGCCCGATTGGGCAAGCGCCTTTAAGCGCTATTTGGGCAGCGGCAAAAAGGGTGATGTTAAAGCCCTCTGGCCAGAAATCAGCGAAGCGGTGAGCTGGATTGTCGAATCCGGCGGCGTGGCTGTTATTGCCCACCCCTTGCGCCACGGCTTAACCCGGCGTAAACGTGGCCTGCTGATGGACACTTTTCAGGCAGCAGGCGGTCAGGCGGCTGAATTGGTGAGCGGCCAGCAGAACCCGGATAGCACCCGGGACCTGGCCCGCCAATTGGTGGAGCGCGGTTTGTATGCCTCCATGGGCAGCGACTTTCACTTTCCCGGTAGCCATGCTGCGCCAGGCAGCATGAGCCTGGTGCCGCGCACAGCGGCCCCGCCGATTTGGCAGCACCCGCGCTTGGTCCATCTGCGTGAGGCGCCTGCTGGTATACTGGTGGCAGGGTGATTCGCCAACCATTTACACTGTGTTGGCTATGTGAGCTATACGAGCGCGGTACGAGTAGAGACTAAGGACAGGAGCAACCCATGAGCCAGTATTTTCAGATTCACCCGGAAAACCCACAAAAGCGCTTGATTGATCAGGCCATCGACATCATTCGTAAAGGTGGCGTTGTCGCGTATCCGACGGATTCGGGGTATGCCTTGGGCTGCCATCTAGGCGAGAAAAAAGCCATTGAGAAAATCAAATGGCTGCGCTCTCTGGACGATAAGCATAACTTTACCCTGGTATGTTCCGATCTATCGGAGATCGGCACCTATGCCAAGGTGGATAACGACGTCTTCCGACTGTTGAAAGCGCATACCCCCGGGCCTTACACCTTTATTCTTGATGCCACCTCAGAAGTGCCGCGCCTGTTGCTGCACCCCAAGCGCCGCTCGATTGGGGTGCGTGTTCCTGATCATCGCATTACCCATGCGTTGCTGGCGGCGCTAGGCGAGCCGTTAATGAGCGTGACGCTAATCCCCGTGGGGGATGATCTGCCGATGAACGATCCGGAAGAGATCCGCGAACGCTTTGGCGCCCACTTAGACGCCATCATCGACGGCGGCGCCTGCCACCTGGACCCCACCAGTGTCATCGATCTGCGCGAACTACCGCCCAAAATTATCCGTGAAGGGCGCGGTAATATAAAACCCTTCCAGGCTTAAGTTAGTCAGAGGAGGGTGACTGGCCATGCTTGTGCGGGTCTTCGCTATTCTCATCTAGCCAGGTGCCGCAGCGCAGGCAGTAATGGGCACGCTTCTCATGGCGGTCGTGGCCGCAGCCGGGGCAGGCTTCTTCCGAATAGCGCTCTTCACGAATCGAGCGAATGACCTGAGCGGAGAACACCCCGGTGGGCACGGCGATAATCGAGTAGCCGAGCAGCATCAGAATCATGGTGATCGCTTTGCCTAGAGCCGTTGCGGGCACAATGTCGCCATAGCCCACAGTGGTCATGCTAACGATCGCCCAGTACATGGACATCGGAATGCTGGTAAAGCCCGCCTCTGGGGATTCAATGGTGTACATCAAGGCGGCGAATAGCGTTACCACCATAAAAACAGCGCTGAAGAACAGCAGTATCTGTCGCATGCTGCGCTTAAGCGCATCCAGCAGTAAACGTGCTTCGCCGACAAACTCCATTAAGCGCAAAATGCGGAAAATACGCAGCACGCGTAGCAAACGCACAATGACTAACCCGTGGGCACCGGGCACTAGCAGTACCAGCCAAGGTGGCAATACGGCAATCAAGTCGACGATGCCATAAAAGCTTTTGAGATAGAGCGTAGGGCGTTCTAAGCAGTAAATACGCAGCAACAGCTCAATGCTGAACAGAATGGTAATGGTCCATTCAAGGTAGAAAAACAGCGTGGCGTAGCGTTCGGCATACGCCTCGACACTGCCTAGTAGAATAACCGCAACGCTTAGCAAGATGGCGATAATCAAGCCGATATCAAACGCTTTAGCGCCCGCGGTATCTGATTCAAAAATGATATGAAACAGCCGAGTGCGTAGGCCTTCCGCGCCAGGGGTTAGGTGAAAATTCATCGCATCGTCCTGATGGGGGCCTGTAGCCGTCCTAAAAAGAGCATCAAAACGTTAGCGTAGCGCGGTTTGGTAGGCAAAGCGATGGGCAAGTGCCAATGCCGCTCTGCCGTAAACAGTGCTGGGCTGACCGTTGGCATCCAGGGCACTGGGCAGCGCCTGGGCATAAGCCCGCGCAGTGCTATCAAGCGCGGGATGATCGGCAAGAGCTGCCAGCGCCTGCTGAGCCTCGGCTAGAAATCTCCCCTGCTGGCTATCGTGGTAGGCATCCAGCGCCAGCGTGGCGCGGTGAAACCACTCTGCAGGCGATGCTGCCTCAGGCAGCGCCCAGTGCTGGTCGCTTAGCGCATTACCTCGGGCGGCCTTGCTGCTATCTGAAGGGCGTAGGGGAACCTGTTCCGCCAGTATCAGCGCCAGTGACCAGAGCGCCTCCGGGTCGCCAGCCTTCAGCTCAAGTTCCATTTCACGAATGGGCGTATGGAAGCCTCCGCTAATAATCTCACCTTCATCCACTACCAGTTCGATATGGCTTTCCTGGCGCTCGGTTTCATCATGGAGCTGCCAACTGCGCCGCATGAAATTAGTGCTTAGCTGGGGAGCCAGAGTATCCAATACACCGCCAAGCTCACCTTGAAAAGGTGGCAGCGCCGCCAGCGCGGTGATATCCAACCCAGGCCCTGGAACCTGCCACTCCCACTCCTGCCGCTGGGATAAACCACCGCCCCCGTGGCCCGCCGTTTTGACGGTTTGCAGCACTTGGCCATCTATTTGGCGTAGGCGCAGCGCAATGCGTGCCCTGGCCAAATCGCCTTCAGGAGTATCGAAATAGGTGTTAACCAGTGTTTGCTGGCGCGGGGGCGTTGAGATGAGGTGAGGGTGTTGGCCCAGTGCGGAAGGCCCTTCCGGGGCGAGGGCTAACTTTAGTTCTACTTCAATGGGATCTGGATTTTGCATGACCTAGCCACCTTATAACCATAACAATTAGATGAATATTTGAGTACATTTATGAACTTTTCATGACGGCGGTGAGCGCACTCTTTATACTGGCGCCGCCATTTCCAGGCTTCACGAAAACAGGCTTAAAGGCACTATGGTTACCTCCAACCCTTTTTCCTCGATGTTTGGCCGCTCGCCATTCCAGCCGTTACTGGCTCATATCGTCAAGGCCAATGAATGCGCCGACCTGCTATTGCCGTTCTTTGAGGCATCGCTAATCGGTGACTGGGACCGCGCTGCGGAACTGCGTGAAAACGTCACTCGCTTAGAGCATGACGCCGATACGCTGAAAACCGAGCTGCGGTTAAACCTACCCAACACCATGTTTCTGCCCGTGTCGCGCTCTGATCTACTCGATCTCATCAGCGTGCAGGACAAAATCGCCAATAAGGTTCGCGACATTACCGGCATCATGCTGGGGCGTAAAATGCGCGTGCCAGATGAGTTGGCGGACCCCATGCGCGCCTACATTACCACCAGCATCGCCTGTGTGGCACAAGCGCGTCAGGCATTGGAAGAGCTCAAAGACCTTTTGGAATCGGGCTTTGGGCGTAATGTCTCCGACGTGATGCAGAAAATGATTTGTGAACTGCACTCCCTCGAACACCAGGCCGATGACCAGCAGGTGACCATCCGTCGCCAGCTATTCGCGCTTGAGAGCCAACTGCCCCCAGTCGATGTGATCTTTCTTTACAAGATCATTGATTGGGTGGGTGAACTATCCGACCGCGCTGAGCGGGTAGGTAGCCGGTTACAGATCCTGACAGCCCGCTAAGGGGAGCTTCATGCTGATTATTGCCCAGCACGGTGAAATCTTCATTATTCTGGCCTGTTTGTTTGGCTTCTTTATGGCGTGGGGGGTCGGCGCAAATGACGTCGCCAATGCGATGGGTACGTCGGTGGGGTCAAAAGCGATCACCATCAAGCAAGCCATCGTTATCGCTGTTATTTTTGAGTTTCTTGGCGCATGGCTGGCCGGCGGTGAGGTAACCGCCACCATTCGTGGCGGGATGCTCGATCCCGTACTGCTGGAAGCTAACCCCGAGCTGTTAGTCTACGGGATGCTCTCGGCACTGTTGGCCGCCGCCATCTGGCTGATGATTGCGTCGGCTCGTGGTTGGCCGGTATCGACGACCCACTCCATTGTCGGCGCTATCGTCGGGTTTGGGGCTGTCGGGCTTGGCGTGGAGGCGGTTGCTTGGAGCCGGGTCGGTACCATTGCATCCAGCTGGATTATTTCGCCGCTGCTCGCCGGTACGATTGGTTTTGTGCTGTTTAAATCGGTGCACCATCTGATTTTTGAAAACAAAGACCCCTTTGCCGCTGCCAAGCGCTATGTGCCGGGTTATATCTTCTTGGTTGGCTTTATCGTCTCGATGGTCACGTTGACCAAAGGGCTGACCCACGTCGGTTTGGATCTCAGCTTTGGCGAGAGCTTTATGCTGTCAGTGCTACTTGGCATCGCTATTATGGGGCTGGGTATCATCATGCAGCGGCGGGTGAAGTATGTGCAGAGCGCGAGTGACCACTTTGGCTATGCCAACGTAGAGCGGGTATTCGGCGTGCTGATGATTTTCACCGCCTGTGCCATGGCGTTTGCCCACGGCTCCAATGACGTTGCCAACGCCGTGGGACCGCTAGCCGCTGTTATCAGCGTGGTGCGTAGCGACGGTGTAATCGATAGCGCGGCGTTAGTGCCCTGGTGGGTGTTGGTACTGGGTGGCGCGGGCATCGTCGTTGGCCTGGTCACCTACGGCCATAAGGTAATTGCCACCGTGGGTACCGGGATCACCGAGCTTACGCCCAGCCGTGGTTTCGCGGCCACCTTGGCAGCAGCCACCACGGTGGTATTGGCCTCGGGTACCGGTTTGCCGATTTCCACGACGCACACCCTCGTAGGGGCGATTTTAGGCGTCGGCTTGGCGCGGGGTATGGCAGCGCTGAACCTGCGGGTGATCGGCACTATTGTGATGTCCTGGCTGATTACCCTACCGGCCGGTGCGGGCCTTGCGATTCTGTTTTTCTTTATGTTCAAAGGCATGTTCGGCTAACCAACACCTTTCTGACTAAAAATAATGCAAGTAGTACTCCGTACGCCACGGCTCGAACTGTTTTAAACGTAGCAACGTAGCAGTATCAAAGCGTTAAACTACCAGCGGCACCTTCTTGTCTATCTGCATTAGACCCAGCAGATTTGCATTAGAAGGTGCCGCTGTTTTTCATGCTCTGTTAAAGTAACCCGGTTGGATTTAGTAAACGTTGGATGTGGTAAACGTCTGATGCTTCTTTCACCTGCTGCCGGAGAGCGGCCCTTGGATACGCGCTTCCCCTTTGTTGATTGGTTTCGTAACGCTTCCCCCTACATCAATGCGCACCGGGGGCGAACCTTTGTCATCTTAATTGAAGGCGAAGCCATGGCGTCTGGCCGAGGGGAGCAGCTTATTCAGGATTTGGCGCTGCTGCATACGCTGGGTGTTCGCCTGGTGGTGGTATTTGGCATTCGTCCTCAAGTCCATGATGCGCTCACCGCCGCAGGCGTCGAACCTACCCGGATTGATGGCCGCTGGGTGGCTGATCGTACCGTGATGGCCCATGTGGAGCAGGTCGCCGCCCACCAGCGGCTGTGGTTGGAAGCACGCCTTTCCCTGGGGTTGCCCAGCACGCCGCTGCACGGCGTAGAGCTCAGCGTGATTTCCGGCAACCTGGTCACCGCTAAGCCGTTAGGCGTAAGGGAAGGCGTAGATTTTGACCATAGCGGTGAAGTACGCCGGGTGCGGGCCAGCGCCATTGAAGGCCTGTTGGAAAAAGGCTCGCTGGTGCTGCTGCCGCCGCTGGGGTTCTCAAGCACCGGCGAAGTGTTTGATCTGGACGCCTCTGAAGTTGCTCAGCATGCCGCCGTGGCGCTAAAAGCCGACAAGCTGATTCTGCTCGGTGAATCCGAAGGGTTAGAAGATGAGAGCGGGGCGCTTTTGCGCCAGCTCTCCCCGGCGGAAGCCGAGCCGCGCTTGAAAGCGGCGATTCCCGGCAGCGAGCTCGCCCGCCACTTGCAGGCGGCTTGTACCGCTGCCCGTGAAGGTGTTGCACGCACGCACCTACTCTCCTGGCGTAACCACGATGCCTTGCTAGGTGAGCTGTTCACCCGTGACGGCGTGGGCACCATGATTACCCAGCACCGCTATGAGCAGTTGCGCCCGGCCACGTTGAACGACGTGGCTGGCCTGCTGGAACTGCTGGAGCCGTTAGAGCGGCGGGGCATGCTGGTAGCGCGCTCACGGGAGCGCCTGGAGCATGAAATCGATGACTACATGGTGATCGAGCGCGACGGCATGGTGATCGGCTGTGCCGCGCTGCACGTGTTCACCGACACCAGCATTGCTGAGCTGGCCTGCGTGGCGGTTCACGATAGCTACCGTGGCGGCGAGCGGGGCGAGCGGTTGGTTGAAGCGCTTGAGCGGCGCGCCCGCCAGCGGGGCTTAAACGAGATGTTTGTGCTCACCACCCACACCGCCCACTGGTTTGTAGAGCACGGCTTCCGCGCCGCCAGCCTGGAAGACCTGCCCCCGCTGAGGCGTGAAACCTACAACCACGCCCGCAAATCAAAGGTGTTGGTCAAGCAGCTAGCGTAATCCGCTGATTTAGCCGGTTGAGCTTGTTTAACCGATTTAACTGGGCATTAGCGAAAACAGCGCCGGCCTGTTTTGCGCTTCTTGTTGAATAGCCTCATCAATCGGTGTGTCGTAGGTTTTAAGCAGATAGCCCAGCACCGAATAGAAACCCACCATGGCGATCAGGTCGATCACTGCCTTGCGCCCGATCGCCTCAGCAAGTTCTGCCTCCTGCTCCTTGGCCAGCATGCGCTCGTCGAACAGCGCATCCACGGCGTTGACGATAAGGCCGTCGACGCCTTCGGGGTTACCGCGAATGGCATTGATACGGGCCTCAGAGAATCCCAGCGCGAGGGCGCGACTGACATGATGGGCCCACTCGTACGTCGCCCCCATACGCAGGCCCGCGCGTAGAATCACCACCTCGGTCAGTTCAGGGCCTAAGGCATTCTCCTTCACAACGTGCTGGCGCAAGTGTGCCCACGCTTCAAGCAGGGCTGGGTGGTGGGCCATGGTGCGATAGACGTTGAGTGCGCCAGCAAAGCCTTCGCGTAAATCCGCGATCTCCTCAGGCCAATCGGCGTCGGAAACAGGCGGGCAGGGAGACGGTGTCATGGGAGTTGTCATGGCTTAGCTCCAGTCAGATCGTTATTTAGTTTGTTATTCAGATAGTTGTTGTTTTATTACTCTGCGATGGCGGCGTCGATGGCCTCGGCAATACGCTCAATCATTAGATCGACTTCCTCAGGCGCAATGATATAGGGCGGTGCCAGCAAGATATGGTCACCGTTAATGCCATCAATGGTGCCGCCCATGGGGTAGCTGATCAGGCCACGGGCCATGGCCTGGCGCTTGATCTTGGCGTGAAGCTTGCGAGCCGGATCGAAAGGCGCTTTGCTCTCTCTGTCCGCCACTAGCTCAATGCCGCGAAACAAGCCCCTGCCGCGAATATCGCCCACATGGGGGGATGCGCCGAGTGCCGCTTCAAGGCCGCTCTGCAGCCTTGCCCCCATGGCATTAACGTTGGCCAGCGTCTCCGGCCGTGCAATGATCTCAACCACTTTGTTAGCGGCTGCGGCGGCGACAGGGTGGCCAAGGTAGGTATGGCCATGCTGAAACAGACCAGACCCATTGGCAAAACTGGCGTAGATGTTGGCCGATAGCATCACCGCGCCGATGGGCTGATAGCCGCCACCCAAACCTTTGGCGATGGTGACAATATCCGGCGTTACCCCATCCTGTTCGCAGGCGAAGACGGTGCCGGTTCTGCCCATGCCGCACATCACCTCGTCGAGGATCAGCAGAACGCCATATTTATCGCAAATGGCTCGAACGCGTTTGAAGTAATCCGCCTCAGCGGCCACTGCCCCTAAGGTGGCGCCAACGACGGGCTCGGCAACAAAGGCCATCACCTCGTCGGCGCCGAGCGCCAGAATCTTTGCCTCAAGCTCCTCCGCAAGCCGTGCAGCGTAGGCCTCTGGCGTTTCATCGGCGGCTTTGTCGCGATAGGCATAGCAGGGCGATACGTGGTGGGTTTCTGGCAGAATGGGCTGGAACTGCTGGCGTCGCATGGCATTGCCACCGGTTGCCAACGCACCGATGGTGTTGCCGTGGTAGCTCTGGCGTCTGGCAATGATGTGCCGCCGCTGGGGTTGCCCACTCTCGACAAAGTACTGCCGGGCCATCTTCAGCGCCGCCTCAACGGCCTCCGACCCACCCGACACCAGGTAGACGTAATCCAGCCCTGCGGGGGCTAAATCCACCAGTTTTTCGGCAAGCGCTTCGGCAGCCTCGGTGGTGAAAAAAGAGGTATGGGCGTAACAGAGATTATCAATCTGCGAGCGCATCGCCGCCAGCACCTCCGGGTGGGCGTGACCGACGCTGGTGACCGCCGCGCCGCCCGAACCATCCAGATAGCGACGCCCCGTGGTATCGGTGATATAGACGCCCTGCGCCGACGCTGCATAAGGCAGTGACCCGCCAATACCACGGTGAAGAATACGCGTCATAAAACCTTTCCCTCATTATTAACGGTGAGAAATGCATATAACAACGAGATTGGCACACCCATAAAGACGTTTGCAACAAATAAATCATTTCAATATAGTGTGAAACATATAGATCATTGTTTTTACAACGGGCCAATTACCTATTCCTTCATAGAGCCAACCGCCTATTTTTTTACAGAGCAACCGATTATGTCGCTAAGCGATCCGCTAAGAGAGCAGATAATTGCCCAGTACGATGCCATGTCCCCGCAGCTTCAACAGGCAGCTCGCTATGTGCTTGAGCATCCTGAGGAAGTGGCGCTGGTCTCCATGCGCGAGGTGGCGCGCCTGGCGGGGGTGCAGCCCGCCACCATGACCCGGCTGGCAAAGTTTTTGGACTTGCCAGGCTACGACGAGCTTCGCGCGCAGCATGCGGCGGCGCTGAGGCAGGGCGGCGATGGTTTTGCGGCCAAAGTTCGTCAGCGAGAGAACAAAAGAGGGGAAGCGCCGGAAGGCGATATCGCCTCGCATATGCTTCAAGGGCTAAGTGCCCAGCTTGCTAAGCTCGGCGAGCCCGCTTCGCTCCAGCGGCTAGAGGCCACCGCCAACCGGCTGAAGTCAGCGAGAAAGGTCTACGTACTAGGCTTACGCTCCAGCCATGCCGTTGCTTGGCACTTCCACTATGTAATGACTCTGTTGGGCAACCGTTCGGTGCATCTGGATGGGCCTGGGGGTACGGGGGGCGATGGGTTAATTCGCGCGACATCGGAAGATGTCATGCTGGTTATCTCCATCAAACCTTATGCAAGAGAGGCGCTAGAGCTTGCCCAGTTGGCAAAACAGAAGGGGGTGGGCATCCTGTCCATCACCGATAGTGAAGTGTCGCCACTGGTAGCGCTGTCGGAGCAGACGATTTTTTGCCCCACGGAAAGCGATAGCTTCTTCCATACGCTAACCCCTGCGTTAGCAATCTCCGAAGTACTCTGCACCTTACTGGCAGAGTGTGATCGGCCTAAGACGCTAGAGGCGTTGCAGCAGGCGGATGAACACCTCTCGCATCTCAATACCTATTCGACCACTATTCCCAAGCGGCAGTGAGAGGCGATGTTTGGTAATCAACGACGATAGGCAGGTAAACTTTTGATTATTACCGAGCGGTAATTAAAAGCACTCTCTGCGGCTTATTAGTGCTAAATATTCCCGCTCGGTAATATGTTGGTGCTGCAGTGAAAGGGCGGCTCAAGGCCGCCCGTCAATGTGGGTTATTTCTTAATCATAAACACTTAGGTATTTAAGATAACCCCGCCATTCAGGTGCAGCGTTTGGCCGCTCATGTAGGACGACTCTTCACAGGCCAAATAGACATAGGCAGGGCCCATTTCGCTGGGCTGGCCTGCGCGCTTCATGGGCACCTGGCCACCAAAGGAGGCCACTTTCTCATCCTCAAAGCTGGCGGGTATGAGCGGTGTCCACACCGGCCCCGGCGCCACTGCGTTCACACGGATACCGCGATCCATCAATGACATTGCCAGCGAACGTACCAGCCCCTGAATGGCACCTTTAGTGGCGGTGTAATCGATCAGCGTATCGTTGCCCTTAAAGGCGTTGATCGATGAGGTGGCAATAATGGTATCGCCCTCGCTGAGGTGGGGCAGGGCCGATTTGGTGAGATAGAAGTGGCTGAACAGATTGGTCTGGAAGGTGCGCAGCAGCTGGTCATCGGGGATGTCGGTAATGTCATCCCAATCGTACTGCTCGGCGGCGTTATTGATGACGATATTGATCTTGCCGAAGTGGTCTAGGGTGCGCTGAACGATCTCTCGGCAAAACGCCGGTTCAGCGACATCGCCTTTCAGCACTAGGCAGCGGCGGCCTTCAGCTTCTACCAGCCGCTTGGTATCTTCGGCATCTTTATCTTCTTTCAAATGCACAATCACGCTGTCGGCGCCTTCCCGGGCGTAGTGCACCGCTACCGCTCGGCCAATACCGCTGTCACCACCGGTAATAATCGCCACTTTATCAAGCAGCTTTTCAGCGCCGCGATAGCTCTCGCGAATGTACTCAGGCTCGGGGCGCATGGCGTGTTCGTCGCCTGGCTGCTTGTTTTGATGCTGGGGAGGTTGCTGTTGATCACTCATGTGCGGTCACTCCATTGTTGGCACACTAAGGTTGGCGGTTACTGCTGTAAAACATCGCTACGCAACGACAGCTTAACTATTTCGACAGATTAACTATGTCGACAGTCGATGCCTGCGATGGTGACGTGCTCACATCCTCGAGCAGCGTCACGTTTTAACGTAGACCAAGGTCTTAGTAAGGGCAAACCTCGGTCAAGGCGCGATTTGATAGCTTTACGCTATTTATTTGATCAATATTAATAAATGTTTATAAATGAGCTGCAGTTGATTGTTAACCAATTGTTATTAATTGGTTTTTATTTTTTTTCTGCATTATTGATAGAAACTGTATGTATTGTAAGTTGGAAGGGAAGAACTACAGTGAAAGCAGCTTGGAGGAAAAGCCGCAGGCAGGTAGCTTTCTTGCATAGCCTCAGGCTTTCAAGCAATTTGGTAGATATTCAGGGAGTCCTATTGGCCATTGCCAAGGGATTTAAGAAGCTAACACCACATTGAACAAGGATGAAGCAATGACTCAATCCACAGAGAACGGTCCAGATAAAAACGGTCAGGATAAAAAAGCGCCTAAAGATCGCGACGATCACTTTGATGAAGGCAACCCAATGCCGGATACCCATCATGTGAACCCTAAATCCGATGGGGAGAAAAAGTCGGATAAAGATGCCAAAAAGGATCGTTAAGCAGCGTTTTTTAGACCTGCTCTAAATGGCAAAGGCGCTACTTCTGGTAGCGCCTTTTCACTCAGCGCTAAACCTCTATGTTGATTGAGGTCGTTGATATGGCAACGTCACTTAGCGAGGTAGGCAGTAGCTGCCCTAATGAGGAGTACATGGCATTAGAGGTAGCGGCAGCAACGGCTCGATCCGTTTTTGCCATGTCTTCTTCTGCTTTCTTCAGCTCACGACGGGCTTCTTTATCCTCTTCTCTCAGCCGAATCTTTAGTTCGTTAACCGCTTCACGCAGCTCTTTTTGAGCATCACTCAATGCGCCGCGTAGGGCGTTCTCACTAGCGCTTGGGCCATCCGATTTTGAACGGTTGTCTTCATTTTGAGTGAGGCTGGGTAAGCTGGTTAAGAAACCGATTTCGCTGGTATCAACACTTTCAAACGTACCGCTCGCTTTTTCAGCCTCCTCAACTGCAGCTTTTGCCTCGGCTTCAGCACTCTCTAGCTGCGCATCGGTGGGTATATTGGCTTGGCTGCCAGCATCGCTGCCTGCCTGTGAAGCGGCTGAGTCCGCACTGCCCACAGGAGCCACTGTTTGTTGAGCTGCTGCTTGTTGAGCCGCTGCTGGCTGCACCACTGAGGGTGTCGCGGTGATACCAACACTGCCCCCACCCTGGTTGCCCAGTAGTTTCGCCGCACCGGCAAGCTGCCCCGCGATGCTTTTGAGCTCCTTGGCCATGTTTTTAAGCTGTTCTGGTGAGGCAAAGCGCATCATCGTTTTGAGCATTTCAAGACGCTGGCGCAAGAAGCCTACTTTCTCTGCGGCACGCTGCTGGGAAGCTTCCTTGGGGGTAGGGAGAGACGCCAGGCTTTCCAGCGCCTCCCGCTGCTTTTTAAGACGCTTGGTGAACGGGTCGTCTTCCGCAGGCGCGGCGGCAGGTTCGACCTTTAGTGGGGCGACGCGGGCAGACGTTAAAAATTGCGGTTTATCCTGGTGCTGATTGATCAGTGTAAATGACGAAAATCCTATCTTCATGGCGGCATCCTCTCCTCATTATTATAAGGTATCGGCCATTTAGCCTGGGTCTTTAACACCTGGCCTTTAACCCCTGGCCTTTAACCCCCGGACTTTAGACGCCGCTTAACTTCCACGCTTAGCCTGCCTTCACCCAGCTTCAATTTAAGCTTCTGGCCGGGCTGGGTATCTTCAGCGCGGCGTATCACCTGGCCCTGCTCATCCTGGGCAATCGCATAGCCGCGACCTAGCACCGCTAGCGGGCTGACCGCATTGAGCTCACGGGCGGCGGCCGTCAGCCGCG
>NZ_REBQ01000062.1 GCF_007692655.1 Halomonas sp.
CATGATCGATCATTCCGTGAAGTGGGGGGCGCAGAGAGTGGCGTTGTTGAAGTAGGAAGCGTGGTTAACGCACGTGAGCCCCGTGAAACCGTGGCGATTCCTACCCCCAGGGTTTCGGCAATTTTGCGGTGAGGTACGCCTTCATGCAGCAGCTTAAAAATCTGTAGGCGTTTACTAATTTCCTGGTACTCGGCGGGCGTTAAAAGACTCGCCAGTGCTGCATCCATTGCTTCAGGCGAGTCAATGTCGAGCAAGTGACGTATTAGCTCAGCCTGGTAGTGTTCGTTTGAGGGCATGATGCCACCGATGAATTATTGATGTACTAGCGTACTAGTACGCTAACATCGTAAGATGGAAGGTCAATGCCCAATTGATGACGATACCGTTTTTTAGAGATATAAGTGTTGGAATCAGAGGAGTTCAGATGAGTAGATTGCGCGGGAATATTTGCTCACTCGTGTGGTCAAGGGGGCTAAAAAGGCAGGTGCAAGGAAGCACTTAACATATTGAGGTGGCTGAGGGTGGGGGCATCGATACGCTCGTATTCCAATCGGCTAACCAGGCGATTAGTGGTCATCGTCGCGCCGAAGCCTTGGAGCATGGCGGTACCACTCTCATCATCGGCTCCGCTGAAATGGCTCTCTCCGCGCCATTCGGTGATGCCGGATTTCGCATAAACGCTGAAAGCGCCCATGCGAACACCGGCAACAATGGCACCGCCTAAACTTAGCGTATCCATAATCAGTGGGTTAATGCTGGACGATATGGGCACTTCTTCGCTTTCGCGGTAAGCAATTTCGGCCCCAATATCCAATCTAGGAAGCCGCCACGGACTAAAGCCTGCCGTTAATCGAAACCCGTTAGTATAGGTATCTAAACTGCTAAGGTCGCTGCCCTCTAATATCACGCCGTTATCAAGCTGAATGAGTTCGCTATCAGGAGAGGCATAGGCCATCACCGGCACCGTATCATCGGCGTAGCTGCTAAGCACAGGCGTGGAGCAGCAAAGTAGTGTTATTGCCAAGCGTTTTATTGGCATTTCTCGTACACCTAATCGGTAGGGAGAAAGGGCTATTCCTATTCAGCCTAGCAACTGGCTTGGATCTCTACCACTTTAATTGTGTGATTGGTTAGGTTGCTGAGCAGATTTTTACCCATTTCTAAGAAGCGCTCGCCAAACACCCATTGAGGGGAAAGTACCGCTTGCCTTGGCGTTTGTTCTTTTTGGCGTTGCCGCTGACGCCACTCCAGCGCCGTATCACTCCAGTCTTCCACGTGCAAAAGCGTAAAGCCTTGCAACTCTAGCAATCGCTTCAGCTCCGCTAGGCTGAGTAGATGCGAGTGCTCAGGGGTTGCTGCCCAGGGAACCGGGTAGCGAAGATCGGCCACATTGGGACCACTGACAACTTCGTGCATCACTACGTGGCCACCAGGGCGCAATATGCGATGGCTCTCAGCGATCGCCTTTGTAGCGCTGGGCATGTTCATCAGGCTGTGCTGAAACAGCACGGCATCAAAGCATTGGTTAGCAAATGGCAGGGCAGAGGCATCGCCCGTTACCCAGGTAAGTGGAGGCGCAGTAGGCTGTTTGACCCTTGAGCTGAGCGCCTTGTTGAGCGCACCAAAGCCATGAGTGATATCCAGCCCTGTCATCTGAAAGCCCAGCGCTGCCCCCTGGCGCATTAAACCGCCCAGTCCCGACCCGATATCCAGTACTTTCATATGCGTTGTAGGATCCAGCCGTGCGAGCAGCCGCGTTGATGCTGCCACGCCGCCGATATGCAGTTGGTCCAGAGGGGCTAGCTGATGCAGCGTAGGGCCTTCAGGGTAGTGGGCATCTATCTGGGCAAGTACCTCATCAGCGCGCAGGGCGCGCTGATAGTGGTCCGCTAATGGGTTGGAGGGTGCCATGGTCAGTTAGGACTCTTGATCCAAACCTAGCTCCTGGATGGAAATTTCGCGCATTTTGAATTTCTGAATCTTGCCGGTGACGGTCATCGGGAATTCGTCAACGAACTTAAAGTAGCGCGGAATTTTAAAGTGGGTGATCTTGCCTTTGCAGTACTCGCGCAGCTCTTCGCCGGTCACGTCGCCAGCGGTGCTGTTGAGTTTCACCCAGGCAATCAGCTCTTCACCGTACTTTTTATCCGGCACGCCGGTGACCTGTACTTCGGAAATAGCAGGGTGGGCGTAGAGGAATTCTTCAATCTCCTTGGGATAAACGTTTTCGCCGCCGCGAATCACCATATCCTTAATCCGACCAACGATCTGAATGTAGCCCTCTTCATCCATGGTGGCCAAGTCGCCAGTGTGCATCCAGCCTGCCTCGTCAATGGCCTCGGCGGTAGCTTTATCATTGTTCCAATACTTCAGCATCACGCTGTAGCCACGGGTGCACAGCTCGCCAATCTCTCCGCGAGGCAGAATGCCGCCGTTGCCTGGGTCGACAATCTTGTTCTCCAAGTGGGGCTGGGTACGGCCCACCGTGGAAACGCGTTTTTCAATGCTGTCATCGGCGCCGGTTTGGGTTGAGACCGGGCTGGTTTCGGTCATGCCGTAGGCGATTTGCACGCCCTTCATGTTCATCTTGTTAATGACTTGCTTCATGATCTCCGCCGGGCAGATGGAACCCGCCATAATGCCGGTGCGCAGTGAAGAGAGGTCTGTGCTGGGGAAATCAGGGTGATCCAGCTCGGCGATAAACATGGTGGGCACGCCATAAAGCGCAGTGGCTTTCTGTTCGTGAACTGCCTTGAGTACTTTACCTGGATCGAAACCCTCATCCGGATAGATCATGGCGGCACCATGGGTCATACAGCCCAAGTTGCCCATGACCATGCCAAAACAGTGATAGAGCGGTACGGGAATGACCAAGCGGTCTTCGCTGGTAAAGCCCATGCTCTCCGCCACAAAAAAGCCATTGTTGAGAATATTATGGTGAGAGAGCGTCGCCCCTTTGGGAAAGCCAGTCGTGCCGGAGGTGTACTGAATATTGATGGCGTCGTCGAATTGAAGGGTCGCTTGCAGATCGTCAACGTCGGTTTGGCTAACCTTGTTGGCTTCCTCCATCAGGTCGGACCAGCGCCACATACCGCTAAGCTTCTCGCTGCTTAGATTGATAATGCACTCTAGATCAGGCAGCTTTTGCGATTTGAGGGCGCCTTCGGCGCAGGCGTTAAGTTCTGGCGCCAGCTCAAAGAGCATGCCGCTGTAATCAGAGCTTTTGAAACTGTTAGCGGTGACCAGAAAACGTGCGCCAGACTGGTTCAGCGCGTACTCCAATTCGTGGGTGCGGTAAGAGGGGTTAATGTTGACCAGAATGGCGCCGATTTTGGCGGTGGCAAACTGGGTTAACGTCCATTCGCTGCAGTTGGGCGCCCAGATGGCGACACGATCGCCTTTGTTAACGCCAATGGAGAGCAGCGCACGAGCGCATCGGTTTACCTCTTCCTGCAGTTGGCGATAACTCCAGTGGATCTCCTGATGCAGCACAATCAGCGCATCGTTATCCGGAAACTGGGCGGCGATTTGATCAAATTTATCGCCAATGGTCATGCCTAGCAGCGGTTTTTTGGCAGTGCTGCTGGTGTAGCTGGGTAGGGTGAGTGCAGATGATGCCATGTTAATCTCTCCGAATTTTTTCTTGTCCGAACGGGAAGGCAGAGAATGTTTAGCTGCTTTTGTTGGCTTTTATTATTAATGAAGCGCTAATATTAAGTGCTAATCTTAAGCACTAGTATTAAGCGCTAAGGCCTTTTGCCAGGGCGACTTTGGAACTGGGCTTACGGCCTAGCTCGCCGGTGATCCAATAACCGGTATCAATCACCGCCTGCAAGTCTATGCCCGTTTCAATGCCTAGCCCCTCAAGTAGATAAAGCACGTCTTCAGTCGCGACATTGCCGGACGCGCCCTTCGCATAGGGGCAGCCGCCTAAGCCCGCAGTCGCGGCATCAATAACGCTAACGCCTTCTTCCATTACCGCATAAAGGTTGGTCAGCGCCATGCCGTAGGTGTCGTGAAAATGGGCGGCCAGGAACTCGATAGGCACTTGTTGCCGAACGGCTTCAATCATGCGCTTAGCCGCCAGCGGCGTACCGACGCCAATGGTGTCGCCCAGGGACACCTCATAGCAGCCCATCTCATAAAGCGCCTTGGCAACGTCGGCGACTTTGCCGGGATCAATCGCACCTTCATAAGGGCAGCCTAGTACACAGGAAACATAGCCTCGCACCCGCACGCCTGCTTCCCGGGCACGCTCTAATACTGGCTCAAAACGAGCGAGGGACTCTGCAATCGAGCAGTTGATATTCTTCTGCGAGAAAGCTTCTGACGCAGCACCAAATACCGCGACCTCCTCCACACCAACCGCGAGGGCGTTTTCCAGCCCTTTCAGATTGGGTGTCAGCGCTGAATACACCACGCCAGGCTGGCGTTTAATACCCGCCATGACCTCGACGGCATCGCCCATTTGCGGCACCCACTTGGGCGATACAAAGCTGGCCGCTTCGATATGCGTGATGCCCGCCTTGGCTAGCCGGTCAATCAGCTCAATTTTAGTCGCCGTAGGCACCAGGGTGCCGGGCTCGTTTTGTAGACCATCCCGAGGGGCCATTTCAAATAGCGTAACGGACGTAGGCAGTGCCATCGTTGGCTCCTTAATCGTTGGCGGCGAAGTCGAGCAGCACGGCGCCCTGGCTGACGGTGTCACCAGCCTGGAAATGGAACGTCTCTACGCTGCCATCCGCCGGGGCGTTCATGGTGTGCTCCATCTTCATGGCTTCCATGACCATCAACGGCATGCCTTTCTCAACGGCAGCGCCGGCTTCCACTAGCAGCGCAACCACCGTGCCGTTCATGGGGGCGGTGAGGGTGGACTCCGCTTCGTGGTGACCATGGTCAATGGCATCGATACGTCGCCAGAATAGCCGGGTTTCTCCGCTGGGGTCGGCCATGACGACCACGTGGCCATCGCGGCGCGCTTGAAGGCGGCGACGGTGGCCATTGAGTGTCACTGCCACGGCATCACCCGTCAGGGGCTGCAGGCTAGCGGTGAGGGTGTCATTGCCAATGGTCAGGTTCCACAGCTTATCGCCACTGTTGCGTTTGCCCTCCACAATCACCACGGCGTCATCGCTATCCGGCGCTTGAGCGCTTGCCGGGTCGCACAGTGCAATGCGAATAGTGTGTGGTGCATTTAAGCGGAAGCCGTCGTGACGATCCCAGGGTGAATCGCTTTCGCACTCCTGGGCAAGTTGATGAAGGCCGATCAGCGCAGCGCTGGCATAGGCTTCCATGCTGTAAACACGAGGGGCGAACAGGGTGGCTTCGTTGCGCTCTATAAAGCGCGTATCCAACTCGACGTTCTTAAAGCCGGGGTGAGTGGCCAAACGCATTAAGAAGGCGCGATTGGTCACCACCCCCTGGACGTCCAGCGCGGCTAGCGCCCGGTTAAGGGTGGCGAGCGCGGCATCACGGTCAGGGCCGTGAACAATCAGCTTGGCAAGCATGGGGTCGTAGTGCATCGACACCGCATCGCCGCTCTCCACGCCGCTGTCCAGGCGCACCTGATCGGCGCTTAAACCTGCACCCTCTAAATCCAGTGCGAAGCGGGTGAGCAGGCCGGTAGCAGGCAAGAAATCCTGATCCGGGTCTTCGGCATAGATACGCGCTTCAAAGCTGTGCCCGGTAATGGTCAGTTCGTCCTGGCTGAAGGGGAGTGGTTCACCCATCGCCACGCGCAGCTGCCACTCAACCAAATCCTGCCCGGTGATCATCTCGGTCACCGGATGTTCGACCTGCAGGCGGGTGTTCATCTCCATAAAGTAGAACGAGCCGTCCTGCCCTGGTGAAGCGTCTAAAAGAAACTCGACGGTGCCTGCGCCGACATAACCGATCTCCTGGGCGGCACGCACCGCGGCATCGCCCATGGCACTGCGCAGTTCAGCTGTCATACCGGGAGCAGGGGCTTCTTCGATGACTTTTTGATGGCGGCGCTGCACGCTGCAGTCCCGCTCAAACAGATAAACACCGTTGCCGTGGCGGTCACAAAATACCTGCACTTCCACATGGCGTGGCTGTACCAGGTACTTCTCGATCAGCATGCGATCGTCGCCGAACGCGGCTTTGGATTCACGGCGGCAGCCATCTAGCGCCGCCTGGAAGGCCTCAGTGGATTCAACAACGCGCATCCCCTTGCCGCCGCCACCCGCACTGGCCTTCAGCATCACCGGGTAGCCGATCTTGTCGGCTTCGCTACGCAACAGGGCGTCGTCTTGATCATCACCATGGTAGCCAGGCACCAGCGGCACGCCGGCGTTGGCCATGCGGGCCTTGGCAGCAGATTTGTCGCCCATGGCGGCAATCGCCGAGGCGGGCGGGCCCACAAAGGTGATCCCCGCTTGCTCTAACGCATTAACAAAAGCGCCATTCTCGGAGAGAAAGCCATAGCCAGGGTGAATCGCGCCGGTGCCGGTGCGTTTAGCTGCGTCGATAACGGCATCAATATTAAGGTAGCTTTCCCGAGCGGCGGCGGGGCCGAGACGAATGGACTCATCCGCTTCGCGTACGTGACGTGCCGTGGCGTCGGCGTCGGAGTAGACCGCGACGGTTTTTAGCCCCATGCGACGTGCAGTGCGCATTACGCGGCAAGCGATTTCCCCGCGATTCGCCACCAACAGGGTGTCAAACGGCGTGGTGCGCTCGGTGTTGTTGCCTTTTTCAGCTTGTTTGTTCTTTTCAATGGGGGGCGAATGACTCATGAGCGGCGCTCCGAAGCGTGAGGTGTGTGATTAGAATCGACCCAATCCGGGCGGCGCTTTTCAAAGAAGCTGGATAAACCCTCCTGGCCTTCTGGGCTGACCCGCAGCTTGGCGATTACCTGGCAGGTGTGTTCGCGGGTGTCATCGCTATCAGGCGCTTGGGCTACCGTGGCCATCAGGGCCTTGGAGGCGCGCTGGGCCTGGGGCGAACCCGCCAGGAGGACGGTGATCATGGCATCGACCGCCTCATCCAGCGCTTCGTGCTCAATGACCTGGTGGGCTAAATCGAGAGCAAGCGCCGTTTGGGCATCCATGACTTCGGCCGTTAAGGCGTAGCGACGCATCTGCCGCTCGCCAAGGGCGCGCTGCACATAGGGGCTGATAACCGCAGGAGAGAGGCCAATTTTAACTTCTGACAGGCAGAATTTAGCCCTGTCTGAAGCAATCACGATGTCGCAGCAGGCAGCAAGACCAACGGCGCCACCAAACGCGGCCCCTTGAACGCGGCAAACCGTCGGGCAGGGCAGGGTATCCAGGCCGTGCATTAGCGCAGCGAGTTTGCGGGAGTCAGCGAGGTTGTCGTTAAGGTCGTACTCGACCATGCGCTTCATCCAGTTTAAATCGGCACCGGCGGAGAAACTCTTGCCTTCAGACCCCAGCACCACCACCCGAACATCACCGGTTTCAGCGAGAGAGTGCAGCTGGCGCAAGTGTTCGTTTAGCTCGGCGATTAAGCTGTCGTCGAAGGCGTTATGCACGTCGGGCCGGTTTAGGGTCAGGCGAGCCACGCTGTTTTCAATTATTAGTGTTGAGTAAGCCATAGTATTGCCCCTTACATCCGGAACACGCCGAAGCGCGTCTCTTCTACTTCTGCATTCATCGCGGCAGCTAAGGACAAGCCCAGCACATCGCGGGTTTGCAGCGGATCAATAACGCCGTCATCCCACAGTCGGGCGCTGGCGTAGTAAGGATGGCCCTGATGTTCATACTGCTCGCGGGTGGGCTGCTTAAAGGCTTCCTCTTCCTGTTTGCTCCATTCGTGACCATCTCGCTCATGCTGCTCGCGCTTAACCTGCGCCAGCACACCGGCGGCTTGCTCGCCGCCCATCACGGAAATACGCGCATTGGGCCACATGAACAGCAGGTTGGGATCATAGGCGCGGCCACACATACCGTAGTTGCCAGCCCCAAAACTACCGCCAATGAGTACGGTGTACTTGGGCACTTTGGCGCAGGCGACAGCCGTCACCAGCTTGGCGCCGTGTTTGGCAATCCCTTCGTGTTCGTACTTGGAGCCGACCATAAAGCCGGTAATATTCTGCAGGAAGACCAAGGGAATCTTGCGCTGGGCGCAGAGCTCGATAAAGTGCGCGCCTTTCACCGCACTCTCGGAAAACAGCACGCCATTGTTGGCCACGATACCGACTGGGTAGCCATGTATATGAGCAAAGCCCGTTACCAGGGTGTCACCGTAATAGCGTTTGAACTCGTCAAAGTCGGAGTCATCAACAATGCGGCCAATCACTTCCCGCACGTCGTAGGGCTTTTTCAGGTCGGTGCCGACAATGCCATACAGCTCCGCCGGGTCGAGCTTAGGCGGCTTGGGCGCTTGCATGGCGAGCTTGCCACGTTTTTGCCAGTTGAGCCGTGAGACGCAGGCGCGGGCCAACTGCAGGGCGTGGGCATCGTTTTCAGCGTAGTGATCGGCCACGCCGCTTATCTTGGCGTGTACGTCCGCGCCGCCCAAATCTTCAGCGCTGATGCTTTCGCCGGTGGCTGCTTTAACCAGGGGCGGGCCGCCGAGGAAAATCGTGCCCTGCTCCTTAACGATGATGGACTCATCCGCCATGGCGGGCACATAAGCGCCGCCTGCGGTGCAGGAGCCCATGACCACCGCAATTTGCGGAATGCCTTCGGCGGACATGGTCGCTTGATTGTAGAAGATACGGCCAAAGTGATCGCGGTCAGGGAACACTTCATCTTGCCGGGGCAGGAAGGCGCCGCCAGAGTCGACCAGATAGATGCATGGCAAGCGATGCTTACGGGCGATCTCCTGGGCGCGCAGGTGCTTTTTGACGGTGAGCGGGAAATAGGTGCCGCCTTTTACCGTGGCATCGTTGGCCACGATGACGCACTCCACGCCTGAAACACGGCCAATACCGGTAACGACGCCTGCTGCGGGTATCTCGCTGTCGTAGACGTGATGGGCGGCAAGCGCAGAAAACTCTAAAAACGGCGAGCCTTCATCAATCAAGTGATCGATGCGGTCACGTACAAACAACTTGCCACGGCTTTCGTGGCGCTCGCGGGCTTTGGGGCCGCCGCCTTGAGCGACGGCAGCGGTTAGTTCACGCAGCTTGTGAACTTCCCCAAGCATCGCGGCTTCATTGGTTTGAAACACATCGCTGCGCGGATTGATTTGGCTATTTACAATACTCATGGTGCGACCCTTCTGGCGTGTGTTAAAGACTTTCGTTGAAGAGTTCGCGACCAATCAGCATCCGCCGAATCTCGCTGGTGCCCGCGCCAATTTCATACAGCTTGGCATCGCGCAGCAGGCGTCCAGTGGGGTATTCATTGATGTAGCCGTTGCCGCCAAGTAGCTGAATGGAATCCAGCGCCACCTGGGTGGCTTTTTCAGCGCAGTAAAGAATCACGCCAGCGGCATCTTTGCGCGATGTCTGGCCACGATCACAGGCACCTGCCACGGCATATAAATAGGCCCGGCAGGCGTTGAGGGTGGTGTACATGTCGGCGACTTTGCCTTGCACCAGTTGGAATTCACCAATCGATTGATTGAACTGCTTGCGTTCGTGGATATAGGGCATCACCACATCCATGGCCGCCTGCATAATGCCAATGGGGCCCGCGGCGAGCACGGCGCGCTCGTAGTCCAAACCGCTCATCAAAACCCGCACGCCTTTGCCTTCTTCGCCGAGTATGTTTTCAGCGGGTACCGCGCAGTCCTGAAACACCAGCTCGCAGGTGTTGGAGCCGCGCATGCCCAGTTTGTCGAGCTTTTGGGCAGTTGAAAAACCCGGCATGCCTTTTTCAATAATAAAAGCAGTAATGCCTTTAGACCCCGCGTTCGGATCGGTTTTGGCGTACACCACCAGGACATTGGCATCGGGGCCGTTAGTGATCCACATCTTGTTGCCATTAAGAATGTACTGGTCGCCATCTCGCTTAGCGCGCAGTTGCATCGAGACCACATCAGAACCCGCGCCGGGCTCAGACATGGCGAGCGCGCCGACATGATCGCCGCTGATCAGCTTGGGCAGGTACTTGGCTTTTTGCTCGGGGGACCCATTGATCTTCAACTGGTTGACACACAGGTTGGAGTGGGCGCCATAGGAGAGTGCCACCGAGGCGCTAGCGCGGGAGATCTCCTCCATGGCAATGCAGTGGGCCAGATAGCCCATACCGCTGCCGCCATCTTCTTCAGAAACGGTAATGCCCAACAGCCCCATGTCGCCAAACTTTTTCCATAAATCGCTGGGAAACTCATTGTTGCGATCAATTTCGGCCGCGCGCGGGGCGATCTCACTGGCAGCAAAAGCGTTGACCTGCTCTCGCAGCATGTTCAGTTCGTCATCGAGGCCAAAATTGAGTTCTGAGTAGTGTGAAAACATGGTCAATCACCTATTAATTGTGTTGTTGGCTGTGCTGGCAGCATGGGGAAGTGGGTCAAATTAATGCATGGTGGCGGAAGAGGAGGGCGCCGCTTTGTCAGTTGATCCTGCACGCTCTTCTTCATTCTGTTTTTCGTTAAGCTCTTCCAGCGCCTGACGGCAGCGAATCTCGGCGCTTTCAAGTTCAAGCTGCACCATGGTGATGTCTTTCATTTGTTGATCTAGCGCCGAGCGTCGTTCGGCTATTTTGCTGAGCATTAAGTGCAACTGCTTTTTACTGCCGCTGCGGGTCTCGTCCCATAGCTCAAAAAGTTCGCGGATTTCAGCCAATGAAAATCCCAAGCGTTTGCCACGTATCGTCAATTTAAGGCGTACCCGGTCTTTACTGCTGTAAACCCGGGTTTGTCCGCGGCGAGTGGGGTGAAGCAACTCTTGGTCTTCATAAAAGCGGATGCTGCGGGTGGTTAAGTCAAATTCGTTTGCCAGTTCGCTGATTGAGTAAGTTTTGCTCATGACCGAAATTCTCTAAAAGAAGAAGTTGCTCCTATGGAACACTGCCATTGAGGCTAAAACAAGTTTACGTTAACGTAAAGCAATAGTTGTTAGTGGTTGAAATGCGTTGAATAACTATAACATGCTGATATTTATAGTATGTAACTCCGCTCTTACATAGAAAAAATCCTTCGGTAGACCAAAGTTGTAATTGTAATACGGTGGCTTGAGTTGCTAGTTTGCACATACACCTTACGTTCAGGTAAGGCAGTTGCTAAGGTTTCTTCGCTTGCTGTCTACCTGTCAATATCAGCCAAGTAAGCTGCTAACGATTCATCAGCTCAACAACAATAAGAGGCTTTCCACTCTATGAGTGCAAACGATGTCCTTCAGGGACCTGTCCTCGAAACCCGAGGGCTGACCAAACAGTTCCGTGGCTTTATTGCTGTGGATGACGTCAATCTGCAGGTTCAGGAAGGGCACATTCACGCCTTGATCGGCCCCAATGGTGCTGGCAAAACAACCGTATTTAACCTGCTGACCAAATTTCTACCGCCTACCCGTGGCGAGATCCTGTATCGCGGTAACTCCATCACCAGCAAGAAATCTAACCAGATTGCCCAGCTGGGTTTAGTGCGCTCGTTTCAAATTTCCGCGGTATTTGCCCACATGACCGCACTGGAAAACGTACGTGTAGCCTTACAGCGCAAACTGGGTACCTCGTTTCATTTCTGGAAGTCCGAAAAATCGTTGGACCATCTAAACGAGCGCGCCCTTGAGCTGCTGGAAGAAGTTGGCCTGCGTGAATACGCCGACACCTTAACGGTGGAAATGCCTTACGGCCGTAAAAGGGCGCTTGAGCTAGCCACCACGCTAGCGCTAGATCCCACCCTGATGCTGTTGGATGAGCCAACTCAGGGGATGGGCGCTGAGGATGTTGATCGTATCGTGGCGCTGATTAAGCGCGTGTCCCAGGGGCGCACGGTACTTATGGTAGAGCACAATCTAAGCGTGGTGAGCCGCCTGTGTGATCGGATTACCGTGCTGGCGCGTGGCGCTGTGCTGGCTGAGGGCGACTACCAAAGTGTTTCTAGTAATCCGCTGGTTCGCGAAGCGTATATGGGTAGCGACGCTGCTGAAGAGGAGGGAGCTGCCGTATGAATACTGCCGAAGCTCAGGCGCCCATTGAAAATACCCAAAGCCTGGAAATGTTGCGGGTTAAGGATCTGCATGCTTACTACGGTGAGTCGCACATTCTGCACGGGGTGAATTTCGATGTTAAACGGGGTGAGCTGGTGACACTGCTAGGCCGTAATGGCGCTGGCCGTAGCACCACGCTCAAGTCGATTATGAACATGGTCGGGCGGCGCACGGGCTCCATTGTGATCAATGGCAATGAAACGCTCAATATGAAGCCGCATCATATCCCCCGTTTAGGCATTGGTTATTGCCCAGAAGAGCGCGGTATTTTCGCCAGTTTGGATGTACACGAAAATTTACTGCTGCCGCCTACGGTTCGCTCCGGCGGCATGAGTCTCGACGAAATTTACGGGATGTTTCCCAATCTCTACGAACGGCGCAAAAGCCAGGGCACGCGGCTTTCGGGCGGTGAGCAGCAAATGCTGGCCATGGCGCGCATTTTGCGCACCGGGGCACGCATGTTGCTGCTTGATGAAATCACCGAAGGCCTAGCCCCGGTCATTGTTCAAAAATTGGCTGAAGTATTGGTGCAGCTCAAAGAGCGCGGCATGACCATTGTGTTAGTGGAGCAAAACTTCCGCTTTGCAGCGCCACTGGCCGACCGTCACTTTGTGATGGATCACGGTCAGATTGTCGAAGAAATCAGCGCCGCGCAGTTGCCATCGCGCCGGGAACATCTCAACTCAATGCTAGGGGTATAACTCATCGAAAGACGCGCTTAACGCCATTATGCGCTGCTCACAAAACCAATAAGCACTTACCACTTGCTAACCAGCACTTAGTACGTCGTTACACAACATCGTTGCACAACAATAAAGGCCCAAGGGCCAGGAGACGATCATGACCTTTATCAAGAAAACCCTCGCCGCTAGTATCGCCGTGGCGGCTGCCGCAAGCCTTGCTATGTCCACTGCGCACGCTGACATCAGCGATGGCGAAGTACGCATTGGTTACCTGGCGGATATGTCCGGCACCTACCGTGACCTTGCTGGCCCAGGCGGCCAGCGCGCAATGGAAATGGCCGTGGCTGACTTTGGCGGCAGCGTCAATGGTTCCCCTATCGTGACCTTCAGCGCTGATGACCGTAACAGTGCCGACGTGGGTGCCAATACCGTACGTGAATGGATCGACCAGCGTAACGTGGATATGGTGGCAGGCCTGGTGGCCTCCTCGGTAACCATCGCGGTTACCCGGGTGTTGGAAGAGAACAACGGCTTGGGTATTGTGTCCGGCTCTGCGGCCTCCAGTATTACCAACGAACACTGCACCCCCAATCACATCCACTGGGTATATGACACCTATCCGCTGGCGAACGGTACCGCAAGAGCGGTCGTTGAGCAGGGCGGTGACAGCTGGTTCATGTTGACCGCTGACTATGCATTTGGGCATGCCCTTGAGGGTGATGTGACCCGCGTAGTTGAAGAGAGCGGCGGCGAAATCGTTGGCCGCGTGCGTCACCCGTTCCCCACCAGTGATTTCTCCTCTTATATTCTGCAGGCCCAAGGCTCTGGCGCAAAAATTATTGGTCTTGCCAATGCTGGCGCTGACACCGTGAACGCCATCACCACGGCCAGCCAGTTTGGCATCACTGAGGCGGGGCAGCAGTTGGCGGGTCTGTTGATCTTCCTGAATGACGTTCACGCCCTTGGCCTGGATGCCACTCAAGGCTTGCTGCTCACCACTGGTTGGTACTGGGATATGGATGACGAAGCCCGTGAATGGTCTGAGCGCTACTACGAAGAAATGGGTCGCATGCCCACCATGGTGCAAGCAGGTATCTACTCCAGCACCATGCACTACCTGAAAGCCGTGGAAGCAGCAGGTACCGACGATCCTGAGACTGTTCGCGCCCAAATGGCTGAAATGCCGGTTGAAGACTTCTTTGCCCGTAACGGTTCAATTCGTGAAGATGGCCGCATGATCCACGATATGTACCTGGCCCAGGTGAAGACGCCCGAAGAGTCCACCGGTGAGTGGGATCTTTATGAAATCCTCAGCACCATTCCCGCCGAAGAAGCCTACCGCCCACTGTCGGAAAGCCAGTGCAAGCTGGTGCAAAACTAATTTTCAGCCACGGCCTAACGGCCTAAGCCAGAAAATAATGGCAGGTAGAGGCTAGAACAGGTTGGCGGCAGCTTGCCGCCAACCGCTTGACGGCGAGGAGAGTTACATCATGACGATGATATTCGGCGTGCCATTGGCCGTCTTCATGGGCCAGCTAACGCTAGGCTTAGTGAACGGGGCCTTTTACGCACTGCTTAGCCTGGGTTTGGCGGTCATCTTTGGTCTATTAAAGATCGTCAACTTTGCCCATGGGGCGCAATACATGCTGGGGGCCTTCGCCGCGCTGTTGGGCTTTCGTTATTTAGGAATCAACTACTGGCTGGCGTTGCTGCTAGTACCCTTAGTGGTAGGTGCTTTTGGTGTGCTGCTGGAGCGCTTTCTGCTTCGCCGTATTGCCCATTTGGATCACCTTTACGGGCTGCTGCTGACGTTCGGGTTAGCACTTATTTTTGAAGGTACATTGGTCAACTTCTTTGGGGTGTCCGGTGCGCGCTACGCAACGCCTGAAATTCTGCAGGGTGGTTTGAACCTGGGCTTTATGTTCTTGCCGACGTATCGCGCCTGGGTGCTGGTAGCCGCTCTGACAATGTGTCTTTTTACCTGGTTTATGATCGAACGTACCCGGTTAGGTGCTTACCTACGAGCAGGTACGGAAAACTCTCAGCTTATGCAGGCGTTTGGCGTTAACGTGCCGCTGCTTATTACGCTGACCTATGGCTTTGGCGTTGCTTTAGCGGCGTTCGCCGGTGTGCTGGCGGCCCCGCTCTATCCGGTGTCACCCACCATGGGCTCAAGCCTATTGATTGTCGTGTTTGCGGTCGTCGTGATTGGCGGTATGGGCTCAATTTTGGGCGCTATTATTACCGGCCTTTCCATGGGAGTCATTGAAGGTCTGACCAAGGTGTACTATCCAGAAGCTTCTAATACGGTCATTTTCTTCGTCATGATCCTCGTGCTCATGATACGCCCCGTTGGGCTGTTCGGTAAGGAGGCGTAAGCCATGACAGAGTCTCAAGCAATCGCTATTCCAAGCGCTGTAACTGAGCGCCAGCGGCGTGCGAAGTTTCGCCGCAATATGTTTTATATAGCGCTGATTGTCGTTGGGTTAGTGGCACCTTTCTTAGCCTACCCCGTGTTTTTAATGAAAGTGCTGTGCTTTGCGCTGTTTGCCTGTGCATTTAATTTACTGCTTGGCTATGCGGGGCTGTTGTCGTTTGGTCACGCAGCCTTTCTAGCCACTGGCGGTTATGTGACCGGCTACCTGCTGGCAAGCTATCCCGGGTTAACGCCTGAGCTGGGCATTATCGCCGGTACGTTGATGGCGACGCTGATCGGCGTGTTATTTGGGGTGCTCGCGATTCGCCGTCAGGGTATTTACTTTGCCATGGTGACGTTAGCGCTTGCCCAGCTGGTGTACTTCATGTTCGTGCAGGCGCCGTTCACGGGGGGCGAAGATGGTTTGCACGGCGTCCCTCGCGGCGAGCTGTTTGGTTTTATTAGTCTGCGCAGCAACCTGGCGATGTACTACTTCGTCTTCGCGATCTTTCTTTTTGGCTTCGCGCTTGTCCAGAGAACGGTACATTCACCGTTCGGCCAGGTACTAAAAGCGATCCGTGAAAATGAACCCCGTGCCATATCGCTGGGCTACAACACCGATGCTTACAAGCTGGTCGCGTTTATTATTTCCGCGGCGTTAGCGGGTTTGGCGGGCTCCACGAAAACGGTGGTGTTCCAGTTGGCTTCACTCACCGATGCACATTGGCATATGTCCGGCGAGGTGATCCTGATGACCTTGCTCGGCGGTGTCGGTACCTTGCTGGGTCCGTTAATGGGCGCGGGGATCGTGGTGAGTCTGCAGCATATCCTGGCGCAGTCACCCCTCGGGAACTGGGTGAACGTGATTCTCGGTATTATCTTTGTGATCTGTGTACTCAGCTTCCGCAGCGGGATCATCGGTGAGCTGGACAAGATGTATCGCAAAAATTTCAAATAGATCGAGTGGTAAGCCGCTTCTCTGTCCCTTGATCCTTACCGTTGGGCGCCGTTTGGCGCCCTTTTTTTATCCAGTGGCCCGTGCTGTATAGAGTAAGCACGCTCTTCGCCTAAGGTAGCAGGTGTGAGGCTGTTGCGTGTGGCTAGGTAAAAAGATAAGTTAACGTAAACGTCAATTACAACGAAAGCAGCCAATGTGCGAGCACATTCGCGGAGAAACGCCATGAATTTTGAGCTCAACGAAGATCAGGTCGCCTTTGCCGATATGGCACGAGCGTTTGCCCAAAACGAGCTGGAGCCCCACGCGGCCGAATGGGATCAAACCTCGTTTTTCCCCGTCGACGTCATTCGTAAAGCCGGGGAGTTGGGTTTTTGTTCACTTTATGCCCCAGAGAGCGTAGGCGGCCTAGGCCTTTCTCGGCTGGATGCAAGCATCATCTTCGAACAGCTCTCTATGGGCTGCACCTCTACGACGGCCTACCTCACCATTCACAATATGGTCACCTGGATGCTGGCGGATTTCGGCACGCCGGAAGCCGTAGAGCAGTGGGGGGAAAAACTGGCCACGGGGGAGCTGCTGGGCTCTTACTGCTTAACCGAGCCTAATTCGGGCTCAGATGCGGCAGCCATGAAAACCACTGCAAAACGCGATGGTGATCACTACGTGCTGAACGGCAGTAAGATGTTTATTTCCGGTGCCGGGAGTACTGATTTCCTGGTGGTCATGGCGCGCACTGGGGGCGAAGGGGCTGGCGGTGTTTCTGCCTTTGCCGTGGATGCCAAAACAAAGGGCATCAGCTATGGGCGCAAAGAGGAGAAGATGGGCTGGAATAGCCAGCCAACGCGCATGATCACCTTTGAAGACGTGCACGTGCCTGCTAATCATTTACTGGGTAACGAAGGCGGCGGCTTCAAAATTGCCATGAAAGGCCTAGACGGCGGGCGCATCAATATTGCCACCTGCTCCATTGGCACCGCTCAGCAGGCTATCAACAAAGCCCGCGAATACATGCTGGAACGTAAGCAGTTCGGCAAGCACCTTGCTGAGTTTCAAGCGCTGCAGTTTCGCATCGCCGACATGGTGACGGAGCTGGTCGCCGCACGCCAACTGGTACGGTTGGCGGCTTCCAAGCTGGACGCTGGCAACGTCGATGCGCCTACCTACTGCGCCATGGCCAAACGCTTTGCCACCGATGTAGGTTTTAATGTGTGCGATGAAGCGTTGCAGCTGTATGGCGGCAATGGCTATATCAAGGAGTACCCGATGGAGCGCTATGTGCGCGATACCCGGGTGCACCGCATTCTGGAAGGTACCAATGAAATCATGCGGCTGATTATTTCCCGCCGGGTACTGGCTGAGGGTGCGTCAGAACTTTAGCTACAATGAAGATACCAGAATGATGTTTGTGACACATAAGGGAGCCTCATGAGTAGCGTACTGTTTACCGAACACCCCACCCAAGACGGTCATGTCATTGCTGAAATAAAGCTGAATGCCGAACGCTCGCTGAATGCGTTAACCTTTGAAATGATTGAGGAGATGCTACCGCGTTTAAAAGCCTGGGAAGCCAATGAGCAAGTAGTTGCCGTGCTACTGGACAGCGCTGGCGAAAAGGCATTTTGCGCCGGTGGCGACGTGGTCAATTTATATAAATCCATTACGGGTGAGGGCGACCCAAGCTTCCCAGAGCAGTTTTTTGAGCAAGAGTATCGGCTTGATTATCTGCTGCATACCTACTCCAAGCCGGTCATCTGCTGGGGCAATGGCATCGTCATGGGCGGTGGGATGGGACTACTAAGCGCCAGTAGCCATCGTGTGGTCACCGAGACCTCGCGCTTGGCCATGCCGGAAGTCACCATCGGCCTTTACCCGGACGTGGGTGCCAGCTGGTTTTTAAACCGCTTACCCAACGGTACGGGGCGCTTTTTAGCCATGACCGGCTGCCAAATCAGCGCGCCGGATGCCGTCTACCTAGGCTTGGCCGACCGCTGCATCGCCAGCCACCACCGTGATGCCCTGATCCAGCAGCTTATCGATTCACGGTGGGGAAAGGGCGAGGATACCGACGCCAACGGGGTAGTTAACCGTATTATGCGCGAGCTTGAGCAGACCTCGCAGCCGGTCTTCGCCGAGCTGGAAGCGCCCGTTTATCAGCACTCGCCGCTGATTCGTGAGTTGATGGATCACGACAGCGTTGAGCAAATCGTCGCCGCTATTACGGCGGTGAAGAGCGACAACAAGTGGTTCAGCAAAGCGCAGAAGACGCTGGCTCACGGCAGTCCTGTATCGGTTAAGCTGATTGATAAGCAGCTGGAGCGGGCTAAACACATGTCGTTGGCTGAAGTGTTTCAGTCCGAGCTGGTGCTATCGGTACAGTGCTGCCGTCACCGGGAGTTTCCAGAAGGGGTGCGCGCACTGCTAGTCGACAAAGACGGCCAGCCGAATTGGACGTATCCCGATGTAGCGTCTGTCGAGGATAGCTATATCAACGAACTGCTATCTTCCCCCTGGGCGGAAAACCCACTGGAAGACCTTCGTTAACTTCTCCACAAACAAATAATAAGGACAATGCAAATGGCGACTGTAGCGTTTATCGGGTTGGGCAATATGGGCGGCCCCATGGCGGCTAATCTGGCGAAAGCAGGTTTTAGCGTTAACGCTTTCGATCTTTCTGAAGATGCCCTGGAGACCGCAAAATCCAACGGCTGCGAAGTAGCTTTTTCGGCCCAGGAAGCCGCCACCGGCGCAGACTTCATCATTTCCATGCTGCCCGCAGGCAAGCACGTGCGCGGGCTTTACATCGAAGACGATGCGCCGCTGTTTGAGGTGATCAAGCAAGGTGCGTTGGTCATCGACTGCTCCACCATCGACGCAGACACCGCCCGAGGCGTTGCTGAAGAGGGTGAGCAACTGGGTATCGGTTTTGTGGATGCGCCGGTTTCCGGCGGGGTGGGCGGCGCCCAAGCGGGCACCTTAACCTTTATCGTGGGCGGCACCGAGGCGCAGTTCCAGCAAGCCAAACCGGTGCTGGAAGCCATGGGTAAAAACATCTTCCACGCCGGGGATCATGGTGCAGGGCAGGTGGCCAAGGTATGTAACAACATGCTGCTCTCTATCTTGATGGCGGGCACCTGCGAAGCGATCAATATGGGCGTGAAAAACGGCCTGGACCCTGCGGTACTGTCAGAAATCATGAAACAGAGTTCCGGCGGCAACTGGGCGCTGAATGTTTACAACCCCTACCCAGGCGTCATGGAAAATGCCCCCGCTTCAAAAGGCTACCAAGGCGGCTTCCAGGTCGATCTAATGATCAAAGACCTTGGCCTCGCCATGGATGTCAGCCAGCTAAGCGCTTCACCGATCCCCATGGGCTCCGCCGCACGTTCGCTGTTCACGCTCCATAAAGCCAAAGGCAATGGCAAACTCGACTTCTCAAGCCTGCTGCAGTTTTATCAGGATAAGGGGTGAAGGGTGAAGGGGGAAGGGTGAGTGGTAAGTAGTAACTGGTGAATCGCTTATGGCGTGGAGTAAGGGGCGGTGTAGCGCGTGGTAACGAGTAGCGAGCGCAGCGAGAAACGAGGCACCCGCGGGAGGAGAGCGAAGCTGTCCCAATGGAAGGCGATTAAAAACTCGCCTCC
>NZ_REBQ01000032.1 GCF_007692655.1 Halomonas sp.
AAAAGAGGGAAGCGGTCGACCATGCGGGTCGGCAAGTTCGAAGCTGGCAATGCCGAGCGCCTCCTCATGGCGAGCTTTGACCTCGACGATAAGCGACAAAGAGGCATGGCTCATACCTTCGCCTCCTCGGCTTGCGCTGCCTGCTCTTCTGACCGCTCTTCTAACAAGATTCGGTCAATAATCCGCCGTGCTTGCACACCGCCGCCATCAATATTGAGCTTGAGTAGTTGCCTTTCTGGATAGAGCAGCAGGTTACGTTGTTGGGCTTCGAGCATATCCAGGTCTTCGGCAAATATCTTACCCTGCCCTTCACGGATCTTATCGGTAAGCTCTTGATCTTCTGGCTTGAAGTTGCGGGCCATGCCCCAGAAGTACCAAATAGAGGTATCGCTTTCAGGAGTGATAAAGTCGACCACGATACTGGAGGCTCTGACATTCGCTGGCGCTTTATCGCCACCATTGCCCGCATGCGCCACACCGACTTCAATCAGCACGTGGCTGGGAGGCGTGAAACGGCACACTTGCCAGCGGTCGACGGGCACATCGTCGGCAAGCCCGTTGCCACGTAGCGCAGCCTGCCAGAAAGGCGGCGCGGGTATATTCTCCATCTGACGGCTGGTGATCACTTCGCTACCGTTAACGGTTGTTTCTGGTGCCGCTTCTTCTATCTCCGGCTGACCAATGCTGGAGGCATGGACGTAGGTCTCATGGGTGAGATCCATAAGGTTATCGATCATCAGGCGATATTCACACTGGATGTGATAAAGGCCGCCACCGTAGGCCCAGTCGGGGTTATTGGCCCAGTGCAGCTCAGGGATCAATGCAGGGTCGGCCTTGTCCGGGTCGCCCGGCCAAAGCCAAATAAAACCGTGGCGCTCTTCAACAGGGTAGGCGCGAATGCTGGGAAATCCGCGTACTCGTTGGCCGGGCATGCTGTCGCATTTGCCACTGCAGCTCATCTCAAGGCCGTGATAGCCGCACACCAGTTTGCCATCACGCACAAAACCCAGGGAGAGCGGCGCGCCACGGTGGGGGCAGAAATCTTCTACGGCAGCCGCTCGGCCCTCTTCTCCCCGGAAAAACACCAGGGGCTTGTTGCAAATAGTTCTCCCTAGCGGCTTGTCGGTGAGCTCTTCCGGGGTGCAGGCGACGTACCATGTATTGACGGGGAATGGGTTGGATGGAGAGTGGGTTTGTTGGGTCACGGTTAACTCCTTTTTAGTATTGTATTAGCATCGTAATTGTTATTATTGGATCCAAAGTAAAGGCTATAGATGTTTTTTTAGTCAATATATACTTTCGTTGGATCCATTGTTTAATGAAACGATCTTGTTGATATGAGAGAAAATAAATGAATGACAGCGATAAAAGTGTCGTCAGCCGACTGCGTAAATTGATCAGCGAGGGGGGGTATGCTCCTGGAGAGCGTCTTGGTGAAGTCGCGGTAGCGGAGCAGTTGGGTGTTTCGAGAACGCCGGTAAGGCTGGCTTTTCGCACACTGGAGCAAGAAGGCCTGCTCCAGCAGGCGGGCAAGCGCGGGTTTATGGTGCGCGAATTTACCCAAGCGGATGTGCACTGTGCGGTTGAGGTTCGCGGGGTGCTAGAGGGGCTGGCCGCTCGGCGGCTGGCTGAGCAAGGTCTGCCGGAAGTCGTTAGTGAGACGTTGCTCTATTGGATCCAAAAAGGAAGAGAGTTACTCGAAAAAGGCTTTCTGCGAGAAGCCGACATTAATCAGTGGAGTGAAATAAATAGCCATTTTCATGGCAGCATTATTAATTCAATCGGCAGCGGTGTCGTGGCGGATGCGATCGCCCGCAATAACCATCTGCCGTTCGCCGCCGCTGACTCGATCATTATTGATACTGATGACTTGGCGCGAGAGTTTAAAAAACTACAGCTCGCTCAGTTTCATCATGAGCTTATCTTCCAGGCGGTTAAACATGGCGAAGGCGCGCGGGCAGAGATGTTGATGCGGGAGCATGCACTGATCGGTTTACGCTACCCTGAGCTGTTACAAAATACCGGCCTCTGATGGCCCTGTATTGGTAAACGCTGCATGTCGATATGCTGGCCGTATAGACCAATGTCGATTAGCTGAATAGCAAGTTGTGGATTATCGTTGATGGATAAAACGAACTAATATTCGCTATGCGAACTTATAATAATCAATAAAAGCTTCGAGGCTCCTATGAAAATGACATTATCCCGGTGCGTGCTAGCAGCAACCATCGCAAGCCTTACCATTAGCTCGGCGCAGGCGGCGACCTCCCTGCGTATGGCCCATTTTTGGCCTGGCCCTTCCGGCGTTAATCAAGATGTTTTGCAGGCCTGGGCCGATACCATTGCCGAAGAGTCCAGTGGCGATCTAACGATTCAAATGTTTCCCGCCGGTACCTTAGCCAAACCAGATTCTATTTATGCAGCCGCCGCCAACGGTATTGCCGATATTGGTGCCACGGCGCAGGGTTACACTGCTGGCCGTTTCCCGCTGTCACAAATTGTTGAGTTGCCGGGTATCGCGTCGACCGCCACCCAAGGCGCGTGCGTACTACAAACCCTTTACGACGATGGTCATTTAGCTAGCGAATACGAAGATACACGGCCGTTGTTTATGTTCACCACCGGCCCCGGCGGTATTCACACCATCGATACCGATGTGCAAACCCCCGCTGACCTACAAGGGCTGCGTATTCGCCGTCCCACCGCTGTCGCGGGTGAAATGCTCGAAAATATGGGCGCAAACCCAGTGGGCATGCCGGCCCCGGATATTTATACCTCTATGCAGCGCGGTGTTATCGACGGGCTGAGTTTTCCCTGGGAAGGCTTGAAGGGGTTCCGTGTCAATGAGCTGGTCAGTTACCACACCGACGTACCGTTCTATACGCTGATCTTCGTTGCCACCATGAACCAGCGTGCCTACGACAATTTGACGCCTGAACAGCAGGCGGTGATCGACAATAACTCAGGCATGAAGTGGGCGGCAAAAGCGGGTGAGGTGTTTGATCAACTGGACGTAGAAGGCAAACAAGAAGCGGTTGATGCGGGCCATACCATTCGTGAAATCGAAAACCCGCTTGAGCATCCAGACTGGCAGGCGCCGCTGCAAACCGGTATCGAAAATTACCTCACGCAGCTAGAGGAGCGCGGTTTGAGCCAGGCTCGCGAGGTCTATGAGGCGGCGCTAACCGCTAGCGAGTCTTGTGCTGCCCAACAGGGGTAAGGTGTTATGCAGTCGTCTCTCCATTTACAGCACATCCTCAATAGGGCCAGCCATTGGCTGGCCCTCGTTTGTCGTGTGGTCGCCGGTATCGCACTGATTGGCTTACTGGCGGTTACTATCGCCGACGTAAGTACTCGCTATCTTGCTCGTATGACGGAAGGGGCTATTGCATTTCGGGTATCCGGCAGCGTGGAGCTAGTCAGCTATTTGATGCTGTTCGCGTTGTTAGCGGCAATGGCGGCCAATGTGGAAAAAAGCCAGGTGGTGGTGGAAGCATTTTCCCATGGTTTGCCGCAAACCATTAAGAACCGCTTACAAGGTGTTTATTTCCTTGGCTTTATGGCGCTGGGGCTGATTCTGTTTATCGGCTTGTGGGACTCGGCGGCCGCGGCGACTCGCCATGGCACTACTACCCAAGACCTGCGGCTGCCGATGGGCCCCATCTATCAGCTAGCGGCAGTGCTTAGTTTGCTGCTGGGGCTGCGTAGCTGTATCCATGGGGTGTTAGGCCTTGTGTATGCCCGTGGTGAGGAGGCGTCTCATGGGGAGTGAAACGATTGGCGCCATTGGGCTAGGGTGTCTGCTGATACTGATGATTCTGCGCGTGCCTGTAGCGTTAACCATGCTGGTCGTGGGCGTGGGAGGATTTGCCTACATCATCAGTTGGGATGCGGCCATTGCGCAGCTAAAAACGGTGCCGGTGGAAGTGCTCTCCAACTACAGTTTTAGTGCTGTGCCGATGTTTATTTTAATGGGCGTTTTGGCCGCTCACTCAGGCATGGCCGGTAAGCTATTCGATTCAACCCGGGTCATTTGCGGCGGCTGGAAGGGCGGCCTGGCGATTGCGGCGGTGGGTTCCTGCGGCATTTTTTCGGCTATCTCTGGCTCTTCACTGGCGACCGCGAGCACCATGACCCGGGTAGCGTTGCCGGAAATGGAGCGCTACGGCTATCACCGTGGCCTGGCCACCGGCGCGCTTGCTGCAGGCGGCACGCTGGGGATTATGATTCCGCCCAGTATCGCGCTGCTTATCTATGCCATTCTGACTGAGCAATCCGTGGGCGATATGTTTATGGCGGGGTTGATCCCTGGCCTGCTGGGCTTAGTGATGTATTCATTGACAATTACGGTAGTGATGCGCCTTCGGCCATCACTTGCGGTGGCGGGTGAACCGACAGCGTGGAAAGAGAAGCTGGTGTCGCTAACCGGCTTAGTGCCGTTCTTTGGCGTTTTCCTGGTGATGATTCTAGGTATCTATTTCGGTGCCTTTACCCCCACCGAAGGGGCCAGTGTGGGTGCCTTTGCCACCCTAATCTATGCTCTCGTCAAAGGCATGCGCGGTGCGCAGCTGTGG
>NZ_REBQ01000085.1 GCF_007692655.1 Halomonas sp.
ACGGCACGGGTCAGGTTGGAGTGGCAGTGGAAGTTGAAATCCTCACCGGTCAGCAGGTGATTTACGTAGGGATCACAGCGGGTACCTAATAGATCATGGACGCGGCCACCATCTTCATCGACACCATAGTTCTCCAACGTATCGGCGGTAATGGTTGCCATTGGGCGTAGATAGGGCAGGGTCGACCATAAACGGTCGTGAACGCTGACATGAGCGCGCTGAAGCTGGCGGGTGCGCGAAGCCCAGAAGCGTTCCCGGGGGTTGTGTAATGACCAGAGATTGAAGTCGCCAACCTGAGGGCCTTGGCGAGTACAGATGCGCATTACATGACCGGCGGGCACCTTCCAGGCGCGTGCGTCGCGTATCGGCACTTCTATGGTTTCTATCAGCCTGCGCTGGTCGGTTGCGTTGGCAATTCGGTGGTAAAAAGCCGGGTCAACGAAAAGGGGAGAGCCAGGTTTGGCGCGGTAGGCGGGGGCTAAGTTGGCCATAATGAGTAATGTCCTATAGATCGCGGTTTTGAGTTCAGTGTGTGCTATCGCGGTGAGCCACCTACAACGGCTCGCCGCGATAGTAGTGCCATAAGAATAGTGAACCCACGCTGCGCCAGGGTGCCCAGTGTTCCACTAACTGGCGGGCCTGCTTGGGGGTGGGTTTGTCCTCCATGCCTTTTAAGCGGCCAAGCGCTACCCGCAGGGCGAGGTCGTCGGCGGGAAAGATATCGGGTCGTTGGAGCGAGAACATCAGGTAGATCTCGGCGCTCCAGCGGCCAAAGCCGCGCAGCTCAGTAATCGCAGCAATGGCCTCGTCATCGCTTAGGTGCGCAAGTCCATCGGCGCTAAAGGTGCCCGCTAACTCTGCTTCTGCCAGCCCCTTGGCATATTCAATCTTGCGCCAGGAGAGGCCCGCATCGCGTAGCGCTTGGCCTTCCACCTCCATGACCGCTTTAGCATGTAGCTCAGGGAGCAGTGTGTGCACACGGCCCATAATCGCACGAGCCGCTTCAGTGGAAATCTGTTGACTGACAATGGTGGAGAAGAAGGTGGCAAAGCCTTTATCGCGCTCGCGGGGCGAAGGCGCGCCCACCAGTGGAAAAGCACGGGCGATATCGGGATCGGCCTTAGCGAGTGCCGCCATGGCCTGTTCGATAGTATCTCGTGTCATGAACTTCTCGCCTATTTAGAAATAAAAGCACAGTACTAACAAAGCTAGAACACGAATGGGATTAAACCCATGTGGATGATCTCTTTCGCAGGCTAACTTTTTAAACGCTGCCTATTTCTACTTTCGTCTAATCCTGCGATCATTTGCGCCATGAAGATACCAACCGGGCGGTATCTCAAGGAGATAAGCATGCAGGATTCGACCGCAACGTCGTCTCAAGGGCTGGCGCGTAACCCGCGCTTGGCAGAGTTTGTGTTGGCGCTGGGTGGTTTTGGGATCGGCACCAGCGAGTTTGTCATTATGGGGTTGATGAATCGCGTAGCGGGTGATTTAGCCGTTACTGTGCCGCAAGTAGGTTACTCGATTAGCAGCTACGCATTGGGCGTAGTGGTTGGCGCGCCGCTGATTTCATCGCTGGCCGCCCGGGCGCCCAGGCGGTTGCTGTTGATTATTCTGATGCTGGTGTTTGCGGTAGGCAATATCGCCAGCGCCATGGCGCCGGGGTTTTGGTCATTTGTTGGCCTGCGCTTTCTCGCTGGCTTGCCCCACGGGGCGTATTTTGGCATTGCGGCGCTGGTGGCAGCGGGGGCCGTGCCGGTGGATCAGCGGGCACGGGCCATTTCCCGGGTGATGATGGGCTTGACCGTGGCGATCCTGATTGGGGCGCCGCTAGGTACCTGGGCGGGAAACCTGTTTGGGTGGCAAATCGCTTTTGTTGGGGTCGGCGTGATTGCGCTATTGACGGCTCTCTTGATACGCATTTATGTACCGATTCAGCCCGTTGATGCGTTCGCAAGCCCGCTACGCGAACTCTCAGCGCTCTTAAAACAGCGCGTGCTAGTGGCGTTGGCGCTTGCCTGTATTGGCTGTGGCGGGATGTTTGCCATTTTTAGCTACGTGATGCCGACCTTAACCCAGCAGGCGGGGATGAGCGAAGCGCTGGGGCCGCTGGTACTGGTGATCTTTGGGCTTGGCTCCATTGCCGGTAATTTAATCGGTGGCCGCATGGCGGATAAAAACCTGATGCGTGCTATTCCAATCATTCTTCTTTGGTGTGGCGTGGTGCAGGGGCTATTTTACTTCGCGGCTAATAACGTCTGGACGGGGCTGCTGTTTGTCGGTCTGGTGGGTACCAGCATGGCGCTGGCGCCCTCACTGCAAACCCGCTTAATGGATGTAGCAGAAGATGCCCAAACCATGGCCGCCTCGCTCAATCACGCCGCCTTTAACGGTGCTAATGCGTTAGGGGCTTGGCTTGCTGGGCTTGCTATTAGCGCTGGTTTCAGCTGGTCAAGCACGGGCTTAGTCGGTGCCGGTTTAGCCTGCTGCGGGTTGGTCATTTTTGCTGCTGGACGCTGGCTAGAAAAACGCACGTACCCCGTTGCACAGGGCTATAAATAACATTTTACTCATTAATTGCTTAGGTCATAAAAAGTGGCGAAAAGCGCCAATCATTTCTAGGGTGTAAATTATGCAACCCATAAGGAGGTGACCTATGCATACTCAATTAATGAAGACAACGCGTGTTTTGACGCTGGGCGCTATTGCAGCATTAACGATTGGTTTAGCTGGCTGCGGTACCACCACCGGCGAACGTGCTACCAGTGGCGCAGGTGTGGGCGCGGCAGTGGGCGCAGGTGCAGCAGCTGCGACAGGCGGTAGCGTTGGCCGAGGCGCTGCCATTGGCGCAGGGGCCGGCGCCGCAACGGGTGCAGCGACGGACGAGGACGACATCAGCCTAGATTGAGCCTTGGCTGGATAGGTTTAGCGACACAGCCTAAATCCGCGCATGCCCAAATGAAAATGATCAGCATGCGCGGCATTGTAATCTGGCCCCAGCACGTTACCAAAGCTGTCACAGGCACCATCACGTGCGGCGCGTAAAAACTCCCCCGCCTCGCCTTCATCATCCCAGTGATTGATTAGCGTAATACGTTGGCCGTTCTCAAACTGGAACCCCGTGACATCCAGTGCTTCGGCGGTGGCGTGTTCGCTGAGCCTCCCGGTTGCTCTGCCATACACATTGCGACAGGAAAAGCTGCCCACATGATTTACCTGGCTCACTCGGCTGCCCATGATCTCTTCTGCTGCAGGCTGCAGTGCGTGCCGCTCATACATTACCCAGGCCAGTGCCAAGGGGCAGGTCGCCACAAAGCTTTGGTTGAAGGCAACGTCGCTGGATTGCATGCGCACAATATTGGTGAGTGGGCAGCTGGCAGTGGGGGCGTAATCGGCTAGTGGTGTGTAGCTAAGTTCGCCATCAGGAACAGTATCTAATGCCGCCAAGCAACCCTCGCGGTCGTCCGCCAAGCGGCTTAGCTTCAGTTTAGTCACCGGAGTGACCGGGTCATCAATATGCAGGGGAGCCCAGGGTGCCCATTGGCGGGGAATCTCTATGATGCCTTTTTGCAGGGCTACGCCCAGCGCAATTAAGCCTAGGATAAATAGCGTACTTCGCATGCCTACCTCCGTGTATGCCATCGGCAACGCTACAGTCGCAGCGATGGGTGTGCGATACTGCGCAGCCTTGCTGCTCTGCTGCAATCGCTCTAGTTGTTTCGCTACATTAATTTTGCTACTTACTTTTCGCTAACTGAAGGGAAAGCGCTTCATGTCCCAAGGTACGCTGTTTATCGTTTCTGCCCCGTCGGGTGCCGGCAAAACCAGCTTGGTGCGCGAACTAATCGAAAGCCTAGATGGTATTCAAGTATCGGTGTCGCACACTACTCGGGCTAAACGCGAGGGTGAAGTGAACGGTGTGAATTATCATTTCACTGATGTGGCCGAGTTTGAAGCGATGATCGCGCGCGGTGAGTTTTTTGAGTATGCCAGAGTATTTGATAATTACTACGGCACCTCCCGCCAAGCAGTTGAAACATTGTTGGCGGCAGGCCAGGACGTCATCCTTGAGATAGACTGGCAGGGCGCGCAGCAAGTTCGCCTGCAACTGCCTGATGCGGTGTCGATTTTTATTCTCCCCCCTTCGCGGGATGAGTTGGAACGACGGCTAGCCAGCCGTGGCACCGATGAACACGCCGTGATTGCCCGGCGCATGCGCGACGCGGTTAGCGAGATGTCCCATTATCATGAATATGATTACCTGGTGGTGAACGACGACTTCACCACCGCGCTGCAGGAGTTGCAGTCATTGGTTATCAGCCGACGCTTAAGTCTACCGGTAATGAGTGAGCGCCACGCGCCGCTGTTAGATGCGCTCTTGTCACAGACGCCTGCGGTCGAGTAATCTATTCGGTTCTACCGTGTTTTAAATGCAGCTTTAAATACAGTTTAAATGCGTTTTTTTGCTGGGTCGGCTCCGTTTTTCTACTCTATAACGGCGTCGGCCCGGTTCCGTCATTAAAGGAAGGCTCCCATGGCTCGCGTA
>NZ_REBQ01000115.1 GCF_007692655.1 Halomonas sp.
CGCTTTGGGGGTAAAGCAGGCATCGAAGAGTTTACCGAGCTACGCTGGATGACCATGCAGCTGGGGCCGCGGCACTATCCTATTTAACGGATGCGTTAACCTCCGTTTGCCGTAGCCTGAAATCCCGCGGTGAAAACGTGGTATTGAGCTTAAAAAAGCGCGTGAAGTGAGCCAGTACACAGAAGCCTAAGCTGTCAGAGACCTGGCCAGTGACCATATTGGTATAGTTGAGCTAGCGCTTGGCTTCTAGCAGTAGGCGCTCATGCAGCAATTACACGCGTTGGCGGCAGAGCAGATTTCAAGTGCGCACTACTTTCTCGTGGATGACTTCCATGCTGCACATCTTCTCCGATGAGGAGGACTTCAACAGCCGCATGCAACTGGCTGCGTTGGACTACGTGACCAGCTCTAAAGCTGGGATGACCACCATCGCAGAAAATTATGTGGGACTGCCCTATGAGTCGCTTGAGTAGACGCCAATAGTTAAAACGTTATCCTCCCTTGCCCAAGCGAATGCTTGGGCTTTTTTCGCTTAATCGCCGTGAAATATCGTGAAATTCTCCGCGCTTTCGCGCTCGGTAATAAAGCCGTTTTCGGGTGCCTGAGTATCTTCGTAGCCCAACGCTATACCGCAGAGCAGTAGTGAGTGTTCGCCTAGCTTAAGCTCGTCGCGAATAAGAGCGTGGTACCAAGCAAAAGCCGCCTGGGGGCAGGTATGCAGCCCTTGGCCCCGGGCGGCCAGCATCACATTTTGGATAAACATGCCGCAGTCCATAAAGCTACCGGCTTCTAAGCGACGGTCCATGGTGATGAAGAGGCCAATAGGCGCATCGAAAAAGTGAAAATTGCGCCGTGCCTGGGCTTCACGTTTGGCTTTATCTTCGCGGCCAATGCCCAGCGTTGCATAGAGCCCATAGCCACAGCGCCGGCGGCGTTCCAGGTAGGGTTCAAACCAGTTCTGCGGGTAGTAGTGGTACTCCGGCGGATCGCTTTGACCGTGATCAACGGCATCTAGCAGCCGCTGGCAGAGCTGGTCTTTAACGTCACCCGCCACCACATGCACTTTCCAAGGCTGGATATTACTACCGCTGGGCGCACGGCTGGCAATCTGCAATATGTGCATAATCGTTGCGCGATCAACTGGGGTGTCGAGAAAACGGCGCACCGATTTGCGGCTAGTAATAGCAGTATCTACATGCATGCGGGTATTTCCTAAATAGAATCGCGCGGCACTTTGTGTTGCCACTACTCGTAGGTGGCTGACACCGGCGAAAGAGTTAGTCCATCTATTAGTCGTAAGCGATACGTCACAATTTAAGTGAATATACCCTATCCCGTGCAAAAGTTAACAAGGCATCAGCTTCCGAAATAATGACCTATAAACTACTAACCAATTGATTTTCTATGCTTATAAAGCAATCAATGTTTTCAAATAAATCGCCCTATCAGGTATGTCTATCAACCTGAGAGGTATTGGTAGCACAGCAACTCAACAGTAACACTCCCCTTTACGAGCACTCCTCTGAAGGTAATGAGCGTGCCGTACACCTTTTGTGCCATCGAAGGAATTAAGCCTCTGTTCTTAAACCGATGTCACTCTCTAAACCGTGACTACCAACGTTGCGAGCAGCGTTTCGGGTTTGACGCTGGTAAATATTTTCTCTATTTTGTTCGTAATACAAATTAATGTTCGCAATAAGAACAAAGAGAGGTTGCTATGTCTCATCCCTGCATTATCTGCGTCGCCATTACCGGTAGCCTGCCACGTAAAGAGAACAACCCCGCCGTACCGATTACAGTGGAAGAGCAGATTGAAAGCACCCAGGCGGCGTTCGAAGCGGGGGCCGCCATTGCCCACTGCCACGTGCGCAACGATGACCAAACCCCCTCATCCGACCCGGAAAAGTTTGGCCGCCTGATGGAGGGGCTTAAGAAGCACTGTCCCGGCATGATTATTCAGCTCTCTACCGGCGGGCGCTCGGGGGCAGGAGAAGCCCGGGGCGGGATGTTGCCGCTTAAGCCTGATATGGCCAGCCTCTCGGTGGGCTCCAATAACTTCCCCAACCGCGTTTACGAGAATCCGCCGCAGCTGGTGGAGTGGCTGGCTGATGAGATGCTCAAGTACGGCGTTAAGCCTGAGATCGAAGCGTTTGATCTGTCGCATATCCACCAGGCAGTGAACCTTTCCAAGCAAGGTAAGTTAAAGACGCCGCTCTACGTGCAGTTTGTCATGGGGGTTAAGAATTCTATGCCAGCGGACAAGGCAACGTTTGATTTCTATATCGAGACGCTTAAACGCTTGGCGCCGGATGCGCAGTGGTGCGGTGCAGGCATTGGTGCCAATCAATACCTGCTTAACGAGTGGTCGATTGCGGCAGGGGGTCATACGCGGACGGGGCTTGAAGATAACGTTCGTCTGGATAGCGACACCCTGGCGCCCTCCAACGCCGCGTTGGTCGAGCGTACCGTAGCTCTTTGCGAGAAGTACCAGCGCCCGGTGGCTACCTGGCAGCAGGCCCGTGAGATGCTTGGGCTATAACAATACAAAACCGACAATTAATAAGCAGGAGTAAAAGATGACAAATGTCACTGTCGTGGGCGATGCGCCTGAAATAGACGAGATCAAGCGGGTTGTACAGCTCTATGTGGATGGCTTTCAAGGCGGTATTGAAAAGCTTCAGGAAGCCTTTCATAAAGAGGCGTGGATTTTTGCTTTGGACGCTGATGGAGTGTTGGCGACTGACCTGATCAGCGATCGCTTCGAGCGCTGGGCGAATAGCCAGCGAGCGGTCAAGAGCCGCTTTATTGCCATCACTCAGGCCGGAGAGGTCGCCAGCGTGCTGCTAGGTTTTGATAATAGCGAAAACCTTGAGGACTCTTGGGTGGATGTGATTGCACTGCTCAAGGTTCAAGGCACCTGGAAAATCACCAATAAATCCGCTGTTCATAGCACGCGTGCGGCATGGGCCAGGCCCAGCGCCTAGGGCTGCTGACGTTGGCTCTATAGGTTTATTCAGAGAACATTGAAAACATAAGCCCTCTTAACCAGCGGTTGCCGGGATCTTGATGAAAGCGGCGGTGCCAGAAGAGATTGATGGGAATCTCTGGAAACGCTAGTGGGTGCTCACGAACGGTGAGCCCAAATCGTTCACACGTCGCTTCGGCCAGCTTACCCGTCACCGTCACCACTAGATCGCTGCTGCTCACGATGTAGGGAACGGCCGCGAAATGCGGCAGCGTTAATCTAACCGGGCGCTTAATACCCGCGTTTGCTAGCTGCTCCTCTACCACCCCATGGCCGGTTCCCTGAGCAACGACAACGGCGTGATGGGCTGAGCGAAACTCCTCTATGCCAAAGTCGCCCGTGGCGAGTGGGTGGTCATGGCGCATGAGGCAGACATAGCGCTGTACAAATAGACGCTGCTGATAAAAACCAGCGCCAAGCTGTGGAATCAGCCCAACGGCTAGATCGATTTGCCCCTCTTCCATCTCATATTTCAGCTCATTGTTGTGGCTGCGAGCGGTGTGGAGTGAAATTCCTGGTGCTGCTTGAGAGAAGTGCTGCAACAAGCGTGGCAGGAAAACGATTTCACCAATGTCCGTCATATTGAGATTAAAGGTGCGCTCACTCAGTGCTGGGTTGAAATCGTCACTCAAGTTCAAGGTGTCATTCATTCTGGCTAACGCGTCCGCAATGCCAGGGTGAAGCTGGCTGGCGCGAGGCGTTGGCTGGAGCCCTTGGGAGGTGCGTTCGAAGAGCTCATCCCCCAATAAGAGGCGCAAACGCTTTAACGCATGGCTTACCGCTGGCTGCGTAAGGCCAAGGCGTAGCGCGACCCGCTGCGTGTTTTGCTCTTGGTAGAGCAGGTCAAACACAACCAGCAAGTTCAGGTCGATATTGGCAAGCTTGACCATCAGAGTGCGCTCTGTTGGGGGTGCGACAATAGTCTACTTCCGCCGCAGGTAGTGTCTTCAACTCTTTGATTCATATTGTTATTAGCACCGTTTATAGTCCAAATGAAGGGGGCTGTGTGGTGGCCGTTGTTTCATCCTAATAGCGTTAGGGGCAGAGCGTGAAGCTCATCATGATAACGATAAATCCCTGAGCGGAGTGAAACATGCCAGCCAAACATACACAGCAAAAACGTCTCTCAATTGGCATTGTCGGTGGCGGTATCGGTGGCGTCGCCTTCGCCGTCGCGCTATCCCGGGATAGCGACATTGATGTGCAACTTTTCGAAGCTGCTCCCCAGTTCTCGGAAATTGGCGCCGGGGTCTCCTTTGGCCCCAATGCGGTAAGAGCCATTCAGCTATTGGGGTTGGAAGAGGCTTATCAGCGTATTGCCGACTCTTCACCAGCCCCCTTTGAGGATGTGTGGTTTGAGTGGCGGCGGGGTAGCGATGATAGCTACTTAACTGCCAGTTTAGCCCCTGGAGTGGGCCAATCTTCAGTACACCGTGCCGATTTTCTGGATGCCATCGTCGCCAACCTACCAGAGGGCATTGCTCACTTCGGCAAGCGCTGTGTCGAGGTTAAGCAAGATGCTGATAGCGCCACCGCCTGCTTTGACGATGGCACGCACTTTACCGGCGATGTGATCATCGGCTTTGATGGCATCAAGTCCGCGGTGCGCCGTCATGTCCTGCCCCCAGAGGAGTACGGCGAGATATCCCCGTTTTGGAGTGGCACCTACGCTTATCGTGGCATGATTCCGACTGACCAGCTGGAGGCTGCCCTGGCGGCTAAGGGCAGTGAGAAGCGCCTAGCGCTGGTGCCCCAGATGTACCTAGGCAAAGACCGTCACATCCTGACCTTCCCGGTTAAACAGTCGCAACTGATTAACGTGGTTGCCTTTATCACCGACCGCTCAACACCTAATCCTGCACTGCCTGAAGGTGAAGAGTGGGTACAAACCGTCACCCAGCAGGAGATGCTGGACGTCTTTGAGGGCTGGAGCCCAGCTTGCCAGGCAATTCTTGAATGCATTCCTGAGCCAACCCGCTGGGCGCTGCATGAGCTACCAGAGCTGGCCTACTACCACCGTGATCGTGTGCTGATTGTCGGCGACGCCGCCCACGCATTAGTACCGCACCAGGGGGCTGGTGCCGGTCAGGCACTTGAAGATGCCTATGTGCTCGCCACTCTGCTGACGGATGCCAGTTGCCACCGCAACAACGTCAACGATGTTCTGGCCACCTTCGAGCAGGTACGCCATGCACGCACCTGCAAGGTGCAGCGCACTTCTCATGAGGCGGGCGACGTCTACCAGTACGCGGGCAATGGCATTGGCAGTGATGAGACCAAGCTCATCGAGAACCTGGAAAACCGCTTTGATTGGCTCTGGAACCATGATCCTCGTGACGACGTAATGTCGGCAAAAGAGGCATTAGGGTTAGCCACTTAGCCTGAGCTTTCCCACTTAGACTTATTCTTTTGTCGCAAGAGACGCCTGGTTCAGTGCGCTTTGGGGAAAGTAGGTCAGCTCTGGCTGTAGCGGGCGGGCTTATGGTTTAGCGCTTACACAGCCCAGGATAGTTAGTCGTAGGTGCTATGCGCCCATAAAACGGGTTCGTGCGCCATGAGTAACACCGCCTAATGGCTAGTGACTCGCCGTCCAGTCAATCAGCTTGCCCGCAACTGCATGATAAAAATAATAAAAAATATTTTAAAGCGCTTGGTAGGTGTGGTGGAGGTATAGGCAATGTTATTTGCAGACTGCGAAAAATGCAGCATTCACCCCGCGCTCGCCATACCTCCTCGGTATGGCCAAGCACTTAAACAATATTGGTTCCAAGTTCTAGCGCCAATCAAACTGACAGCAAGTTACATCATTGCCAGACGCCGGAGCTTCCATGACAACCGTCATCCAACATATTGAGACACTGCTGGTCGATTTGCCGACCATCCGTCCTCATAAACTTTCCATGACCACGATGGCCTGCCAAACCATGGTCATTGTGCGCATGCGCCACTCCGACGGTATTGAAGGGCTGGGTGAGGGCACCACTATCGGTGGCCTAGCCTATGGGCCAGAAAGCCCCGAGAGCATCAAGCGCAATATCGATACCTATCTGGCACCGCTGCTGATCGGCCAACCATCGAGCAATATCCATCAACTGCGTAGCCTTCTCAACCGCCATACACGCGGCAACATGATCGCTAAATCTGCGCTGGAAACCGCGCTGTTGGATGCACAGGGCAAGCGCCTGGGGCTGAGCGTCGCCGAGCTACTCGGTGGAGCGCGCCACGTGCATTTGCCGGTGCTATGGACGCTGGCCAGCGGTGACACCGCCAAAGATATCGACGAAGCGATGCTGCGTTTAGAGCAGCGTCGCCATTGCGACTTCAAGCTTAAAATTGGCGCTAACCCCCTCGACCAGGACGTACGCCACGTGGCGGCGATCAAAGAGGCGTTGGGTGACCGCGCCAGTGTCCGCGTTGATGTTAACCAGGCGTGGGATGAGCCCACTGCGGTGCGGGGTATTCAAGCGCTGCAGGATGCCGGTATTGAGTTAATTGAGCAGCCCATCCCTGCCCGTGAGCATGCCGGTTTAGTCCGCTTGGCTAACCGCTTCAATGTGCCAATCCTCGCTGACGAAGCCGTACAGGATGCCCGTGATGGGCTCGATCTTGTCTGCAGCGGATTTAGTGGTGCCTTCGCCCTGAAGATTGCCAAATCCGGCGGTATTTACGGCGTGCTCGAACTGTCCCACATCGCGCAAGCGGCTGGGGTAGGCCTGTATGGCGGCACCCTGCTGGAAGGCACCATTGGCACGGCCGCCTCACTGCACGCTTGGGCGACGTTACCAGAAATGGGTTGGGGTACGGAGATGTTCGGCCCGCTACTGCTGAAAGATGACATCGTCGTTAAGCCGCTCAACTACCACGAATTTGGTGTCGATCTGCCGCAAGGCCCTGGGCTGGGCCTCACTCTGGATGAAGACAAGCTTGCCCACTATTCACGCAAGAGCTGAATCACGTAACAGCTGAGTCACTCAATCACTGTGGAGGAGAACGCCATGTTGTTTCAGGTAGAAATGACCGTCCAGCTGCCGCCTAGTATGCCAGCAGAGCAAGCGGCCAAGATTAAAGCGACTGAAAAAGCGTATTCACAAGACCTTCAGCGCCAGGGCAAATGGCGCCACCTGTGGCGGGTGGCAGGTAGCTACTCGAACGTCAGTATTTTTGACGTGAAAGATAACGCCGAGCTGCAGGAGCTGGTCAGCAATTTGCCGCTGTTCCCCTATATGGCGATCAGCGTCAAGCCACTGTGTCGTCATCCCTCTTCAGTGCGTGAAGACGACACCTAATTATCCACATAACACGCTAGTTCTTACCAATAAAACAACACTCGATAACAAACTGAGGGTTTCACCATGACCGTGAAGATTTTTGATACTCCCGAGGTACAAGACTTCATCAAAACCGTTGCTGGCTTTGACCAAGCTGGCGGCAATGACCGCGCCAAGCAGATCGTGCATCGCCTGGTCGGTGACCTGTTCAAGCTGATCGATGACTTCGATGTCACTGAAGAAGAGTACTGGGCCGGCGTCAACCTGCTCAATGCCCTGGGCAGCCAGACCCAGTTCGGCTTGCTTTCTCCAGGCCTTGGCTTTGATCACTTTCTCGATATGCGTCAAGACGCCATCGATGCCGAAGCCAAGCGCACCGGCGGCACCCCGCGCACTATCGAAGGCCCGCTCTACGTGGCCGGCGCTCCGGAAGCCGAAGGCTTTGCGCGCATGGACGATGGCAGTGATGCCGATGCTGAGGTGATGTGGCTGACTGGGCAGGTGCGTGACGTAAACGGCACTCCTATCCCTGGCGCCAAGGTCGAGATATGGCACTGCAATTCCAAGGGCGGTTACTCCTTCTTTGACCCCTCTCAGGATGAGTACAACATGCGCCGCACGATCTATGCGGACAGCGAAGGCCGCTACACCGCGCGGAGCATTATCCCCTCCGGCTACGGCGTGCCCGAAGGCGCCCCCACCGACGTGGTGCTCAAGTCATTGGGTCGTCACGGCGAGCGTCCGGCGCATATTCACTACTTCGTCTCCGCTCCCGGCCACCAGCACCTGACCACCCAGATCAACCTAGCGGGCGACCCCTACACCTTCGACGACTTCGCCTTTGCCACCCGCGAAGAACTCGTCGTCCCTGCCGAGCGTATTGAAGACCCGGCCGAGATCGCCAAGCGCGACCTGGAGGGTCCGTTCTCCCACGTGGTGTTCGATGTGGCCCTGGCCCCTGCCGAGGCGCCCGAGCTGCAGGTGCGCCCAGCCCGCCCACGGGCCAAAGAGAACGAGCAGGATCTAGCCAGCCAGCTCGCCGGTACCGCCAAGGTTTGATTGGCTCCGCGGCCTTCCATTAGGAGCGCCAGAGGAGATCGGAGAGGAGGTCCTACGCCAAGGAAGGCGTAGGTAGCGCCCAGGGAGGGGTTCACAGCGCCTCCTCGCCGATCTGCCGCTGGCTCAGCTCCGAGCGACCACGACAAGATACCGAGGAGAGAGATCATGACCACACAGCTTGATCAGCTCGAGGCCCGCGTGCGCGGCGCCGTCCAAGACGACCCCGCCCAGGGCATCTTTCGCTGCCACCGCAGCATGTTTACCGACCCCGCCTTCTTTGAGCTTGAGCTCAAGCACATCTTTGAAGGCAACTGGGTGTTCCTGGCCCACGAGAGCCAGGTCGCCGAGCCGGGTGACTACGTCACCACCACCGTCGGCCGCCAGCCGGTGATGATCACCCGTGACAAGCAGGGCGAACTGCACGGCTTGATTAACGCCTGCGCCCACCGCGGAGCCACCCTTTGCAGGCGTAAGCGCGGCAACAAGGGCACCTTCACCTGCCCGTTTCACGGCTGGACGTTCAAAAACGATGGCCAACTGCTCAAGGCCAAAAACGAGAAAAACGGCGCCTATCCGGATAACTTCAAACAGGACGGCTCCCACAACCTTAAGCGCCTAGCGCGTTTTGAGAACTACAAAGGCTTCCTGTTTGGCAGCCTGAGCGACGATGTTCAACCGCTTGAGCAGCACCTGGGCGAGACTACCAAGATCATCGACAACATCGTTGATCAAGCCCCGGAAGGCCTGGAAATCCTGCGCGGTACTTCGTCCTATACCTACACTGGCAACTGGAAACTCCAGGCCGAAAACGGTGCCGACGGCTACCACGTTAGTTCCGTGCACTGGAACTACGCCTCCACCATGGAGCGCCGCAACTATGATGCTGGCGGCACTAAAGCGGTGGACGCCGACGGCTGGTCGAAGAGCAAAGGTGGCTTCTACTCCTACGAAAACGGCCACATGATGCTGTGGACTCGGCTGCTCAACCCCGAAGTGCGCCCGGTCTATCAGCACAAAGAGTGGATTCAGGAGCAGCTTGGCGAGGCTAGGGCCGACTCCATCGTCAACCAGACGCGCAACCTCTGCCTCTACCCCAACGTCTACCTGATGGACCAGTTCTCCACCCAAATCCGCGTGATCCGTCCGATCGCCGTGGACAAAACCGAAGTCACGATTTACTGCTTCGCGCCCAAAGGCGAAGCCGCCGAGGATCGGCGTGTGCGTATTCGTCAATACGAAGACTTCTTCAACGTCTCCGGCATGGGAACCCCCGACGACCTGGAAGAGTTCCGCGCCTGCCAAGAGGGCTACAACGGCGCACTGGCTGAATGGAATGACCTCTCCCGCGGAGCCCAACAGTGGATCGAAGGCGCCGATGAAACGGCCCAAGCGATCGACATGAAGCCCCTGCTCAGCGGCGCCTCGCCGGAAGACGAAGGCCTCTACGTGCTGCACCACAAGCACTGGGTCGACGAAATGCTACGCGCCATCGACAAAGAGCGCAGCCAGTTTATCGCCACCGCGTCTGCCTAAGCGCCTGAAGAGAGGAGAGAAGTGACATGAGCATTAGCTATCACGATATCCAAGCCTTCCTGTACCGCGAAGGCCGTCTGCTGGACGACCGGGAGTGGGATGATTGGCTTGCGCTGTATCGCCAAGACGCCGAGTTCTGGATGCCCGCCTGGGATGACGACGACCAACTTATCCAGGACCCGCACAGCGAGATCTCGCTGATCTACTACCCCAACCGCGAAGGGTTGGAAGACCGCGTTTACCGGATCAAGACCGAGCGCAGCGGGGCGAGTACGCCCGAGCCGCGCACCACCCACCAGGTGACTAATCTTGAGATCCTGTCCCACGAGGGCGACACGGTGACGCTGCGGTTTAACTGGCACACGCTCAATCACCGTTACAAGAAGACCGACAGCTTCTTCGGCACGTGTTTCTACACCCTGGATGTGTCGGGCGAGACACCGTTAATCACAAGAAAAGTCGTGCAGTTAAATAACGACTATATCCATCAGGTCATTGATGTTTATCACGTCTGACGGGGTGTGAGAGGAGATGTAACCATGAGCTATACGATTGCCCTCAACTTTGAGGACGGCGTCACCCGGTTCATCGGCTGTAAAGAGGGAGAGACCGTTCTCGACGCCGCTTACCGGCAGAAAGTTAACCTACCGATGGACTGTTCTGACGGCGTATGTGGCACTTGCAAAGGCCACTGCGAACAGGGCGAATTCGACATGGGTGACGAGTACCTGGAGGATGCGCTTTCCGATGAGGAAGCCGCGGAAGGGCAGGTGCTCACTTGCCAAATGGTGCCTTCGTCAGACTGCGTGATCCAAGTGCCAGTGGCCTCCTCGCTGTGTAAAACAGCGGTGGGTAAGGTTGAGGGTACTGTCGCGGCGGTTGAGCAGCTCTCAGAGGATAGCATTGAGCTGGCAGTCGATCTGGACGATGAGGAAGGGCTTGCCTTTTTGCCGGGTCAGTATATCCACATTAATGTGCCCGGCACGGAGATGCATCGCTCTTACTCCTTCAGCTCGCAGCCAGGTGATAAACGCGCCACTTTTTTGATCCGCAATATCCCCCAAGGGGTAATGAGTGGCTACCTGACTGAGCGCGCGGCGGTGGGGGATCGGCTTACCCTGACCGGCCCGCTGGGCAGCTTCTACCTGCGCGAAGTGACACGTCCGGTACTGATGCTGGCTGGCGGCACGGGGCTGGCGCCGTTCCTCTCCATGTTGGAACAGATGGTGGTGAAGGGCGGTGACGCGCCAATCCATCTGATTTACGGCGTCAATAAAGATGATCACTTGGTTAAAACGGCAGCTTTAGACGCCTTTGCCAAGCAACTGCCCAGCTTCACCTACGCCACCGTGGTGGTCGACGCAGCCAGCGAGCATTCGCGCAAAGGTTACGTGACGCACCATATGGACGCGGACGTGATGCATAACGGCGATGTCGACGTCTACCTGTGTGGCCCGCCCCCGATGGTTGATGCGGTGCTGAAGTACTTCGACGCTGAAGGCATTGAGCCGCAGAGTTTCCACTATGAGAAGTTCACGCCTAACCAGGTGGGGGAGCGCGCATGAGCCATCAAGGCGTTAACGGACTCCGCTTTCAAGATCGAGTCATGGTGATCACTGGAGCTGCTCAAGGGATTGGGCAGCGAGTGGCCGAGCGTGCTGCGGCTGAAGGTGCCCGCTTGGTGCTGGTAGATCGCGCTGACGAACTACATGAGGTGGTCGCAGGGATAAGCAAACAGGGGGGCGACGTGATCGCGGTTCAAGCCGACCTGGAAACATGGAAAGGCGCTGAGCAAGTGGTGCAGGCGTCGCTCGCTCACTTTGGACGCATCGATATTTTGATTAATAACGTCGGTGGCGCGATTAACTTCAAGCCATTTACCGAGTTTACCGAAACCCAAATTGCAGCCGAGATTAACCGCTCTCTAATGCCAACGCTTTGGTGCTGCCGCGCAGCGTTGCCAACCATGGTAGCGCAGGGTAGTGGCGTCATCGTCAATGTCTCTTCAGCGGCAACGCGGGGCATTCACCGTATCCCCTATTCGGCAGCGAAGGGGGGGATCAATGCATTAACCGCCTCACTGGCATTTGAGGTTGCCGAGCACGGTATCCGTGTTGTCGCTACGGCGCCAGGGGGCACCGAAGCGCCGCCCCGGCGGATTTCAAGAGGGACGCCGACGCCGAGTAACGAGACGGAGCAGGCGTGGTTTCAGGCGCATATCGATCAAACCAAGCAGAGCTGCTTGATGAGCCGCTATGGCACGCTAGACGAAATGGTCGCCCCCATTTTGTTCTTTGCTTCCGATGAGGCCAGTTACATAACCGGTAGCGTACTGCCTGTGGCCGGCGGTGATCTCGGCTAGCAGTGTTGAGCTCGATACCGATAATTATAAATAAAACATCAACTTATAACTCTAATCACAATAATACCTCTGGAGAAAACCGTGAAACATATTGAGAAAGGCGTCAGCTTAAAGTACGCGCCCCGCGATTTCCTGCGCGACCTCAACGTCGATAACGCCAGTACAGGCTTAGTGGCCGGCATTTTAGGCCTCAGCGTTGGGGTCGTTCATATTAGTGCAGGTACGGCGGCGGGCCTCGACTCCTCCTTCATCATGATTTGGGTGATCAGCTACTTGATGATCAACGGGCTGTTTGGGTTATTCATGCCAGCCTATTACCGTTTGCCGCTTCCGATGGCTAACTCCATCCCCGGTGCGTTGATGTTCGCAGCGGTCATTCCTGTGATAGGTCTAGAGGCCGCCTTAGGCGCAAGTTTGATTGCGGGTGCCATCACGCTGATCGCTGGTTTGACTGGCGTGATGGGCATCGTGATGCGACTGATCCCTATGCCGATTGTCATGGGCATGGTGGGCGGTATGTTGCTCAGTTTTGGCCTCAATATGGTGGAGCCGTTGGAGAGTGCTATTGTGCCAGCCTCTATTATGATTCTGGCTTTCTTCATCTCCTCACGTCTCTTTCGTAAAATTCCACCTCTGGTGGTCGCGATGTTGGCGGGGATCCTCTATCTCATAGCAACCGGTGTTGATCTATCTGGTATCGCGGCAACAATTCGCTTCCCCGAGTTTATTGTCCCGGAGTTCACGTTAGGCGCTTTCCTCACCTACGGTTTACCGCTTGCCATCATCCTGGTCGGAATGGAGACGCCAGCGGGTGTCGGTCTATTAAAAGGGATGGGCTACAAAGAAGTGCCCGCCAACGGAATCACCGCTGTGGGTGGTTTAGGCACCATGGTGTCGTCCTTTTTCAATCTGCACAGTACCTGTATTGCCGCGCCTATGACCGGTATTTGCGCCTCACCTGAAGCGGGAACTCACGATAAGCGTTGGGTGGCGGCGGTGATAGCCGGGGCTATTTTTGTGGTTGCCGCGCCTTTCTACGGCTATGTAGTCAGCCTGCTGGAGGCCACGCCGCGCTATTTCATCGCCATTATCGCTGGCTTGGCACTTATGCGCGTGATTACCTCGTCCATGGCCATTGCCTTTGCCGGTAAAAAGCATGAAATAGGCGCACTGTTCGCCTTTCTAATTGCTGCGTCGGGCATTCAGATTCTTGGCATAGGTGCCACGTTCTGGGCATTGGTACTGGGCGTCGTGGTCTCAGCAATCTTCGAAACCAAAGATTTTGAGTTCATCTTTACCCGTGAGATAGCCAAGAAGAGCGGGTGAACGCAGGCACTATTTATAGTTTGATAATGGTTATCCTCCTTGGCCCGTGTCTGCTTTTGCAGTGCGGGTCTTTTTTTCGGAGATGCAGCCTGGCTTGTGAGAATGATGCCCCTTATCGCTATGAAATCACCGCTGGTGACAGTGATTTTTCGTTAAAACTCAGGATTTTTTTATGCGCATTCACAAGGACTGGTCGATTCCGGCGATCACCGCTGGCTTTGTGGCAGTACTAATCTCTTACTCAGGCCCACTGGCTATTTTTTTCCAGGCGGCTCAAAGCGCTGAAATATCTAGCGCCATGATGACGTCTTGGGTCTGGGCCATTTCTATCGGTGCTGCCGTCTCAGGTATTTTTCTTAGCCTCTGGCTGAAGGTGCCGGTGGTGACCGCTTGGTCAGCACCAGGAACTGCGCTGTTGGTAACTCTGTTCCCAGGGTTGTCACTCAATGAAGCAGTTGGCGCCTACTTAACGGCAGCGATGATTATTTTTGTGATCGGTATTACGGGGTCTTTTGACCGCATCATTCAGATGATCCCACCTGGCATTGCCAGCGCCATGATGGCGGGCATCCTTTTCCAGTTCGGGGTAGGAATTTTCATCTCATTGGAAAGCGTGCCAGCACTGGCGATTGGTATGATTATCGCTTATCTCTTATTTAAGCGGCTAACCCCGCGCTACAGCCTGGTACTGCTGCTGGTGGTGGGCATCGCTTTGGCGATCCTATTGGAAGGCGCAAGCTTGGATGGCGTTGCTATTCAACTCGCCGAACCTCAGTTTATCCGCCCTGAGTGGACATGGAATGCTACCTTGAGCCTAGCCATTCCACTGGTGCTGGTCAGCTTGACGGGGCAGTTCCTACCCGGCATGGCGATCCTACGCACATCGGGCTACACCACATCGGCCAAGCCAATTGTCACGGTAGCCAGCTTAACCTCTTTTTTCACTGCTTTTTTCGGCGGCATTACCACTGTGATTGCCGCGATCACGGCGGCAATCTGCACCAGTAAGGAAGCCCACGAAGATCCGGATAAGCGCTATGTCGCGGGTGTGGCGAACGGGGTGTTCTACTTGGTAGGGGGTACCTTTGCAGGCACTATTGTGGCGCTATTCACTTCATTGCCGGGGGAGTTTGTGGCAGTCCTGGCAGGCCTAGCTCTGATAGGTGCCATTACCAGCAACATCAGCGCCTTTGCCGCTGAAAAGAGCCACCTGGAAGCCTCAGTGATTACGTTTATTGCCACCGCGTCGGGAGTCAGTTTTTTAGGGCTTGGTTCCGCTTTTTGGGGGGTAATCGCTGGGGCGCTTGCCTACAACGTATTACACCGACGCTTTCGCCCGACTCCTCAGGGGTAGCGTCCAGAGCGGCGATTTTCAACGAGCACCGCTAAAATTGCGTTGGCTTCCTGCATTAGCAGGGAGGGTTTTTCGCCGCGCCGACGACTACAGATGACGGGTGACGTAATTGTCTTGTCTGCTAATGCGACGTAGGTAATCCCGTCCCGTTGAACGCGCTTTACCTGCTCTGGAACGATCGTAATACCAATGCCGGAGGCGACGAGGCTAAGTGCCGTCTGAACCTCGTTAGCTTCCTGCACCACTTCCACCTTCAAACCTTGGCGCCGGAAGATTCCCAGCACCATGTCTGCCAAGCTAGGGCGCGGTTTGGCGGGAAAGAGTATTAGCGGATAGCGCGCCAGCTCTTCACAGCTAGGGTTAGTTCCTTCTAATGGGTGGCCACTGGAGAGCGCTGCTATTAACGGCTCATCGAACAGAATCTCCTGTTCGACGTCGGGGTCATCAATGCGCAAGCGTCCGAACCCCATATCAATGCGGCCTGCTTTGAGCGCCTGAATTTGTTGTACCGTCGTAAGCTCGGCCAGAGAGAGCTCAACGTTATCCATGCGGCGTAAGTCACGTACCAGCATGGGAAGCTGCCCATAAAAAACTGAAGGTACAAAGCCGATGCCGAAGAGCGCACGTTTGCTGCGCGCCATATGGCGGGTAGCCTCAATGGTGACGTCCACTTTCTCTAATATCTGTAATGCGTGCTGTTGAAAAAATACGCCTGGAGGCGTTAGGCGTAAACCTCGAGAGTTTCGCTCAAATAGCTCTGCGCCGACCTCTTGTTCTAATTGTTTAATTTGTCGCGAAAGAGGGGGTTGTGACATATGTAAACGTTCGGCAGCGCTGGTGAAATTAAGCTCTTCGGCAACAATACAAAAGTACCTCAGGTGGCGTAGTTCCATGATACCTCCAAGGTATGAGCGGCTACTTAAATAATATTGGTTTTGTGATTCTGATAACGACAAGCTGGTTGGCATTCTCAAGCTTCAACACCTGTTTAACCAACCCAGCTAGGCGTTACAAAGCTATCAGGATTTATCTATGAGAAAGCAACATATCGCCTAAGACTTTAGTAATGATGGACATAATAAATAGAGGTGAACTCACCATGTATACTCGTATTCTCGTGCCTATCGATGGCTCTGAGCACGCTAAACAAGCGCTCTCAGTCGCTTGTAAATTATTAGACAGCAAAGCCTCAACGCTTTACTTACTACACGTACCTGAAACGCTGACCTATACCACTACCCTGGTATGGGGCATTGGTGCCGTTAATGCCGAAGCCACACTCGCTGAACGCGAGAAAGCGGGCGAGCAGTTACTTCAGCAAGCCGCTATGTCAGCGCGAGAACAAGGTGTTCAGCAAATCGAAGAAATACTGACGCAAGGTGATCCGGTTAAGGTGATTTTGGACACCGCAAAGAGTTTTGATATCGATACCATTGTGATGGGAAGCCGCGGGCTCAGTGATTTAGGCAGCGTTGTGATTGGTAGCGTCTCACACAAAGTGAGCCATTTGGCGCAGTGCAGTGTAGTAACGGTCTCCACCTCGCCCTAAAGAAATGGAATTGTCTCAGCATAGAGGGGTAGAAAATAGAGGGGTAGAAAAAGGGCGCCAAATTGGCGCCCTTTTGTCGTCTTAAGTAGCGTGTTGTGGTTAAAGCAGTGTTTAAAAAAGCTAAGCACTTTTCTTAATGGTTTTGCTGTCTGATTTTTTACTGTCTTTCTGCTTAGCGTCTGTTTGTTTACCCGCTGGGGTTTTGCTATCACCCGCATCGCTTGGCTGGGGCAGTGAGGGGAGCGATTTAGCCAGCATTTCAACGCTGTGGCGGTAATAGAGCTGGCTCTTGTTGTGCTCACCCAGGCTTGCATACAGGCGAGCAAGTTCAGCACATACTTCGCCATTGGGGCGTTGGCGCTGGCTGGCTTCGAAATACTCCAGCGCTTTATCCCACTTGCCGTTACGCAGTGAAAGGCGGCCACAGGCTAGCAGTAGTTCCGGGTCGTTGGGGCGCTCTTGCAGCCACTTTTCAGCTTTGACAAGCTGACGACCCGCGTCCACATTCAGCAGACCATAGCGTTTCACCAAACGCGCATCCCAGTGGTGGTCCAGGGAGTGGTTGAGCAGACGTTCGGCAATGGGCTCTTCATTGGCGTGGATTAACGCCTCGGTGTAGAGCACGATCAGCTCCGTCTTACCGCGTAGGTAGTCGGGCATGTCTGCCCACAGGCCACGCACCCGCTCAATGTTGGTGGGGTTTTGGGCTTCGAACACGATTAGCTCGCGGTACGCCTTAAACTCCAACTGCTCACGCTCTTGCTGGGTGATGAGCTTTTGCGCTTCTAAGCGTGGAATTAAGCGCCGTAAACCTTCCCAATCATTAACGCTCAAATGCACCTGTTTGAGTAACTTGAGCACCTGGGGGTGGTTTGATAGCTGCTTGTCCAGACGATTCAGAATCGCCAGGGCCTCTTCCGGCTGCTGGCGCTCAATCATCATTTGCGCCTGCATTAAGCCCACCGCCGTGTCAGCACCCTCGGTGGTGAGCTGTGCTTGGTTGAGGTGCTCCTGGGACTTAACGTGGTGGCCTTGGTAATGAGCGGCCAACGCTGCCGAAAGGTAGTTCACCAATGGCGTACTGGAGTCGTGGGCAGCGTTCACCAGGGTTTTTTCAGCCTTTTTCCAGCGCCCTTCCGTTAGGGCGACGAGGCCGCGTACCGTACGCTGCATGGCACGACGGTTACGGGCGCGGCTGTTCCAGCTGCGAAAACGCCCCATTGGTCGAATAATGCCGCTGAGTAAACGCAACGCAAAATGCAGCACGATGAAGGCAGCGAAGAGCAGCACGAGACCAAACCAAAACGAGGTTTGTACGGAGGTGTCGCCAACACGGATCAGCCAATAGCCCGGCACCGACATCATCAGGTGCCCAAACAGGGCACCGACGGCGAGGCCTGCGACAATCAGGAGAATAAGCTTTCTCATGAATCACCTCCGCTTTGGCCACGCGACTCATAGCGGTTCTCGATAAAACGCGCTAGCTCCTGCTGTGAGGCGCTGATATCCGGAAGCTCTGGCTGTACCTGTGCCTGCTGAAGCTCTTGGAGGCGCGCAATAACACTTTGTGCTTCTTCGCGTGTGGTGTCGTAGTAACTGTTCAGCAGCTCCAGCGCTTTGTCGATGCTGGCTTCATACAGCTCCTGCTCTTCATTGAGCAGCGCCAGCTGAGCCTGTTCCAGCACTAAACGCAGGCTTTGGCGCAGATAAGACTCTTGCTCAGGCGTGATCAATGCTTCCATTGCTTCGTCATGCTGACGGATCACCACCAAATCTTTGAGCTCCTGACCGAAACGAGCCAATTGGCGCTGGAAAGTGCCGGTAGGCGGTTGTTCGATGCTGGAGGTAACCGCGCGCTCTTCAATTTCTTGGGAAAGACGCAGGCCAGAAATACGTTCCTGCTGGGCATTCAGCGCCATGTAGAGGCCGGTGCGATCAACCTGGGGGACGGCATCAAGCGCTGCCAGCTCGCTGGCAATCGCACGGCGTACGCTGGTCAGCGCAGGATTGTCAGCGTCAACAAGGCGCGCATCGGCAGTACGCAGCAGGGCCGATGCACCTTCAACGTCGCCTTCTAACTGTAGGCGCTGGTTGGCCAAGCGCAGCAGGTAGGCGGCTTCGGCATGCAGCCAGTCGCGTTCGTCGGCATCTTGCTCTTGAGAAAGCTGGTCGAGCACTTGGTCAAGCGTGCCATCAACCTCACTGCGGTAGCTATCGAACTCACTGCGTAGCTCACTCAAGGTGCTCTGCAGCGCCTCATCCCGCTCTGCTTCACCGCTGTCTAAGCGAGATTCAAGGTCGCTAACGGCCTGTTGAGAAGCGCTGTTTTCAGTCTGTTGCGCCAACTCGTCGATGCGCTGCTGCTGGTTCTCCAGCCGCTGCCAGCCTTGCCAGGCCACCAACCCCAGCGCAATGGCCAGGATGAGCACCAGGGCAATGGCCAAGCCACCGCCTTTACCGCCTCCACTACCGTGTTGCTCTTTAGCAGCGGCCGGAGGCGGTGTGCCATTGGAGCCCCCGCCAGAGGCAGGCGCTGTTGAACTGGGCGGAGTCGAGCTGGGCTCAGTTGAACCGGGCTCAGTTGAACCGGACTCAGTTGAACTGGTATGGGTTGAACTGGTATGGGTTGAACTGGACTGAGGCGTTGATGCCGGGGAAGGAGTGCTACCGGACAAGGGTGTTGCCGTATCGTCAGGGGAATCTTTAGACGCGCTGACACTGGAGGTCGGTGTCGCTGAGGTTTTATCGGTACTAGCGGTGCTTGAGCTGGTGCTATTGGCACTTTTGCCACGCCGCCGAGAACGGCTGTTTCTGTTGCCGTTCTGAGAAGACGTCGTGGAACTTGGCGTCGTAGCGGCATCGCCACCTTTACTTTCAGAAGCAGGAGGCGTGCTGGTGGACGCGGCAGTATCTGTCTTTGCTGGACTCTCTGAAGAGGCTTGAGAGGCATCGACGGACGTCTTTTGCACATCGTCCTGATCGTTTGGTTGTTTGC
>NZ_REBQ01000224.1 GCF_007692655.1 Halomonas sp.
CTAAATCGTTCTTCCAGGTGGAGATTTTGCTCTGCACGGCGTTGATCTGCTCGGCATCCACCTGGGCATCTTTATTCATTAAATCGCGCAGCAGCGCCTTGGCGTCTTCCGGGTCAAATAGCGAAAAACCCGGCTTATAGCCCAGAGTTTTCAGCTCGCCGCGGATAATATTCAGCCCCAGGGTGTGGAAGGTGGAGACCGTTAGTCCGTGCCCCTCCTTGCCATGCAGCATCTGACCCACACGCTCTTTCATCTCCCGAGCGGCTTTATTGGTAAAGGTCACCGCAGCGATCTTGCGCGCGCTCATCCCACACTCTTGAACCAGATAAGCAATTTTGGTGGTAATGACGCTGGTTTTACCGGAACCTGCGCCCGCTAACACCAAGCAAGGACCATCAATATAGCGTACCGCTTCCTGCTGGCGCGGGTTGAGCCCTTTAATGCGGCTAAGAATGCTCTTTGGCGTTGGGGGCGTCATGGCGAAGGTGGTCCTCTACGAGTGTTTCCAGGCTATTTCTATTACAATCGGCGGCGCTTAGTAAACATGGGCGAACAATAGGCAGGTGGAAATGTTTGAAGTAGCGCTTTTTGAACCGCGCATGGCGCCTAACACGGGTAACATTATGCGCCTGGTGGCCAACAATGGCTGCCGTTTACACCTGATAGAGCCGCTTGGCTTTGACCTGGAAGAGAAAAAACTGCGCCGCGCGGGCTTAGACTACCGCGACCTGGCGAACGTGACTCGCCACGCTAATTTTGCCGCCTTTCAATCGGCTATGCAGGATAGGCGAATCTGGGCAATCACCACCAAAGGCACTCGTAGCTACAGCGATGCCAACTTTGCCCCAGGCGATGTGCTGCTGTTTGGCTCGGAAACCGGTGGGCTTTCTCCCCAGGTGCACGACGCGTTAACCGCTGAGCACAAGCTGCGTCTTCCCATGCAGCCCAATAACCGTAGCCTGAATCTGTCCAACGCCGTCGCTATTGTGAGCTACGAGGCGTGGCGCCAGCAAGCCTTTGCTGGCGCAGAACTTGCCTAATTAGTTAGCGATGCCATAGCGGTCACGATACTCCCTAATCGCTTCGGCATAGGCCAGCATCTCTCCACCGACGTGCTCTTCCAGGTAAGTAAGCACTTGCTCCAAAGTAACGATACTGATCACCGGCATGCCGTACTGGGCCTGTACCTCTTGAATGGCGCTCTGTTCCCCTTGACCGCGCTCCTGGCGATCAAGGGCGATGATGACTCCTGCGGCACGGGCGCCGCTCAGTTCAATCAACGTCATCACTTCGCGAATCGCCGTGCCTGCGGTAATCACGTCATCAATGATTAAAATATCGCCTGCCAATGGGGCACCAACGATATTGCCTCCTTCACCGTGGGTTTTGGCTTCTTTACGATTGAAAGAGTAGGGCATATCCAGGTCGTGATGATCGGCCAAAGCCGCCGCTGTGACGGCTGCCAGGGGGATGCCCTTATACGCCGGGCCAAACAGCACATTAGCGTTTAAGCCGCTATCGACGATGGCTTGAGCGTAAAAACGGCCCAGTTTGGCGAGCGCACGTCCGGTTTGAAACAGCCCAGCATTGAAAAAGTAAGGGCTAACGCGACCGGATTTAAGCGTAAACTCGCCAAATTTAAGCACGCCTTGCTCAATGGCAAAGGCAATGAAATCGCGCTGGTAGGGTTGTAAAGTGGTAGCCACGGCATTCCTCACTAGGCGGTAGGTTTAAATCGGCACGAAAGCAACAATAAAAGTGGGGTAAATGGCAAGTTTTACTCGCTGGCTTTACCCAAACGTCTAAACGTCGGGTATCATACAGCAGCGACGCAAAAGGGACGATTTATGAAAATTGCCAGCATCAATGTCAATGGTATTCGTGATGCCGTCGATCGTGGCTTCCTGGACTGGCTGGCTCAGCAGGATGTCGACGTAGTCTGCGTGCAGAACATCAAGGCAAAAAGTTTTGAACTGGGTGATCATATTCTCTACCCGGAAGGCTATGAAGGCTACTTCCTGGACGCTGAAGAGGATGGTTTCTCCGGTGTGGCACTCTATTGCCGCAAAATTCCCAAGGCGATTATGTATGGCCTTGGGTTCCCTCAGTGTGACCATGAAGGACGCTTTCTGCAGGCGGATTATGAACGCTTCAGTATCGTCTCTTTCCTGATGCCTGATGGAAGTGACCAAAAAGCCAAACAGGCGTTTATGGAGCAGTACCAGGAGTACCTAACGAAGATGTCGCGCAAACGCCGCGAATACATCCTCTGCGGTACCTGGCATATTGCCCATAAAACTGTCGATTTGGCTAACTGGTCTGACAATCAGCTCACGTCGGGCTTCCGCCCGGAAGAGCGCGCCTGGATGGATCAGGTGCTTGGCCCTACCGGCTTTATTGACACCTTCCGCGAGATTAATCGCGATGCAGGTGAATATACCTGGTGGCCGAAGCTCGACCAAGACGTGCCCCGTGAACGCCAAGAAGGCTGGCGGATCGACTATCAACTAGTCGGCCCCAACTTCCGCCGCCATGTGGTTGACGCGTGGATTGATTACGATGCGACCTTCTCGGAGTTCGCACCGCTGATCATTGAGTACGACCTAGCGCTTTAAGCGTTAGACAACGCACTTTTCCCGCGTCGCAGTCTGTCAGCAGTGGTAATAAGCAACAAGCCGACCCTTGGGTCGGCTTGTTGCGTTGTGGCGGGCGTTAATCTTTAGCCACGAATTCCCAGCGCTTCGCGCTGCTTCTCGCGCAGTTCACCACCGGCTGTTTCGGCTAAATCAAGCATTGCGTTCAGCTCGGCGCGGGTGAAGGCGCCAGCTTCGGCGGTGCCCTGCACTTCGATCAGCTCACCGCTTTCGGTCATTACCACATTCAAATCGGTATCGGCTTTGCTATCTTCCGGGTAATCCAGATCCAGCACCGGCACGCCTTTATAAATGCCCACGGAAATGGCGCTTACCAACTGCTTGAAGGGGTCGCTTTTAATCTTCTTCTCGCGCTGCAGGTAGCGGATTGCATCCATCAACGCCACGCAGCCGCCGGTGATCGCTGCGGTACGGGTACCGCCATCGGCCTGGATCACATCGCAATCCACGGTAATGGTGAACTCACCCAGCTTCTTCAAATTCACCGCCGCGCGGAGGCTGCGACCAATCAAGCGCTGAATTTCCAGCGTGCGGCCGCCCTGCTTACCCTGAGTCGCTTCGCGATTGCTGCGCGAATGCGTCGCGCGGGGCAGCATGCCGTACTCAGCCGTTACCCATCCCTGATTCTTGCCACGCAGCCAACGCGGTACAGTGGCTTCCACGCTGGCATTACACAGCACTTTGGTATCGCCAAACTCCACCAGCACGGAACCTTCAGCATGACGGGTGAAGTCGCGGGTCAGGCGGATCTCACGAAGCTGGTCAGGCTGGCGACCACTGGGGCGAACAACGTCAGGACGCTTAGCACTGCTCACAAATAGTACCTCTCAATAAACGCGTAACAAGGAAAAGCCCTCCATTGTACACGTCTGGGCGTGCGCTGATTGGCCTATCGGGTAGACTGTTGGCAATGCTTTTTTATTTCACTGCTACTTACTTTTAGGATCCTTCATGGCCGCTTCCAGCCGCGTACACAGCATGACCGCCTTTGCCCGCACCGAACAGGCAGCCCCTTTCGGGACCCTGCAGGTTGAGATTCGCTCAGTGAACCAGCGCTATTTAGAGCCCCACTTCCGTCTGCACGAAAGCCTACGTGACTTAGAACCAACGCTGCGTGACGCGCTGCGCGCACGCTTGGCCCGTGGCAAAGTCGAGTGCAGCGTGCGGTTTGAAAGTGCGGAAACGGCCCAGGCCCCTGCCGTGAATAGCGTTCGCCTAGCGGCGATTAGTGAGGCGCTCAGCGCCATCCAGCAGCAGGTGCCCAGCGCAGTAGCGCCGACGACCCTGGAGCTACTCAATCAGCCCGGCGTGATGGAAACCCAGCATCTGGATCAAGACGCCATCAAAGCCGCCGCCAAAGCGCTGTTTGATCAAGCGCTGGATGAGCTAATCGACGCCCGCGCCCGAGAAGGCGACAAGCTTGCCGAGATGATCACCACCCGCCTGGAAGCTGTAAATGAACAGGTCGTCACCGTGCGAAGCCTGCTGCCGCAGATTTTAGAGCGCCAGCGCGTTCAACTGCTGGAGCGTTTAGAAATCGCCAAAACCGAGCTCGACCCGCAACGCCTGGAAGCCGAACTGGTATTAGTAGCGCAAAAAGCCGATGTGGATGAAGAGCTGGATCGCCTAACAGCGCATATCGAAGAAGTGAGCCACCAGCTCGCCCAGAAAGGCCCCAAAGGCCGCCGCCTGGACTTCCTAATGCAGGAGCTTAACCGCGAAGCCAACACCCTCTCATCAAAATCCGTGGTCGCCGAGACGACCCGTTGCGCGGTGGAGCTTAAAGTGTTGATTGAGCAGATGCGGGAGCAGATTCAAAATATTGAGTAAT
>NZ_REBQ01000054.1 GCF_007692655.1 Halomonas sp.
AAGCGATGGCAACTGGCTGATAGAGTCAACCGTCCAACAATTGGGGGTCAGTTCATTCCGCGGGTGCCTCCAAGCGCTCGCTGAACTCGCTTTCTCGTTACCACGCGCTACGATTTTGTGCACGCATCTGATTTTGTGGGTCGGTTCATCTCGCCAGTGTCTTCCTCCAGCGGTGCCAGGGTTTGTGCGGTAACGGTGTCGGTGATGTGCCTCTGGGCGTCGTGCCGACGCCTTCCGCGGGTGCCGCGAAACGCTCGCTGAACTCGCTTTCTCGTTACCACGCGCTACGGGTTGTGCAAGTATTTGATTTTGTGGGTCGGTTTATCTCGCCAGTGTCTTCCTCCAGCGTTGCCTATCCGGTAACGCGAATCAGGCCATCGTTGAGAGTGACAATTTTCGTGCCTGGCTTAGTTGCGTTTATCTAACGGGTAGTTAGCGCCATGAAGGTATACCGAGATTCCTCGAATGGGGGTATATACCATTCTGTATGCCAGTTAGCAGCGGGATTTTGAAGGAACGCAGAGGAACAGCGAGGAGCTAAAAAGCAAATTCTTTCAGAGTGTTACACATCATTTCTGGCTTTGTCAGGCCTTCTGAAAACAGCCCGATGGCGTCCCTGGCAGGAGTCGAACCTGCGACCTGCCGCTTAGGAGGCGGCTGCTCTATCCTACTGAGCTACAGGGACTAAGGCGTTGGCCGTTGTCTAAAACTAGCGGGCGCGTAGTATAACGCGTCCGCTGGAGTAGGGCCAACCAAGCGGAGAATTTTACGGGCCTAGATCCACCCAAGTAAGCGCAGCGCAAAGATGCCAAACGTCACGGTGATGCTGGCCATCAGTGTTGTGATCGCGATGATGTTGGCCGCCAGTGCCACGTTGCCGCCAATCGCTTTCACCATGACAAAGCTGGCAGCGGCAGAGGGGCTGGCAAAGAACAGGAACAGTAACCCCAACTGCTCGCCTCTAAAGCCCATTAACCAAGCCACGCCTGTTGATAGGACAGGCAGCGTGACCATTTTCATCCAGCTTGCGCCTAATGCCACCTTACTACTGTCGCGCATACTCGAGACAGACAGCGTCGCGCCGATACAAATTAGCGCCAGCGGTAAGGTTAAGGATGCAAAGTAGTCGCCTGAGGTGATTAACCAGGTGGGCAGCGGGATAGAGAGCGCGGTGAAAGGGAGCGCCGCGAACACAGAGATAATCAGCGGGTTTTTGACGACGTGCTTAAGCAGGCTACGCCAGTCCGTTGATTGGCCGGGCTGATAAAATGCCAGAATCACAACGGAAAGCGCGTTGTACATGACAATCACCACGCCCAGCAGCAGGCTACCCGCTGAAAGCCCGTAGTTGCCGTACATTCCCGCCGCCAGCGCTAAACCCACCACGCCGCAATTACCACGAAACGCGCCCTGCACATAAATACCGCGATCCTGTTGAGGCACGCGATAATGCGCCCACGCCCAACTCAGCAAGAATTGCCCTAAGGTGGCCGCAGCAAAAAACAACAGCAGAGAGACATCTAATGCGACCCCCAGGTCTGCTTTTATCAGACTGAGGAAAATGAGCGTGGGAAGCGTGCCTTTAAATACCAGCGCAGAAGCGGTCGAAACAAAGGCGCTATCAATCCACTTCAACCGTTTAAGGCCCAGCCCCAAAAACACCATCGCGAAAACAGGCAGCGTCACATCCAGCGTGCGGGCAAACAGTTCAAGTAGGCTCACAAGACAGTCCCAATCAATTAAGCACCTGCTTATACTCTACTGCTCTGTCAGTTTTGTCGACTAAAGCCTTATCCGGCGGTGATATTTACCAGCCAAAAACGCCGACCGAAAGCGGTATATAAGCAGTGCGAAAGCCATCACTAAGTATTGTGAGGCATATTAACTACCACGCCATCGCGGCCTTTATCTTTTGCTTCGTAACTACCAGCGTCCGCTCGCGCCAGTACATCAGCCACGCTGGCATCAAGCTCGTCAAAGGTAGTCACGCCGATGCTTAAAGTGACCGTGTACTCTTTGCCTTCATGAACCACGGAAATCTCGTTAACCGCTTTGCGCAGAGATTCGGCGATCTTTTTAGCCTGGGTCAGCGTACAGCTGGGCAGCAGCACACCAAACTCATCGCCCCCCTGGCGCGCCACATGATCACTGCGACGCACTTCCCAAGCGACTACCTGGGCGATACGGCGCAGCATTTCGTCACCCAGAGCGTGGCCGCCCTCATCATTGATCGGCTTAAAATGATCCAAATCGAACAGTAAGAGCGCTGAAGGCGTGCTGGTTTTTTGAAACTCAGCAAAGGCCTCTTCCAAACGACGTTCAAAACCACGGCGATTTAACAGACCGGTTAACGGATCGTGCTCTGCTTCCCAACGCTGAACGGCCTCCTGCACCCGGCGCTCGGTAATATCTTTAACGACGCCCACCAAGCCCAAGGTATGTCCGTCCTGGGATAGGGTCACCACGCGGGCATGAACATCCAGCCACAGCAGCTCTTCATCGCTGCGTAAAAAACGCAGCTGTCGAATGAACTCGCTGCCGCTGCGAAGGCTATGCTGCCACATATCTGCGGCGCCAGCTCTATCATCACGGTGGATCTGCTCAAGCCAGGCACTCATGGGCACATCAGCCCCAATACCCAGCATCTCCAGCAGTGCCGGGTTCATATAGGTGATCTTGCCCTTGATATTAGCGACGAACATGCCTTGGGGGGCGGCGCTAAGCACAGAATCGAGAAACGCTTGACGCTCTTGCAGGTGATTCAGCAGCTGTTGACGCTCCTCCTCCACCCGGTTAAAGGTATTCGCTACTTGCTGCAACTCATGCATGTTGGTGGCAAGGGTAACGGAGGACCGACGGCCTAGCCCCACCTCACCAATTTGCTTTTCCAGGTGCCTTAGCGGCGCAAGTTCTCGACCCAGTAGCCACCAAAGCATCGGTAACATCAACAGGGCCAACGTTGCCCATACCCACCACAGCTTTTGAATTAATCTATTAAGCGGCACTTGCCCCTGCTCTAGCGGCAGGTAGAGGCCTATAATCCAATTGGCGGGCCAAACCTGAGCATACGATTGCAGCGCTTTTTCACCATTAAGAAGCTCAGCGATGCCGTCGCCTTGCCAACCATCAAGGGCCATATCGAGAAGCGAGTTAACGCCGAGATCAGGCACAGGACCATTAATTAACGATTGATTGGGATGTTGAAGTACTTTACCAGACGCCGTTGCAACGCCTGCGAATCCACTCTCCCCCAAGCGTACGGTTGAAAGACGGCTAAACAAACCGCTGGAACCTAGTGAAAGCATGCCACCTACAAAACCAGCGAACTCGCCCTGCGCATTAATGCGAGGCACGCCCACCAACACAATCGGCTCGTTACTGGCTCGCCCCACAAATGGCTCGCTGACATAGGGCCGACGTGTGCCACGCAGCATGCGAAAATACTCAAGATCAGCGGTCTCCAAGCCCTGGCGCCCAGGAATTTCCGGCCAATCTGCCAACACGCGCCCGTTTACATCGGCCACCACCATCCCGTTAAACAACGATAATAGCGCATCGTTCGTGCGCAACCTTTCTCGTAATAGCTCAGCATCATTCGTATCGCCAACCGTGACGGCGAGTCGCTCCAAGGCACGAAAACGGGACACTATCTGCTGGGTCACCTCATCAGCAAGTAGGTCTGCCTCAAAACGCATATGTTCAAGATTTGTCTCTTGCACCATTAGTTTGCCTGATTGCCATGCCATACCCAGCACTAACGTCACCACGACAAGCCAAGTCACAGCCAAGCCAAACAGCAATCGTCTTTTTAGAGAGCTTAAGCTGAATATTTTTTTTAGGGAGCTCGCCAATTGCACCTGTGTACCTTGTAAGAGATAAAATCTATTATAATTTCAAAAAGATTAGTGGTTGGATTATTGGAGGTTAAGCGCCCAATTTACCAAAAAACACACCTATCTGCGCGTTAAGGGTAGAGCACATATCAGTCATCTGCATTAACTGGGCCCATCCCAGCGACACTAGGCGTCTAATCATCACCCCGTTGTTTCCCTCCAGGCAGCCCAACACTCAAGAGCAACGAACTGAATTGATAACACTCGCCATTTAACGTATGTTCGCCCGCCTACCCCTTGTTTTGTTACATAACTGCGGCCTTACTCATGGCGAAACGAACGGCAGGTTACACATCCTCAGGCATTAGCAAGCTGGCAGCCCTGCCTGCGCTGCTACCCGAATTTAGTCGTTTCGCCCGCTTAGGCCTATTGGCGCAAAAACCCGATGCTATTATTGGCTGGGGATTGAAGCCCACCAGTGTTCGCGCACGGCAATATGCTCAGCGTCACCAGCTACCTTATTTCGCCTTAGAGGATGGCTTCATACGCTCATTAGGGTTAGGTGTGAACGGTTTTCAACCCCATAGCATGGTGGTTGACCAAACCGGCATCTACTACGACGCCTCGCGCTCTTCTGATTTAGAAAACTGGCTCAACACAGCGATCTTCGACGATGAAGAGCTCGATCAGGCGGAACGCTGTATGGCGTTAATCGCTCGTTATCGGCTTTCCAAATATAACCACGCCCCAGATAAGCCCGCTAATGATACCCACACTACGCGTGTATTAGTCGTTGACCAAACCGCTGGTGATGCATCTATACATTATGGTGGCGCTGAGGCTAGCAGCTTCCAGCAAATGCTAGACGCTGCCTTAGCTGCGCACCCGGAAAGCGAAATCTTAGTTAAAATTCACCCCGATGTGATTGCCGGTAAAAAACAGGGGCATCTATTCAACGCAGCTGACCATCCCCGCTGTCGTGTCATCGGCGAAGATCTGAACCCCTGGGCGCTATTTGATCAGGTCGAGCATGTGTATGTGGTGACCAGCCAGCTTGGCTTCGAGGCGTTACTGGCAGGCAAGCAGGTTCACTGCTTTGGCATCCCCTTTTATGCCGGGTGGGGCCTCACCTATGACCAACTACCCTGCCTTCGCCGTCGCACACCACGCACACTACGGGAAGTATTTGCAGCCGCCTATTTACGCTACTGCCGCTATGCCAACCCCTATACTCAACAGTCGGCAACGTTGGAAGAGACCATCGCACTGATCGCCGACCAAAAGCGCCAGCAGGAGCGCTACCGGGGCCCATGGCTGGCCTGCGGTTTCTCCTCCTGGAAGCGGCGTTTTATTGCCGACTTTTTAGGTGAGGCCGCGCAGGTCGACTATCACAATGCAATGCCCAGCGAGCCACCGGCCAAGCGGCTACTGGTCTGGTCTAGCCGTATTAACGAAGATTTTAAGCGCCAACACGCCCAGCATATGGACACGCTCTGGCGCATGGAAGATGGCTTTATCCGCTCGGTAGGATTAGGCGTAGACCTGACCCAGCCGTTGTCGCTGGTGATTGATTCACAGGGGATCTATTACGATCCCAGCCAGCCCAGTGATTTGGAGACGCTGCTTAACACCACATCGTTTAGCGACGACCTCCTGCTACGCGCCAGGCATTTACGCGAACGGCTGGTGGCCCTGAAGCTCTCCAAGTACAACGTGCGTGGCCAGCTTGATATTACGCTGCCAAAAGACCGCTACATCATATTAGTGCCCGGACAAGTAGAGAGTGACGCGTCAATTGCCACGGGCTCGCCGCATATTAATACCAACAGTGGATTATTACGCGCGGTACGTAACGCCCACCCGGACGCATTTATTGTCTATAAGGCCCATCCTGACGTGCTCAGCGGAGCACGCATAGGAGCACTCGATACCGATAGCAAATGCCTGTATGATTTAGACGTTGGTAATATTGACATCGCCACACTGTTAGATTGTGTCGATGCGGTTCACACGATGAGCTCCCTAACGGGATTTGAAGCACTTCTTCGACAACGTGAAGTAAGCACTTACGGCCTGCCCTTTTATGCGGGTTGGGGACTAACGCAGGATGCACTTAGCTGCCCACGCCGCTCACGCGCACTTTCGTTGGACGCGCTGGTCGCCGGTACGCTGATACTTTATCCCGGCTATGTCGACCCCACGACACGTCAACTCTGCAATGCTGAAACGGTCGTTAGCCTGTTGGAACAGGCAAGAACACAAAAATCTACCCTTACATGGAAACAGCATCTTTATCGCTGTTATCGTAACTTGTTGATCGGAAGGCATTAAGTTGAAGCAACCGAAACGTGCATTCTTATTTTTACAGGGCGTCTGCTCACCGTTCTATCAACGTTTAGCCAAGCGTTTAGTTAACGATGGTCACCGTGTTGTGAAGGTCAACTTCAATGCGGGCGATATCGCCTACTGGCAGCGCACCCATGGTGAAAGCCACCTTTTCCGTGGCCCTACCGATGAATTACCCGGCTATATCAAGGCGCTGTGGCAACAGTACGCCATTACCGATCAAGTCATGTTTGGTGACCGCCGCCCTGTTCACCGCCCGGCCGTAGATAATGCCGCTGCGGCGGGGGTGCGTACCCATGTATTTGAAGAGGGCTATTTTCGCCCGTTCTGGGTTACCTTAGAGCGCGAAGGTGTCAACGGTCACTCGCTGCTTCCCCGCGACCCACGCTGGTTTTATGAGACGGGCAAAGCGCTCCCCGAGCCACCCGCCCCGGTGCGCTTCCGGTCCTCTTTTAAGATCCGCGCCATGCACGATGTTGGCTACCACCTTGCCGGGCTTGCCAACCCACTCGTCGCACCCCGCTACCGCAATCATGCGCCAATTACCGCCCCGGTAGAGTACGCAGGCTATTTAAAGCGTTTCAGCCAGTTGAAGTTCTGGAAAAAACGCGATGCCGAACGTATCAAAGCGCTGATCGAAAGCAAAAAACCCTTTTTTATGCTGCCGCTGCAGCTAAATAGCGACGCCCAAATCCGCGATCACTCCCCCTACGCCAATATGCAGGAAGTGATGGATGACGTCATGGCGTCGTTTGCCCAGCATGCGCCAAGCGACTCCTTGCTATGCATCAAAAACCACCCTCTGGATATGGGGTTGGTCAACTACCCGGCTATCATTAATAAGCTTGCCGAACACTACGGCCTGCAAGGACGCATTGTGTATTTAGAGTCAGGGGATTTAAACGTTCTGCTGAAGAACGCCACGGGCAACGTGACCGTTAACAGCACCGTGGGAATCGTATCGCTGGAAAAAAACTGCCCCACCTATGCGCTCAGCGATCCGATTTATAATCTTGACGGGCTCACCGACCAAGGCAACCTTGCGGACTTTTGGCAGCAGCCACGGCCGCCCAGCAGCGAGCTATTTGGCTACTTTCAAAAAACCGTGATGCATGCGGTGCAGATTAATGGCGGCTACTACTGCCAACCTGGGATTGATTTAGCCGTCGACAACGCCGCCCGAATACTGGAAGCCTGCCCTTCGCCGCTGGAGAAGTTGCTGTGACAGTGAGCCAACCGCCTACCTCCCGCTGCGTGCTGATCACCGGCGCCACCGGCGCTATTGGTGGCGCCCTGGCGCGCGCCTATGCGGCCCCTGGCACCCAGCTGGTACTGCATGGAAGGCAACAGGATAAGCTAGAGGCCCTTGGCGAGGCTTGCCGCCAGCAAGGCGCGCTGATCACGCTCTCGACCATCAACCTGACCGATGACCAAGCACTTAAAGCATGGCTGGCAGAGGTGTGCGCCCAGCAGGTGCCTGATATCGTCATCGCCAACGCAGGCAAAAATACCCACCCTCAAGCAGCGGATATTTTAGAGCCCTGGGCAGATGTGCAGGCGCTACTGGATATCAATTTAAAAACGCCGATTGCCATGGTGCACCACCTGGTACCCGCCATGCAGGCACGCGGGCACGGGCAGCTGGTATTGATAAGCTCACTGGCCGCGTGGCACGGTCTACCCACCACGCCCAGTTACAGCGCCAGCAAAGCAGGCATCAAAGCCTATGGCGAGGGTTTGCGCGGCTTACTTGCCCCTCACGGTATTGGGGTTACCGTGGTCATGCCCGGCTATGTCACCTCCCCGATGTGCGAAGCCATGCCCGGCCCCAAACCCTGGGAGTGGCCACCCGAGCGTGCGGCCAAGGTCATCAAGCGTGGCATTACCGCTAATCGCGCGCGTATTAGTTTCCCTTTTCCGCTAAATTTTGGCACCTGGTGGCTGGCCGTACTGCCTGCCGCGGTCTCCCAATGGCTAATCAAGCGCCTCGGTTTCGGGGAAGCGCACCATGATTAACGCGCTGGCGTGGCCGTTACTGGCAGGGCTGGTGATAAGCGGCCTGCTCGAAGCCTTGCTGTCACCCCGCCCCAGGCCCTTTTGGCAACGCAGCGTGGCGGCGAATGGCGTTCATATCGGCTCATGGCTACTGCTGTTTGGTGTGCTGCTGTTACTGCTTCAGCGCCCTTGGTTTGCAGCCATGGTGGCGCTCTCGTTACAAATGGTGGTGGTGCAGTCGAGCAATACCAAGTCGCACACCCTCAACGAACCGTTTATCTGCCATGACTTTGAATACTTCTGGGACGCCATTCTGCACCCACGCCTGTACGTGCCGTTCTTTGGCATTGGCTTGGCGATTGCCGCAAGCAGTGCTTCAGCGCTAGCCATTGGCGCGTTTTTCTATTGGGAGAGCTCGCTGGTCTCCCGCTTGGGCGCAAGCCTGTTTGTGACCAATGCGCTAGGGCTGATCGCCACTGGCACCCTGCTGCTGGCCCTCAGCCTGCGCAGGCTAGCCGCCATTACCCTGCAACCCGTTGACGACTTGCAGCAACTAGGGCTTTTCGCCAGTCTCTGGGCTTACGGCGTGGCGCTAATGCGCGCGCCCATTCCTGCGCCTGAGCAGTCGCCCTTTCACGCCTTAACCCAGGTAGCCAAAACATCACCAGACACGCCAACACTGCCCAATGTGGTCCTGGTGCAGAGCGAATCCTTTTTCGATCCCCGCCCCTGGTGTAAAGACGTAGATGCCCAGCTACTGCCTCATTTCGACAGCACACGCGAACATGCCTTGCTGCAAGGCGCCCTTCACGTGCCTGCTTGGGGCGCAAACACGGTGCGCACCGAGTGCGCCGTACTAACCGGCATTGCCCCAGCCCAGTGGGGCGCCCGTCAGTTCAACCCTTATCGCACCCTGCTGCGTCACCCGCAGCCTAGCTTAGCCAGCGCGCTAAAAGCGGCAGGGTATCGAACCGTTTGCGTCCACCCTTACTTAGCCAGCTTCTATTTTCGTCACAAGGTAATGCCGCAACTTGGCTTCGACGAATTTATTGATATCGAGGCTTTCAACAGCAGCGACAAAAACGGCCAGTACATTAGCGACCTTGCAGTAGCAGGAAAGGTTGGACGGCTGCTGGAAGATGACGATAATAGACCGCTCTTTATCTTTGTGATCACCATGGAGAATCATGGCCCGCTGCATTTAGAAACGCCTAATCAAGCAACGTTAGCAAAGACGCTGCCTAATGCAATTTGGCCGTTAGCGGATCATTTGCGCGATCTGGCGGTCTATTTGCACCACTTGAGCGAATCCGACAAGATGCTAGCCAGCGTTAAGGAATCACTCGACACAGCAGATCGGCCCGGGCTGCTAGGCTGGTATGGGGATCATGTGCCCATTTTGCCAGCGGCGTACAAACATTTTACGCTGCCTGACAGCCGCACTCCCTATTTGATCTGGTCGACGGATGATCGAGTAGTAGACAATGGCTTGGCAGGTAAAGCTTTAACAAACAAAGCTTCAATAAACAAAGATTTAGTGGATGGTCGCGCTGAAGTTAGTCGCGGTAAAGTTAATAGAGTAACCGTTAATCAAACAGCAGTTAATGATGTAAAAACAAGCGAGCGTTTGGCAATGACCAACGAACCGCGAGAATTAGCCGCAAACGAACTTGGTGTCCAGTTGTTTAAACATGTGTTTGGACACACTATAAGTAGCGATGTGATCAAGGCAGAACCAGAACCTCAGGAGCAAGAATGACTAAACGCGTTGCCATCATCGGCGCCGCCCATCGTTTCCCCGGCACCACCCCTGAAACGTTCTGGCAGGACCTGCAAGCCGAAAAAGATTTAGTTACCCAAGTGGCCGCTGATCGTTGGAGCCATGAAGCTTTTCAGCATCCTGATAAACGCCACCCCGGCACCAGTGTGACCTTTGCCGCTGGTAGCCTGGGTGATATCAGCGGGTTTGACGCTGATTTTTTTGGCATCTCGCCCCGCGAAGCGGCCAATATGGACCCTCAGCAGCGCATGCTTCTAGAGCTCGCCTGGGAAGCCATGGAGAACGCCAGCATTCCGCCCAGCACCCTACGCGGCAGTCAGTGTGGGGTATTTCTAGGCGTGGCCAGTCTGGACTACTCCTACCGCATGGCCGACGACATGGCGGCGATTGACGCCTCCACGGCCACAGGCAATACCTCCAGCATCGCCTCGAACCGGCTATCTTACGTGTTCGACCTGCATGGCCCCAGCATGTCCCTGGATACCGCCTGTTCGTCATCCATGGTGGCCTTTCACCAGGCGTGCCAATCGATTCGCAGCGGTGAAACCAACATGGCGCTGGCGGGGGGCATTAGCCTGCACCTGCACCCCTATGGCTTTATCATTTTTTCCAAAGCCAGCATGCTGTCGCCAACGGGCCGCTGCCAGGTGTTTGATGAAGCGGGTAATGGCTACGTGCGCTCCGAAGGGGCTGGCCTTTTCCTGCTCAAGGATTACGACCAGGCAGTGGCCGACGGCGATAACATTATTGCCGTTGTGGCAGGCTCAGCCGTCAATACCGATGGCCATAAATCCGGCCTGACCGTTCCTAATCCCAGCGCGCAAATAGACCTGATGCGCCGCGCCTACCAGCAAGCAGGCATTACACCGGATGAGATCGACTACCTGGAAGCCCACGGCACCGGTACCGCCGTGGGGGACCCGATTGAGTCTCGCGCCATTGGGGAGGCGCTGGGCCAATACCGTAAAACGCCGTTACTGATTGGCTCGGTTAAAAGCAACCTTGGCCACCTGGAAACGGCCTCCGGTGTCGCTGGGCTTGCCAAGGCGCTGTATAGCATTCAGCACCGTGAAGTGCCCGCCACTATTGGTATCCGCAACTTCAATCCACGCATCAAGTTTGATGAGTGGAATATATCCGTGGTTACCAAAGCCAAAGCGCTGAAAAAAGAGGGTCGCCTGATCATCGGCGTCAACTCATTCGGTTTTGGCGGAGCCAACGCCCACGTGATTCTGGAAAGCCCACCCGAGCGAGCCAAACCCGAACCACAGGTGCTAGGTTCACAAGTAACGAGCGCACCGCTGCCGGTGCGTTTCAGTGCACGCAGCGAAGCAGCGCTTACCCAAAGCGCTGAAACCCTTGCGGCCTACTTGCTCGACAACACCGATACCAGCCTTTACGACATCGCGCACACGCTGTTTAGTCATCGTGAAAACCATCGTCATGGCGCGCTGCTGTTTGCCCAAAGCGTGGAAGAGGCCGCTAGTGTGCTCAGCGAGTTCGCGGCGGGTGAAACCAAAAGCGTCACCACGCTTGAGCGCTTGCCTAACGCCACCGGCCCCGTGTTTGTGTACGATGGCAACGGCTGCCAGTGGGAAACCATGGGCAGCGACCTGCTGCAGGAATCACCGGTATTTGCCGCTGCCATTGATCGCGTTGACGCCCTCTTCCAGCAGCATGGCGACTTCTCGCTGCGCGCAGAGCTGGAAGGCCGTAATGCGGGTGATAACGACAACCGCTTTGCACTAACCGAAATCGCCCAACCGGCGCTATTTGCGCTGCAGGTGGCATTAACCGAGTGGCTTCTTGAGCATGGCATCAAGCCCGCGGCGGTGTTTGGTCATAGCGTGGGGGAAGTCGCGGCGGCCTGGGCCAGCGGTGCATTGAGCCTGGAAGATGCGGTCAAGGTGATTTACTACCGCAGCGACTACCAGGGCAAAACCCGTGGCCAAGGCGAAATGACCGCCGCCGCCATCAGCGCAGACGACATCGCCGAGTGGCTGGAGAAACCCGAGTTCAATCAGGTTTACCTGGCCGGCATTAATAGCCCCAAAGGCATTACCTTGGCGGGTAACAGTGAACAGCTGAGCGCCTTGGAAGCGGCACTGAGTGAACAGGATGTGCTTGCCAAGCGGCTGCCGCTGGATTACGCCTTCCACAGCCCCGCCATGGACAGCATCGAAGCAGGCGTCCTCAATGCGCTGGCCGATATTGCTCCGCGCGCGACGCAGATCCCCTACTACTCTACCGTGACCGGCGCACTCAGTGACGGTGTTGAACTAGATGCCACTTACTGGTGGAAAAACATCCGTGAGCCGGTGCTGTTTGAGGCTGCTGCCAGCGCACTGATTGAGCAAGGTAACAACGTCTTTATTGAGATTGGCGCGCACCCTATTTTACGCCGCTACCTCAATGAAACCCTTCGCCAGCAGGAGCAGTCTGGTTTGGTTTTCGGCACGATTGAGCGCCATAAACCTGGCCTGGAAGGGTTACAGCGCTGCCTGAGCCAACTACTGCTGAGCGGATTGAATCTTGATAGCCGGCTGTTTTTCCCGGTGGAAGGTCAACGGGTGTCACTGCCGCGCTACGCCTGGCAGCGCACTCACCACTGGGTCAACAGCACCAATGACAGCCAAGGCCTGCTGTCCCGCTATTACCAGCACCCGCTGCTGGGCTACCCGTTAGCCCAGCACGAACATACCTGGGAGAGCCAGCTTGATACCCAGCGCCAGCCCTGGCTGGCCGACCACGTGGTGGGTGAAGGCGCGGTCTTCCCCGGTGCAGGGTTTGTTGAGCTTACCCTAGCGGCAGCGCTACAGTTAAAAGACACCCCGCTGCTGGATATTGAAGAGCTGGAAATCCGCGCGCCGCTGCTGCTTGACGGCACTCATGGCCGGGTGATGCGGCTCGCCTTTAAGCCGGAAGATGGTCGTTTGGAAATCCACTCTCGCGAACCGGCCACCGGCAGCGAATGGCAGCTCAATGCCGTGGCGCGCAACATGCGCGAAAGCCGAGGATTCCTGCTCAAACGGCGCGCGCCCGCACTGCCCACCCGTGCCCCGGATTACACCCTGGAAGACCACCTGCAAATGGCCGAGCGTATCGGCCTGCACTACGGCCCTGCTTTCCAGGCGATTTCGCATGGCTGGATTGAAGGCGATGCGGTGATTGGCGAAATCGCCCTGTCAGATGCCGTTCAGTCCCAGTTAGCCACCTTGCATGTGCACCCCGGCATTTTGGATAGCGCCTTCCAAATGTTTATACCGCTGCTCGCACAGCACAGCGAATTTGCCTCGCAGTTAGCCTTTGTGCCGGTTCGCGTTGGCCGTATCCAGGTGGATACCCAGGCAGGCGTCCCGGTGCTAGCCCGTGCCGTCATGGGCAAACGCGCGCCGCACTCCTTTACCGCTGATTTTGAGCTTTATGACGCTGCCGGTAATGCGGTGGCCGTACTCAGCAAAACCCGCTTTAAGGCCATTCGCTTAAACCGCGCCCATCATCAGCACTTTAGCTACCTTGATGTTGAGCTGACACCGGCACCGCTGAACGCCGCCCCCCTGGCGCTGCCCGCAGAGGCGCTGGCGACGCTTGCCGATATCGCCAACGTTTACGCGGAACAAACCGGTCAGCGCTACGGCAATGAAGTGGCCCCGCTGCTGGATAGTCTTAGCGAGGCCTTTGCTCAAACCTCACCAGCCGACGAAGAACAGCACTCGCCTGACGTTATCTGGCAACTGCTGGTACAAGATTATCCCGACTACTTTGCGCCGATTCATATGGTCGGCCGCCTGGGGCTGCATCAGCAAGCGCTGCGCAGCGGCACCAGTGACCTGGAAACCCTGGGCATTAGCCATGAACACCTGGCACGCCTAAACCGTGTGCTGGTGGGTGAAAGCGGCTGGCAGGCACTGTCAGAAGCACTCGGGCAGTTAATGGATGCGCTGCTGGCAGAGCTGCCCTCCGGAGAGCGCCTACAGCTGTTGGAAGCGGGCCCTAGCGCGCCCGCCTTGGGTGAGCGTTTGCTAGAGCGCAATGCCCATGTCAGCGGCGCTGACACCACCAGCCCCCATGGCCCTGGGCGGCATAGCGATCTGAGCCATTACCGGGTGATCACCACCCACGACAGCGCCCGTCACCAGGCCGAACAGCTGCAAGAGCGCTTCCCGCTAATGGATGTGCAGCCCCTTGGCCAAGACGAATCGGACAGCTTGACGGCACCGGCCAGCGCTGAAAAAGCCCAGCTGGCGTTTATTAGCGTGGATGTCACCCAACCCACCGTTACCCGTCGGTTGATTGAAGCCCTGCCCGCGCAGCTCGCCCCTGGTGCCCAGATAATGCTGGTGGGCATTGCGCCCAGCCGCTGGTTAGATGACCTGTTAGCCACCCCTGGCATTGATCAGGTAGCCCTGGAGCAAAACACGCTGATCGACTGGTTAAGCGAGCTTGGCTTTGTGGTTTCCCCGCCTATCGCGCTGGAAGAGAGCGATAGCGGTGCCTACCTGCTTCACGCCGCCTATTTCAAGGACGGTGCCAAGAACGATTCCAAGGACGGTGCCAAGGATAGCGCGCCGCTGGAGGCTGACAACCTGGGGGCTGACAACATAGCCTCAAGCGCTCCTCAGCGACGTCATCTGGTCGTCACCGACCAAGCCAGCGAAGCACTGGCCGCGAAGCTAGTCGAGGCGCTGCAACAGCTTGACGCCCCTGCACAGCTAAGCGTCAGCGATAGCGCACCCGCCGAACTGTTAAGCCTTGCGCTAAGCCAGCCAGCACTGGCTAGCTATCCTGATCAAACGCTTAACGTGATTGACCTGCGCGGCCTCGGTGCCAATAGCACCGCTGAGCAAACGGCGCGCTGCGATCACGCCCGTCAGTGGACCCTGGCCTTAGAGCAGCAGGCACTGACGGCGTCACTCTGGCTAGTCACCAATGGCTTGAGCGCGCTGTGGCAAATGTCGTCCTCATCCGGTGCTAGTGAAGCCCCTGGCGATGCGGCACTGTGGGGGTTTGGCCGCTCGCTGGCCAATGAAGCCGTGGGGCATAGCGTCTATTTACTGGATATCCCGGTAGCCATCAGCGAGCCCGCACTACAAACCTGGGCAGAGCTGCTGGCTCAACCGGACAGCGAAAACGAAGCGCTGATCGACCATCAAGGCCACCGCTTTGCCACCCGTTTGCGCACCTTACCGGCGCCGCATCCGGCTGGGCCAGCACAAACCACGCTGCCACGCCAAGCCATGACCCTAGGCTTTGCCATGCCCGGCCAGCTGCGCCAGCTAACCTGGCGTCCACGCCCACTACCTGAAGCCGCTGCCGACGAGGTAGAGATTCGCGTTAAAGCCACCGGCTTAAACTTCCGCGATGTGATGTACACCCTCGGCCTGCTGTCCGACGAAGCGATTGAGAACGGCTTCGCCGGGCCAACGCTGGGGCTGGAGTTTGCGGGCGTGGTAGAAGCGGTAGGCAGCAACGTGACCCACTTAACGCCTGGCCAAGCCGTGGTGGGTTTTGGACCGGCAAGCTTTAGCGACAAAGTGATCGCCAGCCAGCACGCCGTCGCCCCGCTGCCAGAAGGCATTAGCTTTGCGGCCGCCGCCACCATCCCCACCACCTTCTTCACGGTTTACTACGCGCTCAAGCATCTGGCGCGGGTAGAGCCCGGCGAGAAAGTGTTGATTCACGGCGCCGCTGGCGGCGTGGGTATTGCCGCGCTGCAAATTGCTCAATGGCTGGGGGCAGAAATTTACGCCACCGTCGGCTCTGAAGAGAAGCGTGACTTCCTGCGCTTAATGGGGATTGAGCGGCTATATGACTCACGCTCACTCACCTTCGCCGAAGAGATCCTTGAAGACACCCACGGTGAAGGCGTCGATGTGGTGCTGAACTCCCTCGCCGGGGAAGCGATCAACCAGAACCTGCGCGCACTGCGCCCGTTTGGTCGTTTCCTTGAGCTTGGCAAACGCGACTTCTATGAAAACACCCATATTGGTCTGCGCCCGTTCCGCAACAATCTAAGCTACTTCGGTATCGACTCCGACCAGCTAATGAAAGTGCAGCCTGCGCTCACCCAGCGCCTGTTTAGCGAAATGATGGCGCTGTTTAACGATGGCACCCTCAGCCCGCTACCCTTTACCTCGTTCAGCCACAGCCAGGTGATCGATGCCTTCCGCTATATGCAGCAGGCGCGCCAGATCGGCAAAGTCGTGGTCACCTACGAACAGCCCATCGCCCCGCCTAAGAACGACGTATTGGGCAGTGAAGCGATGCAGCTCTCCGCGGAGGCCAGCTACCTGGTCACCGGCGGCCTGGGTGGCTTCGGGCTAAAAACCGCCCAGTGGCTGGTCGAGAAAGGCGCTCGCGAGTTGATTTTGCTCAGCCGCAGCGGCCCCGCCAGCGAAGAAGCCCAAGCGGCCATCGCGGCCTTTGAACAGCAAGGCGTTAAGGTGCTGGCCGCCGCCTGCGACATTACCGATCATACTGCGCTTAGTAAGGTACTTGATCGCGTTAAGGCGGAGCTGTCGCCACTGCGGGGCATTGTTCACGCCGCCACCGTGATTGATGACGGCTTGATTCGTAACTTGGATGCCCAGCGTATCCAAACAGTGCTAGCGCCAAAAATTGAGGGTGCCCGCCACCTTGACGCGCTCACTCGCGATGCTGAGCTGGACTTCTTCGTGCTTTACTCGTCGGCCACCACCCTGTTCGGCAACCCCGGCCAGGCCAACTACGTGGCAGCCAACCACTGGCTGGAAGCGTTTGCCGCCAACCGCCGTGCCGCTGGCTTACCGGCCACCTGCGTACGTTGGGGTGCGATTGAAGACGTCGGCTTCCTGGCTCGCAATACCCGCACCCGGGATGCGCTGCAAGAGCGCCTGGGCGGTTCGGCACTGCGCTCGGATGACGCCCTCAAGGTGCTCGAACAAATGCTGCTGACCCCAGGGCCAAGCCTGGGCGTGCTGGAACTGGAATGGGGCGCCCTTGCCCGCTTCCTGCCCACCTGTGAGGCGCCCCGCTTTAACGAAATCGCCCGCGCCAGCGACGACGACCACAGTGCGGATGCCGATGACGATATCAGCGCATTACTGGCCGATCTTTCGCCTGAAGAGCTGCACATTGCGGTCACCGATCTGCTGCGCGCTGAGCTGGCCAGCATTTTGCTGATCGATGAAGAGAAGCTCGATATCCATCGTTCGGTGTACGATATGGGCTTTGACTCACTGATGGGCGTTGAGCTGATGACGGCGATTGAGAACCGGCTGGGTATTCAGGTATCCGTGATGGTACTCAGTGAAGCGTCCACCCTGGACAAGCTGGCGGGGGTGCTCATTCAGAAAATGCACCAGCATGACGATGACGTTGAAGAAGCCCCGCAGGATGCGCTAGCCTCACTGGCTGCGCAACACGGGACTGAAGGGCTCACGGCCGAGTCGGCGCCCGCGTCCACAACACCTGCGACTGAGACACCATGACTGCAAAGCGCTCTGCCCTGAAACAGCAACTGCTGGAACAAGCACGCAAACGCTCTGCGCCGCGTGCTTTAAACCCAGCGGCATCGACACCCGGCGGACAAGGCACTGAACAGCGCTCAGTGCCTGAACGCTTTACCCGCTTTGATGCCCAGCCTGGCTACCAGCAAATTGCCATGATGCGCCAAGCGGCTGATCAATTAGGCTTGGTCGACCCGTTCTTTAAGGTCCACGAAGGCACCGCCGGGGCCACCAGCGTGATTAACGGGCAAACCTGTATCAACTTTGCCAGTTACAACTACCTTGGCTTCTCAGGCGACCCACGCATTAACCAGGCCGCCTGCGATGCGGTAACCCGTTACGGCACCTCGGTATCCGCCAGCCGTGTGGTCTCGGGCGAACGCCCTATCCACCAGGAGCTGGAGCAAGCCCTGGCCAACGCCTATGACGTTGAAGACGCCGTGGTGTTTGTTAGCGGCCATGCCACCAATGTGTCGACGCTGGGTTACCTGCTGGGGCCCAAAGATCTTGTGCTTCACGACGAGTATATTCACAACAGCTCGTTAGTCGGTGCCCAGCTTTCCGGTGCCAAGCGCATGTCGTTTAGCCACAACGACCCGGCGGCACTCGAAGCCCTGTTAGCCAACCATCGTCACCAGTTTGAACGCGTGTTAGTGGTGATCGAAGGGCTTTACAGCATGGATGGCGATATTCCAGATTTACCCCGTTTTATCGAACTCAAGCAGCGTTTTCAGGCGTGGCTGATGGTCGATGAAGCCCACTCGTTTGGTGTGATCGGCGAGACCGGCCTGGGGCTGCGGGAGCATTTCGACGTTAACCCGCGTGACGTGGATATCTGGATGGGCACGATGAGTAAGGCCATGGCGGGCTGCGGAGGCTATATCGCAGGCAGCAAACCCCTGGTAGAAACGCTGCGCTACCTGGCACCCGGTTTTCTCTACAGCGTGGGAATGCCCGCCCAGGTGGCGGCCCCCTCTTTGGCAGCGCTGCAGTTAATGCAGCAAGAGCCCGAGCGGGTGCAGCGCCTGCATGCCATATCGCGCTACTTCCTAGAGCAGGCCACCGCACGCGGGTTAGACACCGGCCACAGCATTGGCGCCGCCGTCGTGCCCGTCATTGTTGGTAGCTCAGCCGCAGCAGCACGGCTTTCCCATGGTCTATTGGAACAGCAGATTAACGTACAGCCTATTCTGTACCCGGCGGTCCCTGAAAAAAGTGCCCGGCTGCGTTTCTTCCTCTCATGTGACCACACGAAAACACACATTGACCAAACGTTACATGCATTAGGCACTTTGCTACCGTAACCTAACTGTCAAAGAAACTATGGTTAATACGCGCAAACTCCAAGGATGAATGCATGGACTGTTTCAGCGACTCAGAAGGCGCAGCGCCTTGTTGGTACGTAATTCAATGCAAGGGAGGAGAATCCTTCCGTGCCGCTGAACACCTCTCCAACCAGGGATACGAGGTGTTTCATCCTGTCTTGAAGGTTAAGCGCAAGCGCCAAGGCAAGCTTGTCACGGCAACCGAACCGCTGTTCCCTTACTACTTGTTTATCCACCTGGATAAAATAGCCAGTGACTGGCGGCCGATCCGCTCGACCCGTGGTGTGCTTCGTCTGCTCACGTTTGGCAACAAGCCCATCGCCACGCCCAATGCGCTGATCGACACCCTGCGCGCCCAGCCCCACGACAACGATGATATTCATACCTACTTCAGCGCCGGCGAAAAAGTCACCATTACCGACGGCCCTTTCAAAGACCTGGAAGCTATTTTCACCAGCTGTAAAGGCGAAGAGCGCGCCATCGTACTGCTCAACGTACTGAATCAACCGCAGCACCTCGACCTACCGCTGGGGAGTTTGCAGAAAGGGTGAGTGGTGAGTGGTGAGTGGTGAGTGGTGAGTGGTGAGTGGTGAGTGGTGAGT
>NZ_REBQ01000112.1 GCF_007692655.1 Halomonas sp.
TTTACATCCAGGGCCATGTGGCGCCGGGCATTTATGCGCGCTCCTACCTGGAAGGGCGCCTGTCGGAAGAGCAAATGGACAAGTTCCGTCGTGAAGTCGACGGCGATGGCCTCTCCTCTTACCCACATCCGTGGCTAATGCCGGACTACTGGCAGTTCCCGACTGTGTCTATGGGGCTTGGCCCCATTCAGGCGATCTATCAAGCTCACGTGATGAAGTACCTGCATCACCGTGAACTGAAAGATATGCATGACCGTAAGATCTGGTGCTTTATGGGTGACGGCGAGTGTGACGAGCCGGAATCGCTAGGTGCTATTTCCTTGGCGGGGCGTGAAAACCTCGACAACCTGATCTTCGTCATCAACTGTAACCTCCAGCGTCTGGATGGTCCCGTACGTGGCAACTCCCGCGTGATGGATGAGTTTGAAGGCGTGTTCCGTGGCGCTGGTTGGAACGTGATCAAGGTTGTTTGGGGGCGTCACTGGGATCCGCTGTTCGAGAAGGATAAGAAAGGTATCCTTCAGAAACGCATGGACGAAGCGGTCGACGGTGAGTACCAGAACTACAAAGCCAATGGCGGCGCGTACACCCGCGAGCACTTCTTTGGTAAGTATCCAGAAACTGAAGCGATGGTCAAAGACCTCTCCGATGACGATATCTGGAAGCTCAATCGCGGCGGCCACGACCCATTCAAGGTCTATGCGGCGTACCACGAAGCGGTTAACACCTCCAACGGCAAGCCCACGGTCATCCTGGCGCATACCGTCAAAGGCTATGGCATGGGTAGCGGCGATGGCGAAGCGGCCAACGAAGCGCACCAGGTTAAGAGCATGGAGTACGAAGCGCTCAAGACATTCCGTGATCGCTTCGGTATCCCATTGACCGATGAGCAGCTCAAAGATGTGCCTTACTATAAGCCGGAAGATGACTCTCCCGAGCTGAAGTACATGCACCTGCAGCGTGAGCGCTTAAATGGCTATCTGCCAAGCCGTCGTAGTGACTTCGACGCGCTGGAAATTCCGGCCCTTGAAGATAAGACCTTTGCCTCGCAAATGGTTGGTTCAAAAGGCCGTGAAGTCTCCACCACCATGTCGTTTGTGCGCATACTCAATGGCTTGGTGAAGGATAAGGCCCTTGGCAAGCTGGTTGTGCCGATTATTCCTGATGAAGCACGTACCTTCGGTATGGAAGGTATGTTCCGTCAGCTGGGTATTTATACCGCTGAAGGCCAGAAATATGAGCCGGTGGATAAAGGCCAGATCATGTACTACCGCGAGGACCAGAAAGGGCAGGTCCTTGAAGAGGGTATTACCGAAGCGGGCGCGATGTCTGCCTGGATCGCTGCGGCGACTTCCTACAGCAACAACCACGTTACGCTACTGCCGTTCTATATCTATTACTCAATGTTCGGTTTCCAGCGTATTGGCGACTTGGCGTGGGCAGCGGGTGATCTTCAGGCGCGCGGCTTTATGGTCGGCGGTACCGCGGGGCGTACAACGCTCAACGGCGAAGGTTTGCAGCACCAGGATGGTCACAGCCTGATTCAGGCCTCAACCATTCCCAACTGCCGCAGCTATGACCCGACCTACGCTCATGAAGTAGCGGTGATCGTTCAGGATGGTTTGAAGCGCATGTTCACCGATAAGGAGAACTGCTTCTACTACCTTACGGTGATGAACGAGAACTACGAGCACCCAGCGCTAGAAAACGTGCCGGCCGACGACATCGTCAAGGGCATGTACCTGCTGCGTGAAACTCAAGGTGACAAAGGTCGTGTTCAACTGCTCGGTTCAGGCACTATTCTGCGCGAAGTAGAAGCTGCCGCTGAGCTGCTGGCTAACGACTGGGGTATCGGTGCTGATATCTGGAGCGTGACCAGCTTTAACGAGCTGCGCCGTGAAGCCTTGCTGTTGGATCGTGAAGCCTTCTTGAATCCGGATGCTGAGGCGCATAAGCCTCATGTGACTAAGTGTCTGGAAGGTCGCGATGGTCCGATTATCGCTTCAACCGATTACATGAAGCTGTATGCCGATCAAGTACGCGCCTGGGTACCGGGTGACTACACTGTACTGGGTACCGATGGCTTTGGCCGTTCAGACACCCGCGAGAAGCTACGTTACTTCTTTGAAGTAGATCGCTACTTCGTAACGGTAGCAGCGCTGCGTGCGCTGGCTGATCGTGGTGAGATTGATCGTAAGCAGGTAGGTGAAGCGCTTAAGAAGTATGGCATCGATGCCAATAAGCCGAACCCGCTGACTAGCTAAACTGCTGCCCGGTGGGCGTTGGCCCACCGGCTCGATCCGATTTGGAAGGAGCGCGACCTTGAGTAGCGAAATCATCAAAGTTCCCGATATCGGTGGCGATACCGATGTCGAAATCATCGAGATTGCGGTGTCAGTAGGCGACGTCATTGAAGCGGAAGACACCCTGATCACGCTGGAATCCGACAAAGCCAGCATGGATGTACCGGCCCCAAAAGGCGGCAAGGTCATCAAAGTGCTGGTCAAAGAAGGCGATAGCGTTTCCGAAGGGGACGATATCGTTGAGCTGGAAGTTGAAGGCGGTGGCGACAGTAGCAGCGAAGAAAGCAGTAGTGCTGAAGCCAAGCAAGAAGCCGCTCCAGCCAAACAAGAGCAACCCAAAGCGCCGTCTCAAGAGCAGAAGCCAGCCGCCAAGAAGTCAGCCGGTGGTAAGCAAACGGTTGATATTGTAGTGCCGGATTTGGGCGGCTCTGACAGCGTTGAAATTATCGAAGTCGCGGTAAGCGAAGGCGATGAAGTGAGCGCTGAAGACACGCTGATCACCCTGGAATCTGATAAAGCCTCCATGGATGTGCCAAGCCCTTATAGCGGTAAGATTGTTAGCTTCACCGTGAAAGAAGGCGACAGCGTTTCCGAAGGCGATGTTATCGGCAAGATGGAAATCGCCGGGGAAGGCGGTGACGAGAGCGAAGAGGCACCTGAAGAGCAAGCCTCTAGCCAGTCCAGCAGTGAACCGGAACAGTCGGTTGAAGAAGATGATCAGGAAGAGGCCAGTGGCGAAGCGGAACGCAAAGAGATTCGCGTGCCGGATCTGTCAGGTGCTTCTGATGTGCCGATTATTGAAATCGGCGTAGCCGCTGGCGACGAGGTCAACGAAGAAGACCCGTTGATCACCTTAGAGTCTGATAAAGCCTCTATGGACGTGCCTAGCCCTTACAAAGGGAAGCTGATTGAGCTAACCGTTAAAGAGGGTGACACCGTCTCTGAAGGCGATGTGATTGGCTATATGGAAGTGGCTGGCGCCAAAAAAGCGGCGCCAAAGAAAGCTGCACCTGAACAAGCTGATCAGAAAAAAGAGAAGCCCAAAGGCGATAAGCCTAGCAAAACCGCTGAGTCTCCTGCTGGAACACCCAGCCCAGAAGCGCAGATGGCTGCTCACAAGCCGCGCGACGGCAAGCTGGTTCACGCTGGCCCCGCCGTGCGTATGCTGGCCCGCGAGCTGGGTGTCGACTTGGAGCTAGTCAAGCCAAGTGGGCCGAAAGACCGCGTGCTGAAAGAAGACGTACAGGCCTATGTGAAGCAGGCCATTGCCAATCAAGGCAAGGCACAGTCTGGCGCTGCAGCTGTCACCGGCGGTGCGGGTATCCCGGCGATTCCTGAAGTCGACTTCAGCCAGTTTGGTGAAGTGGAAGAGAAGCCCATGGGGCGTCTGCTGAAAATGGGCGCGACCAATCTGCATCGCAGCTGGCTCAATGTGCCCCATGTCACGCAGTTTGATGAAGCGGACATCACCGAGCTGGAAGCCTTCCGCAAGGCGATGAAAGCAGAAGCTGAGGCGCAGGGTGCCAAGCTGACGCCGCTGCCGTTTATGGTCAAAGCCTGTGCCTTTGCACTGCGTAAATTCCCGCAGTTCAACGTCAGCTTGAAAGGCGACGGCGAAACCCTGGTATGGAAGAACTATGTCCATATCGGTATCGCCGTGGATACTCCCGATGGGCTGATGGTGCCTGTCGTACGCAACGCCGATAAAAAATCCTTGATTGAGATTGCCAAGGAGATGGCGGAGCTGGGCAAGAAAGCGCAGACCAAAAAGCTTAAGCGCGACGAGATGACCGGTGGCTGCTTTACTATTTCGAGCCTTGGTTCGATTGGTGGAACGGCCTTCACGCCGATCGTTAATGCGCCGGAGGTGGCTATTTTGGGTGTGTCTAAAGCCCAGATGAAACCGGTGTGGGATGGCAGTGCCTTCCAGCCGCGGTTAATGATGCCGCTATCGCTCTCCTACGATCACCGGGCGATCAACGGTGCCGACGCTGCTCGTTTTACTGCGTTCCTGGCTGATGTACTGACTGATATTCGTCGTTTACTGCTGTAATCGATAAGAGTTGACGTCTGACAAGCGGCGCCCTTTTGGGCGCCGCTTGTGTTTGCTCAACCTATAGCAGGACGACCAAAGTGTTAGTTTTGCGTCACCTGACTGTTTTAAATTAAAAAAAATGAAATAAAAGCGGGTCTATCAGGCTTTTGGGGAGTTGTGTCGCCTGAAAGGCGCGGTTATTGTCGGTTATCAGATTTTACATCGTTAAATTTCAAGGAGCAGTGCCATGCGTTTAATCCTGTTGGGTGCCCCCGGCGCCGGGAAGGGGACTCAAGCTCAGTTTATTTGCGAGCGATTCAAGATTCCTCAGATTTCTACCGGGGATATGCTGCGCACCGCTATTAAAAACGGCACTGAGCTGGGTCTGAAAGTAAAAGAGATCATGAACAGCGGTGGCTTGGTGTCAGATGACATCATTATCGATCTGGTTAAAGAGCGTATTAGCCAGCCAGACTGCGAGAACGGTTTCCTCTTCGATGGGTTCCCGCGCACGATCCCCCAGGCCGATGCCATGAAGGAGGGCGGTGTTAAGCTTGATCACGTGGTTGAGATTGCCGTGCCGGATGAAGAGATCGTCAGCCGCTTGGCGGGGCGCCGTGTTCACCAGGCCTCTGGGCGGGTTTATCACGTTGAGCACAACCCACCCAAAGAGCCGGGCAAAGACGACGTGACCGGTGAAACGCTTATTCAGCGCGAAGATGACCAGGAAGCCACGGTGCGTAATCGGTTATCGGTTTACCATGATCAAACTGCGCCCCTGGTTAATTACTACCAGCAGTGGGCTCAGCAGGACCCGCAGAGTGCTCCCCAGTACCACCGTATTGAAGGGGTGGGCAGCGTGACCGATATCACCCGTCAAGTAAAAGAAGCGCTGAGCTAAGCAGGACTTGGCCAAACGCGCAGTTCACCGTACTTCACAACGCACTTAACGTAGTATTGACGTATTGAACGATGGCCCGCCTACGCGGGCCATCGTCGTAATGGCCTGACAAAGGTATAATGCGGTAACTTTTCTCTTTCAGTGGCCACTTGCTATGCCGTTACATCTGCTTGCCCTTGACGCCTCATCGAGCGCCTGTTCGGCGGCGCTACTGCGCCAAGACGATTCGGGGTCTGAGTGTTTAGTGCGCTTTGAGATGACACCTCGTGCCCATACCCGCCGTCTCATGCCGATGATCAATGAGGTGCTTGCCGAGGCTCAAGTGTCGCCCACCGAGCTTGATGCAGTGGCTTACGGGCGTGGTCCCGGCTCCTTCACTGGCTTGCGTATAGCGGCCGGCGTAGCCCAAGGGTTGGCGTTTGGACTGGACTGCCCGCTGATGGGCATCTCGACGTTAGAGGCGCTTGCCCTTCAGGCACATCGTCGTTACCACCTACGCCACGTTGTGACGGCTTTGGATGCGCGTATGGGCGAAGTGTACGCCGCAACATGGCACTGCCTGAAGGACGTGATAACCCCCATGAGTGCGGAGGCGGTACTTGCCCCTGAGGCAATGCGCTTGCCGGGTAAAGAGACGGACTGGGTGGGCGTGGGCAGTGGTTTTACCTTGTGGGAGCGGTTTTCAACAGAGGTGCACTTGAGCATGCCTCAGCACTTGAATGACCTGGAGCCCAGGGCTGAGGAGATGGCGTGGCTAGGGGCGCGAGATTTCACCGCTGGCCTTGGCCAGGCCGCTCGCTTAGCGCAGCCGGTCTATCTACGCAATGACGTTGCCTGGAAAAAGCCCGCATGACGCTAGCTGATTCGATCACGCTGCCTGCCTCGTTGGCGTTAGCGCAGCGTGATGGCAGGTTGGTGCTGGTAGGTGATGAAGCCCACTATGGTAAACCGCTAAGCGTTGATTTTGTGTCGGGTAAAGCGGCGCATCGGCGCCAGTTTGGCGGTGGCCGTGGGCAGTTAGTGGCCAAAGCGTGCGGGCTGAACAAAGGTGTTACGCCAAGCATTGTCGATGCCACCGCTGGACTGGGGCGGGATGCCTTTGTATTGGCGTGTTTAGGTGCACATGTGCTGTTAATTGAGCGAGTGGCGGCGATTGCCGCGCTGTTAGCCGATGGCCTAGCACGTGCGCAGGGTCACCCTGATACGGCTGAGGTTGCTGCCCGTATGACGCTACGGCATGGCGATGCGACTGAGTCCCTTGCGGAGCTAGTCGCCAGCGCGCAGTTTAATCCCCAAGTGATACATCTTGATCCGATGTTTCCCCACCGTGAAAAATCAGCCCTAGTGAAGAAGGAGATGCGTTTGTTTCGCGAACTGGCCGGTGATGATCCCGACGCCCCGAGACTGCTTGAAGCAGCGCTAGACGTGGCTACTCATCGAGTTGTGGTAAAGCGCCCTCGCAAGGCGCCACCCATTGCAGGCCCTGCACCGCAGCACACGTTAGAAGGCAAAACCAGCCGCTATGATCTGTATGTCCATCGCTCATTAGCGCGCTAGTCCATTCGTAGGCTGATCTGCTGAAACGCAAGGAGCACCCATGCGGCACGTGTGGCGAGAAGGAAATAAGTTTACGTTGCTGCCAGAAGCCACGCGTTTTCTACCCGCGATGTATGCGGCGCTGGAGCAAGCGCAGCACTACGTATTGGTAGAACTCTATTTGATGGAGTCCGGTGAGCTTGCTGATCAAATTAGCAAGGTGTTGATTAACACGGCTCAGCGAGGCGTTTGCGTATGTCTGTTGCTAGACGGTTATGGCGCAATGGGGCTGTCGAGTGCTGATCGCCAGCGGCTGCAGCAAGGCGGTGTACAGCTGCGCTTTTTCAATCCGATAGGCTTCCACTCCCTCGCCCGCAATTTAAGCCGGGATCATCGCAAAATCGTGGTGGTTGATGGTGAACAGGCGTTTACCGGTGGCTTCGGTGCGGTGGATGAGTTTCTCAACGCCTGGTACGAGATTGCGCTGCGAATCGAGGGGCCCGTCGTGGCTGACTGGGAGTTATTGTTTCGAAGGCTTTGGCGTTCAAGGCTGACTCGCAGCGAGAAAGGTGGCGCAGGAACGAAGGTGCTGCCAGCGCAGCGTGAGCCACAGGTGTTTAGCGATGGCATGCAGGGGCGGGCAATATCGGCACGTGGATACCGCTATCAAGCCATTCGTCATTCGTTATACAGCCGCGTTAGCCAGGCAGACAGAAGGCTGTGGCTATGTACGCCTTATTTTGTGCCCACTTTTACCCTACGGCGTCGTTTGTTCAAGGCTGCGCGTCGTGGGATCGATGTGCGTCTGTTGCTGCCTGGGTCAAAACATGATCACCCAGGGGTGCGCTTTGCGGGCCAGCGTTTTTATCACTCAATGCTGAAAGCGGGTGTGCGTATCTTTGAGTTCCAGCCGACGTTTATTCATGCCAAATTTGTGCTCGTTGATGACTGGGTAAGCATTGGCTCGTGTAACTTTGATCACTGGAATCTACATTGGAATCTGGAGGCCAACCAAGAGGCGATCGATCCGCAGTTGGCAACTGACGTTCGCGAGCTGTTTGAACGCAACTTTGCCGCCAGTCAGGAAGTCGACCCAGCCGCCTGGGCCGCGCGCCCTTGGGGGCAGCGCGCCAAAGAGTGGATTTATGGGTTGCTGGATGCCATGGTGACGCGGCTTAAGTAAGTCGAGGGCAGGCCGTTTGCAGGCTCTAGCGTTTTTTGCCCTTGGCTGGCGTCTTCTTACGCGGTTTGGGTTTGGGCGTTTCCGGCGGCACGCGGTAGTGCAGGTAAAGATCCAGCACCAATTCCGGTAGCTGCACTACCAGCGACTCCTGACGCGCTTGATCTTTTGCCAGTTCGGCCATGTCGGGCTCATCGTCGAACAACCCTGATAGCAGCATAAAGGGCAGCAGCAGGGTGGCAGCGGCCTCTTCATCGTCCTGAAACCAAGCACTCTCATCGCTGAAAACGCCCTCCATAAAGCCTGCGCACCAGTCGCCTATCGGCGTCTCTTCAGCGGGTTCGCCCCCTAGGGTTAGCTCAAAGGGGAGTTCCGGCAGGCCGCCTTGCTCTAGCACCGCTACGGCGTTGTCACGTAAAAGCGTCAGCAGAGTGATAATTTCATCACGCTCGGCATCATTGGCGTAGCGGGGCTCCCCCTGGAACAGCTCCGTTAGCCACTGGGCTGGGGGGACTTCACTGGGTGCTACCGCAAGGGCGACGAGAAAGCCATGGGCGGAGATCAAATCCAGTGCATCCTCATCCACTTGATCAGAGTCTAGGAAATCGTCCAATCTATCCAACTGCTCGTCGTCGAGCAGTGGCTGAGGTGGCGTGTTTGTTTCCGGCGTGTCGCTGCGCTCTGCCATGAGTAAAGCCTCGTCAATGGGAATCGGTCAACATGTGGCTAAGTGATCAAGTACCTAAATCACCAGATACGTAAGCCATCACATGCTTAAATCATCAAATACCTATAGCGGCTAGTTTATCATTAATGAAGACGTTACCACTGCACCCCTGGCCCGCTGTTGAGCTGGCAGCCATGACAGAGGCCGATTTACATCGTGCCGCGTTAACGCGTGTAGAGCAGGCATGGGAGCGTTGCTGCGAAGTGTGTCCATCGTTGCCGCGGCCTAGGGTTTGGTTTGATTTACGCGGTGCCTCGGCGGGACAGGCGCACTTAGGTCGTGGTGGCTTGCGCCTCAACCCTGTGCTGCTGGAGGAGAACCGCACGGCTTTTTTTGATGAAGTCATCCCCCATGAAATGGCCCACTGGCTGGTATTTCACCTAGAAAACGGCCCGCGTTTAAAGCCCCATGGGCGTGAATGGAAAACAGTCATGCGTGATCTATTTGGCTTGGTGCCCAGCGTGACCCATCGCTTTGATATTCAGCGGGCGCAGACAGCACCTCATCGATATGCATGCGAGTGTCGAGTGCATCGCTTTACCACACGACGTCATGCTTTAGTGTTAAATGGGCGTCGTTATCGCTGCCGTCACTGTGCTAAGACGTTGGTATATAGTCCCGAGGATTAAGACTTATTTGATTATAAATATCTGTTTTTTAAATAAAAAATGTTAATACCAATGTCTAAAGGGAAGCCCGTGCGAGGAGGTTTATGCTAGGGCTACATTAATAAGTGTCGATACGCCTAATATCGGACGATAAGTTCTATAAACACCATAATAAAACGTATCGACTATATTTTCTTCGGAACGTGTTTTTTTAGGGCTATGTTCTCAAAATACATGGTTCCCAGAATGCATGTTTTCTAGAGAGTGCAATTCCACGGACAGAGGCAATTTCATGAGCGATCAACAGAACGTCTATCCGGTGCGCGACGACTTCGCCGCCAATGCGTGGGCCGACAACGCTAAATATACGGCCATGTATCAGCAGTCGATGGACGATCCGGAAGGCTTCTGGGCCGAGCAGGCCAAGCGCCTTGACTGGATTAAAACGCCCACCAAAATCAAAAACACCTCTTTTGCGCGTGACAACGTTGATATCCGTTGGTTTGAAGATGGCCTGCTTAACGTCAGTGCTAACTGTTTGGATAGGCACCTGGAAAAACGCGGCGATCAGACGGCAATTATCTGGGAAGGCGACAACCCTGACGAATCCAAACACATTACTTATCGGGAGCTATACGCACGTACCAACCAGCTGGCCAACGCACTAAGGGAGCTTGGGATTGGTAAGGGTGATACCGTTACACTGTATATGCCGATGATTCCTGAAGCTGCCATGGCGATGCTTGCCTGCGCTCGTATTGGTGCAGTGCACTCGGTCGTGTTCGGTGGCTTCTCGCCAGATGCGGTTGCTCAGCGGGTAATTGGTTCGGACTCCAGGCTGGTCATCACTGCCGATGAGTCGGTGCGCGGTGGCAAACATGTGCCGTTGAAGGAGAATGTTGACGCTGCGCTGACCCGTGAAGGCACCGATATATGCAAAAACGTGTTGGTCGTTAAGCGTACTGGCGGTGAAATCGAATGGAAAGAAGGTCGTGATATCTGGTTTGATGAACTCGTCGATCAGCAGTCCAGCGAGTGCGAAGCCGAAGCCATGGGCGCGGAAGACCCGCTGTTTATTCTTTACACTTCCGGCTCCACCGGCGCGCCCAAAGGCTTGAAGCATACGACGGGTGGTTACCTCACCTATGCTGCCATGACCCACCAGTATGTTTTTGATTATCAAGAGGGTGAGGTTTACTGGTGTACCGCTGATGTGGGCTGGGTGACAGGGCATAGCTACATTGTTTACGGGCCACTGGCGAATGGCGCAACGACCTTGATGTTTGAAGGCGTGCCGAGCTATCCAACCCATGGACGTATGGGCGATATCGTTGATAAGCACAACGTTAATATTCTTTATACTGCGCCAACGGCAGTACGTGCGCTGATGGCGCATGGCGATAACGTGATGGACTCTAGCAAGCGCGATAGCCTGCGGTTACTTGGCTCTGTGGGCGAACCGATTAACCCGGAAGCTTGGGAATGGTTCTACCGCGTCATTGGTAATCAAAAGTGCCCAATCGTCGATACCTGGTGGCAAACCGAAACCGGCGGCATCATGATCGCCCCGTTGCCTGGTGCGACGCCGCTTAAGCCTGGCTCTGCGACGACTGCATTTTTTGGGGTCAAACCCGCCCTGGTCGATAACGAAGGTAATATTCTGGAAGGCGCTACCGAAGGGAACCTGGTGATTCTTGACTCTTGGCCGGGTCAGGCGCGCTCTATCTGGGGTGACCACGAACGTTATATCCAAACTTATTTTTCGACCTATGACGGTATGTACTTTACCGGTGATGGTTGCCGTCGCGATGAGGATGGCTACTACTGGATTACCGGCCGTGTCGATGATGTACTCAACGTTTCCGGCCACCGCATGGGCACCGCCGAAATAGAGTCATCGCTGGTAGCGCATAGTGCCGTCGCTGAAGCGGCTGTGGTAGGCTTCCCCCACGATATTAAGGGACAGGGCATCTACATTTATGTCACCCTAGGTGACGGTATCGAAGCGACCGATGAACTCAAAAAAGAGCTAACGCTGTGGGTGCGCAAGGATATTGGTCCGATTGCCTCGCCGGATGTTATCCAGTGGGCGCCAGGTCTGCCGAAGACCCGTTCGGGTAAAATCATGCGGCGGATTCTGCGTAAGATTGCGGCCAATGAGTGCGATGGTTTGGGCGATACCAGTACGTTGGCTGACCCATCGGTGGTAGATGAGCTTATTGAGCATCGTGCGAATCAATAATCGCAACGCCGACTTAGGCATTTAAGGCAGACGGTTTTAGCCTTAACCCTATGCGTCTGAATGACAACAGTGCCGGTCCGAGTAGACCGGCACTGTTGTTTTTGTAAGGATGAGTGTTTATTGATGTATGCTTTTATAAGCATACGTTTTCGATGGCTGGAATTATCGATTATAAATTATGCATGCGACGCTTGGGCATGACGAAGCCCATGGGGTACCATGCTTGACAACCGTAAGAGCCTAGCGTCGCGGCGGCAGACAACCCCGCTGCTCGAGGAACCGGAGGAATATCCATGGCAGTAGCTCATAAGTTTATCGTCGCTGACGATCACCCGCTGTTTCGTGCAGCGCTAACCCAAGCGTTACGCCAGTTAGCCCCCCAGGCGGAAATTGTCGAAGCGGATACCATGGAAGCCACCACTGACGTGGTGAATCGCCACCCAGATGCCGATCTGATCCTACTAGACCTGCATATGCCGGGAGCCCACGGCTTCTCTGGCCTAATCCAGCTGCGTGGCCAAATGCCCGATATCCCTGTGGCAGTGGTCTCAGGCAGCGATGAACCCTATGTGGTGCGTCGTGCTATTGACTACGGCGCGTCAGGTTTTATCCCTAAATCATCATCGCTTCAACTAATTGCTGAGGCGGTAGGGGAAATTCTGCAGGGTGAAGTGTGGCTCCCGGAGGCGCTCGCTAACGTACTGGAAGAGACCAGCGAAGAGGAGTCGCGCTTTGCTGAGGCGATTGCTTCGCTAACACCCCAGCAGTTTCGCGTTTTGAACATGCTGACGGAAGGTCTGTTAAACAAACAAATCGCTTACGAACTGAGTGTTTCTGAGGCGACGATCAAGGCTCATGTGACGGCGATTCTACGCAAACTGGGTGTGCATTCACGTACCCAGGCGGTAATCGCCGCGCAGAAGCTGGAAGTCGAACCACCCAAAGTTGCCTCCACTTAATCGATTGAATGTAGGTGATCCGAGGTATTGGTTAACGGCTCTTACACTTGTAAGAGCCGTTAACGGTTGGCACGGTTGGCTTGTAGTGTGCGGGTTAACAGCGCACGCAGGGCAGCGGGTTTCACCGGCTTCAGCAGCAGTTGATAGCCTGCCCGTTTGATCTCTTCGGCTACCGCTTCGGTACGATCAGCGGTAATCACAATGCCTGGTACCGCCCCCTCAAAGCGCTCACTGAGTGCTTCCAGTGCCATCAATCCAGTGACTTCGTTATCCAGGTGGTAGTCCGCCAAGATAGCGTCAGGATCGCCGTCCATATTGCGTAGTATGGATTTAGCCCCGCCAATACTGGTTGCCGTGAATACTTCGCAGCCCCAGCCGCTTAGCATGGCTGTCATCCCTTCCAAAATAAGCGTTTCGTTATCAATGCACACAATCCGCGTGCCGTTAAGTTTATGGCCGCCTCGCCGTGACTGAGGTTCTAGATCGCTGCTGCTGGCCTCTCGGGCGTCCACAATGGGTACGCTGACTGAGAACACTGCGCCTTTGCCTACCGTCGAACGTACCTTAATGGGATGATCCAGCACTCGACTCATCCGGTCAGCAATGGACAGCCCCAGCCCAAGACCTTTTTCACTCTCCTTGTGGCGTGATACCTGATCTAAACGGCGGAATTCCTGAAAAATTTCAGTTAGCTTTGACTCGGGTATGCCGGGGCCGCTGTCCCACACTTCAATGGATAGCCAGTTACCCTGGCGTCGGCAGCCCAATAGGACACGACCTTCTTGGGTGTAGCGTATCGCGTTGGATAAGAAGTTCTGCACGATACGCCGCAACATTTGGGGATCTGAATCGACCCAGAGCTGAGTGGGTACAACCTCTAAATCCAGCCCTCTGTCATCCGCCATTACTTCGAATTCAGCGCGTAGCGGGCGGAAAATATCTGCCAATGCAAAATGGCTACGGCGGGGCGTGAGGGCGCCCGCATCCAGCTTGGAAATATCCAATAGGGTGCTGAGCAACTCTTCTGCAGCCTGCAGCGAGTTATCAATATGACCAACGATACGCTGGGTATCAGTGGTGGTAACGTTTTGCATCAGCGCCGACGTAAATAGCCTGGCGGCGTTAAGCGGCTGCAGCAAATCATGGCTGGCGGCAGCTAAAAAGCGTGTTTTAGACGCGTTGGCATCTTCCGCCAGCTGTTTGGCTTGGCGCAGCGCTAGTTCTGCTTCAGCGCGAACACGGTTCTCCTGGCGCAGCGCGGCATTAGCTTCCGAAAGGGCCTGAGTACGCTCACGTACGCGCTCTTCCAGGGTTTCATTGGTCTCTTTTAGCGCAATCTCAGCCTGACGCCGCTCGGTAATATCTTGATAGAGAGCAAAAAAGCCGAGAATTGTTTGGCTGTCGCCAAAGTGCGGGGTGTAGGTGACCAACATATAGCGCATGACATCGTTGACGCGCAGCGAAACTTCGAAGCTCACGCGCTCACCATTGAGCGCGCGGGCTACCCAAGGGGCGCGCTCTTCCGCCTGCTTAATTGGCAGCACGTCTTGAAAACGGCGGCCAATTACCGCATTGCGATCAATACTGAAGGCCTGTTCATAGGCGCGGTTGGTAAATAGGTAGCGACACTCCTTATCGAAGTAGGCAATCAGCGCGGGCACATTGTCGGTATAGATCCGAATATTGTTTTCCGAGCGAATCAGCGCCTCTTCGATACGCTTTTGCTGAGTAATATCTTGGTAGGTATACACAAAGCCGCCGCCGGGCATTGGGTTGCCTTGCACTTCTAGCACACTGCCATCTTGGCGATAGCGCACGTAGCGGTGGGGCTGGCCTTCGCGAATGTTGTCGAGCAGTAGCTGTACGTGCTCTTCAGGGTCACCCGGGCCATACTCGCCGTTGTGGGCGTTGTAGCGGAAAATGCGGTCAATGGGTGCACCGACGCGAATCAAGTGGTCAGGGAAGCGGAATAGCTCCAAATAGCGCTGGTTCCACACCACCAGGCGCAGGTTCTGGTCAACCACGCTGATGCCTTGATTAATATTTTCAATGGTGGCCTGCAGCAGCGCCCGGTTGAATTCCAGTACCTGGGAAGCTTCATCAACAATGGAAATAACATCTGAGATGCCGATGCCGCGGCCTTGAAGCGCCGAGTTAACCACGATGCGCGCTGAAGATGCACCCAGCACCGAGGCCAAGAATCGCTCTGTGAACTGGATAATATCAATCGACGCCCGAGTGCTATCGTCTAGCGGTTTGCCTGCGCGGCGGGCGTAATCCTCAAAAGCACGGTCCACTTGTCCCGCACCCAGAAAACGCTCACACAATACCTTTAAATCGCCCACCGTCGTCGCACCGGTCCAGGGACGATTAACTGAGGTTTGGCGAGTTTCGACGCTGTCGACAAACAGCGAAGCCTGAATACGTTCAACGACTCGCTGGGAGGTGAGCTGAGAAACAAAAATGTAGCAGAATAGGTTAACCCCCAGTGAAAGCATGACGCCGTGGGTAAAGCTGTCGCCCAGGTTGAGTCCAAACAGTGCCGTTGGGGATAGCCAATTAAGCCCCAGCGGGCCGCCTTCAAGCCACACTGCGGGCAGTACGCCAGCATTGATCATAGCGGGCATGAGTAGGCTGTACGCCCAGATAGCGAAGCCAGCGTTCATGCCGACGACCACCCCGAGTCGATTGCCGCGCTTCCAATACAGGCCGCCAATGAGTGCTGGAGCAAACTGGGCGGCGGCAGCAAATGACAGCATGCCGATCGAAGCCAGTGAAGTGAATTCGGCAATGAGGTGGTAAAAACCGTAGGCCATGGCGAGCACAGCAACGATGGTCAAGCGGCGTGCTCGTAGCACCAGGCGGCCGTAATCCCGGGCCTTGGTATCAAACCAGCGCAGTCGGAAGAGCGCGGGAATCACAATTTCATTGGAGATCATGATCGACACGGCCACCGCCGCGACTATGACCATGCCAGTGGCCGCTGAGAAGCCACCGATAAAGGTCAGCAGCGTCAGCCATTGTTGGCCCGAAGCCATGGACAGCGCCAGTACATAGGTGTCGGGTTCCACGCCACTTTCAGAGAACAGCAGCAAACCGGCGGCTGCCAACGGCACCACAAAAAAAGCAATCGCGAGTAAATAGAGCGGGAACAGCCAGCGGGCTTTGGTAGCATCGTCGGGATGGATATTTTCGACCACGGCCACGTGAAATTGGCGGGGTAAACAGAGGATCGCCAACATCGCCAGCAGTGTCTGAGCCCAGAAACTTTGGCCAAAATCCTGATTGGCGAGTTGCCGTTGGAGCTCAAGCTGGCTTTCAGCATGGCCCATCAACTCCCCTAGGCCCCCAAACATTCCCCAGGTAACGAAAGCGCCAAGCACCACAAACGCCAATAACTTGACGATGGATTCAAAAGCAACTGCATGGATTAAGCCTTCGTGATGCTCAGTGGCATCGGTATGCCGGGTGCCGAACAGAATCGCGAAAATAGCCATAACGATGGCCACATAGAACGCCGTATCGCCAAACAGAGGCGTATGGGTCACATCGGTGGCATCCGTCAGGACACTGAAAGAGGTTGAGACCGCTTTTAACTGCAGGGCAATGTAGGGCAGGGTGCCGACAAGCGCCACAAGGCTGGCAAAGGCGGCCAGGGACTGGGTTTTACCGTAGCGGGAGGCAATAAAGTCGGCAATCGAGGTGACGTTTTGATGTTTGGCGACACGAATCATCTTCGCTAGCACCGGCCAGAACAGCAAAAACGTCAATATCGGCCCAACAAAGATACTCGCAAACGACCAGCCGGCTGTAGCTGCCTGACCAACAGCGCCGTAAAACGTCCACGACGTACAATAAATGGCCAACGCTAAACTATAAATAATCGGACGCCGCCGAGTGGCGCCGTGGGTTCGCGCGCGGCGGTCACCGTACCAAGCGATGCCAAATAATACGGCAATATAGAGTAGCGATACCGCTACCAGAAGCCCGCCGTGAAACATGCCTCTTCCCCCAGATGTACGACCTGCTTAACGTGCGCAGCTTATAAAGGCCTTATTCTAGGCGAAATAGGGAGCTGTGTACGACCATCGCCTCAGGTTTGTACGAAAACTGCCGGCACTCCGACGACTTTTCGTACAAACCCTAAGCTTGTTCGCATTAGGGGATTTTATTTATCTATGTACATATCGCGTTGAGCAGCGGTGAGGTTTCCCGCAGCGTGCGTATTTCTTCGAGAATAGGCTCCCGGGTCTCTTGCGTGAGGGGAACAAGTTCGCGGCTTTCACAGTTCAATATATAGGGTTGGGTAATCAGAATGTCGGTATGGTGGCGCTCAAACTGGTAAAGAATGAATTCTGCCAGGCGGTCGCCATCCTGCTCGCTCATGCGAATATTTTCGCTGTCCACCAGGCTAAATTTGGTAATCATTGGAATGGCAAATGTCCATGGGCGCCATACCGCCGTGCCGGTATCGCTGGAAATCACCATGGCGGTATCGGGGAGCTGCTCCTGTTTATGATCAAACCAGCTGTACTCCACATGGATTTGATAGCCCAACATGCCTAGCCCACCAAACACCGGCACAATCCATTTGGGGAGCCGCTTCCCGCTCAATGTGCGCAGTATCAGACCAATCCCGGCGGCCGCCAGACCTGCAAAAACGGCGGCGATTAAATGCCAAATCATACAATATCCTTTCTAAAGGCCATCTCTAAAAAGCATCGGGCCTCCGTGAGGAAGCCCGATGGTGAGGTCTAATCCAAAACGTTAACACAACATGGCGATAGCGTTAGGAAAGATTATGACTTAGTGGTCTACCGCCATACCAGCGCCTTTCGGATAGCGAACGCTTTCCACCAGGTCCTGAATTTCCTGCGGTGGCGCTTTGGTCACGCTGGAGACAGAGAAGGCCACGGCGAAGTTAATCATCGCACCTACTGCACCAAAGGAGAGCGGGGAGATACCCAGGAACCAGTTGTCAGGCGTATTCGCCAGCATATTGGTGCCGGGGATAAACAGCCAGCCCAGGTAGGTGAAGATGTAAAGCAGCGTGGTTACCAAGCCTGCCAGCATACCGGCAATCGCACCTGAGTTATTCATCCGCTTGGAGAAAATACCCATCATCAGCGCAGGGAATAGCGATGCGCCTGCGATACCGAAGGCCAACGCCACCGTTTGTGCTGCAAACCCAGGCGGGTTAAGCCCCAAGTAAGTGGCCAGTAGAATGGCACCACCCATGGATATCCTGGCTGCCAACATTTCGCCTTTTTCGGAGATCTTTGGATTGATCATCGTTTTGATCAAATCGTGACTGATGGCCGAAGAGATTGCCAGTAGCAAGCCTGCTGCGGTAGAGAGTGCCGCTGCAATACCACCTGCTGCAATCAAACCGATGACCCAGCCGGGCAAGTTGGCAATTTCCGGGTTGGCGAGTACCAGGATGTCATTATTAACTTCCAGCTCGTTGCCTTCCCAGCCGCGGTCAGAAAAGTCGACGGCATCATTGTACATCTGGATACGGCCGTCATTGTTCAGGTCGTTGAAGGTAATAAGGCCAGTCTCTTCCCAGGTACGGAACCATTCAGGACGATCTTCGTAGAGGATCGGATTTTGCGTGGCCTCTTCGTAATTCTCGACCTGCCCTGCCATATCAGGATAAACGGTGGTCGCCAGGTTTAAGCGTGCCATAGAGCCCACCGCTGGAGCGGTAAGGTACAGCAACGCAATGAACACCAGTGCCCAGCCAGCAGACCAGCGTGCATCAGCCACTTTAGGTACGGTGAAAAAGCGAATGATAACGTGGGGCAGACCAGCGGTACCGACCATTAGCGACAGGGTGAATAGCACCATGTTTAGCTTGTTATCTACGTCAGCGGTGTAATCCTGGAAGCCTAATGCGTTTACCACATCATCCAGTTTCTCCAGCAGCGGTACACCTGATTCAGTGTGAGTGCTGAACATACCAAACATCGGGATGGGGTTGCCGGTCAGTTGGAAGGCAATAAATACCGCAGGAATGGTATACGCCACGATAAGTACGATGTATTGAGCCACCTGGGTGTAGGTGATGCCTTTCATACCGCCAAATACGGCGTAGAGGAATACAATCAGCGCAGCCAGCCAAATACCCCAAGTGTTGCTTACCTCAAGGAAGCGTGAGAAAGCAACGCCAGCACCGGTCATTTGTCCGATAACGTAGGTGACTGAAGCCACGATCAAGCACACGATTGCCACAAAGCGGGCTGTGTTGCTGTAGAAGCGATCACCAATAAAGTCAGGCACGGTGAACTTGCCAAACTTCCGTAGGTAGGGAGCTAGCAGCATCGCAAGGATAACGTAGCCACCGGTCCAGCCCATTAGGAAGGAGGAGTTAGCGTAACCGCCGGATGCAAGCAGGCCCGCCATCGAGATAAACGATGCCGCTGACATCCAGTCTGCTGCGGTAGCCATACCATTGGTGATTGGGTGAACACCGCCGCCGGCGACGTAGAAGTCTTTGGTTGAGCCGGCGCGGGCCCAAATCGCGATGCCGATATAGAGGGCAAAGGAGGCGCCGACGAACAGTAAGTTAATTGCAAACTGGCTCATGCTGGCTTACTCCCCAAGGCCAAATTTTTCATCGAGCTTGTTCATCTTCCATGCGTAGAAGAAGATCAAGACAATGAAAGTCAAGATAGAACCCTGTTGTGCGAACCAGAAGCCCAGATCAGTACCGCCTATTGGTATGTTTGCCAACAGCGGGCGAAAAAGGATAGCGCATCCATAAGAAACGAAAGCCCAAACAGACAGGCAGCCGAAAATTAAACGGACGTTAGCTTTCCAGTATTCAGCAGCATTGCTTTTGTCGTCTGCCATTGTGTTTCTCTCCACTTGTG